>JACRIR010000131.1 GCA_016215705.1 Candidatus Poribacteria bacterium | reverse complement strand
GATGAAGAAGAAGCTTGGATCACGAATGTCACGAATTATGCGAATTACACGAATGAACTCCTTCTTTTTGTCATTCGCGCTAAAGCTCGAATCCGTTTAATAACAATGAGTTATGCCCTCATGTTCATGAAAATCACGACAAAAATTAAAGAAAATACAATGTAGTAGTACGGATTTGGGGAAAGAGAAAGAAGAAGAAACAAAAAAGGCACCTTTGACCACGAATTACAGGAATTACACGTATTTTTAGGGGAAAGAAGAAGAAAGAGAGGAAACAAAACTGAGTAGTACGGATTTGGGGAAAGAAGAAGAAAAGAAAATGACGACAAGAATGCGTGATTTTGATATTGAGTAGGACAGATATCGGCGATGCGTCACTGGAATCAGAAATACGCGCTGAGTTGAAGGAAGAGACTGGCGGGGCTAGAGCCATACTCGCTCTTGAGTCGGCCGGTGGACGGTTGCTCGCCCCACGGAATGAAAATCGTCGCCGACAAGGTGACGTTCTGCGTCAAGTCCCAAACGCCGGATGGAGAGACCAGGCCCGATCCATCCACAGGACTCATGAGAATGAGCAAGCCGCCGCTAAAGACGTTCGTGAACGGATATGTTGATCGGAGCGCGAGCGCATGCCGGCCGAGAATCTGAGTGTCGCCGCGAAGAAACCGCTGCTGGAAGACCGGTTCAAGGAGCCGCGCCTGTGCGTCTTCGATATCCTTTACTCCGAAGCCTGAATAGTGGCACTCGCCGAGAAGAGTGAGTCCATTTCCCACGTCGAATGTGTAGGAGCCCCCGAAAACGGCTTTCCCGACAAGCCGATCGTTTCCGAACAGGCCGCCGTCCGGTTGTTCCTCGGGTGTATCGAACAGAGCGAGTTCGGCGTGCATCTCGGCCTCGCCAATGACGGCGGACAATGTTCCGCCTACCATTTCGTCCTCCGCCCTCCTGCCGAAGATGATCTCGCCATCCAACTCGCCGACGTAGCCTCGCAACCGGCCGAGCACCGCCGATTCGTCCCAACTCTCGCCGAACGCCGCAAGCACTTCCAGCGAGCTTCTATCCGATACGCGATATTCGGCCCGAATCGCGTCGACTCCCCTCCGCCATTCGCGGTCCACCTCCGTCGGCGAAAAGGGAGCGAAGAGGTCGACGGCCCCAAATAGCACGCCGCGGCCCAGCCCGATGGCCTGTCTTCCGATTGTAACCTCTCCCCAACCTGGATGCAGCGCCGCCAACGCGCGATCAATCTCGTGCCGATACGAAGATCTCTCTCCTTCGGCCAACTGCCAATCGAGTTGAGCGAGGCGGAAAGACGCCTCCGCCTCCGACGGCAAAACACCCCCGACGGTAATTCCGGCGACATCGGAACTCCAGCGAGCCCGCTGTTCGTAAGCAAACTCAGTGTTTATCGATTCGTCATGCTTCGTTCGAAGGCCAAGCCGGAGACGGACCAATTCGAGCGCGGTTTCGCGCTCGGGAAACAGAAACGGATCGTCCGGCGCATGCGAAAGCAACGAACTGGTTTTCAACGCGATGTCGAGGTTGACCTGCTCGCCGCTCGCCGCATCAGACCAGAGCTCGAGCGCCGAGGCAGTAAGGGGAATGGCGACGAACCAAAACGCGAAGAAGAATACCACAAAGCATCTGACACCGGTACTGCGTTTCGCGAGTTCTGTCATTCCCGCAAAAATAGGAACCCATGTTTTTCGGTTTGGGCAACTTGAAATGGATTCCCGCGTTCGCAGGAATGACGATTTTCGCACGGCCACATCTCCCGCTAGGAATTCTTCCTCTCGTCGTTGACGACCTGTCCGTCAACGAGCGTCACCACTCGATGCGCGTACGAGATAACGCGCGGGTCATGCGTCGAGAAAATGAACGTGATCCCGTCGCGTTCGTTGAGGTCGCGCATCATTCTAAGAAGATTCTCCGCGTTTTCTCCGTCAAGATTCGCCGTGGGCTCATCGGCGAGCACCAGTCTCGGCCTCGAGGCGACCGCGCGCGCGACTGCGACACGCTGTTGCTGGCCGCCGGAAAGCTCGGTCGGGCGCCGGTCGGCAAGCTCGGAGAGATGCAGTTGTTCGAGAATTTGGCGGGCACGCTTCCGGCGTTCGTCTCCTACGCCTTGCAGTTCCAGGACGAACTCGACGTTTTCAACGGCGGTCAGCACAGGCAGAAGGTTGTACGCCTGGAACACGAAGCCGAGCGAGCGCAGCCGCAAATCGGCCCGCTCGCGCTTGCTCATTGCCGAGATATCCTGATCGAGAACCGTGAGACGGCCGCGGGTCACCGAATCGAGCGCGCCAATAAGATTGAGCAGCGTTGTCTTCCCGCTTCCGGACGGGCCGACGATCGATAGAAAATCACGATGCCTCACGTCGAGCGTGACTCCTCTCAACGCGGGTGTCTCGATGTTACCCGTCTTGTACACCTTGCTCACGTCCTGCGCCGAGACAAGGATTTCGTTCATGGAATCATTCATTTCACACTTTCCTCATCGCTTCGGCCGGATCAACCCTTGTGGCGAGCCACGCCGGATACACCGAGACGAGCGCCGTCGCCGTTACCGAGATTGCCAAAGCATACCAGATGAGCCATGGGCCAAACACACAATACATACGTGGATCAAGCAGCACGTTGCCGAATCCTTCTCCGATAAGCGAGGCGAAATTGATGCCATGCGTGGAAAGGTAGTACGTTAGAGGGCCGCCAAGCACGAGTGCGACAAGCGCCCCTGCCACTCCGACGGCAAGCGCCTCGAGCGCGACGAGACCGACTACCTGGCCGCCTCTCATGCCCAGGGCGGACAGGATCGCGAATTCATGGCGACGCTCAAGCACCGTGGTCAGTTGTGCGCTGGCAATCCCGAGAGCGACGACAATCACTATAATGCCCGCCAAAGCGTTCATGAACACCGTATCGCCTTTCACGTTCGCGGCGAGGCCCGGATTGGAATCTTCCCAAGTAATCACCGTATTGCTTCCGGAGAGTCTCGCGGCGAGGTCTTTCCGGTCAGTCTCGATCAACCTGTAGTCTGTCAGGAGAATGCTGATTTCGCCCGGGCCTGTGTAGCCGGTCATTCGTTCGATATCCGGGAGCGTCACATGACAAATGGCGGCGTCGATGTCCCGGCTGCCTGTTTCGAGAATACCCACAATCCTGAGCATTGCGCTCTGTATCTCGTCGCGGCCGGCCATCGTGACATAGAGATCATCGTCTAATCCCACGTCAAGCCTCCCGGCAAGCGTTCGGCCAATCACGACAACGCCTGAATCGTCCGGTCGCAAGTATCGCCCTTCCAGTTTGGCCTTGTAAACGATGCGGTTCGAGCGGGACTCCCTCTCCGGGTCCACGCCGGTGACCTCGACGCCGGCCGTCCGATTTCCGAAAGCGAGGAGACCGTTCGCGCGGGCGCGAAACGTGATCGCTTTCACACCGGGCAGAGACTGCGCCGCCTCAAGCGCGTGTTCCCAATCCGCGAGTCGCACCGAGTTCTCACGCTTCTCGATCCATCCGTTGGGCACAATGCTGATGTGACCAGCCCCGCTCTCAGAGACCGCTCGTATCTGCCACTCGGCCTCGCCACCGACGTATGAAGTGGCGAAAAGGGCCATCGCGCACCCCACGCCAATGCCGGTCATCGAGAGGATGGACCTCATCGGGTGGCTGAGCAGACTCCGCATCGCATATTTGGCTGATACCGAGCGAATCATAGGTTCATGGCCTTCACAGGCTCGAGCCGCGAGGCAAGCGCGGCAGGCCATACCGAGGCGATCACCGACGTCGCCGTTACGGCGAGCACACCGAAAACAATATGGCGCGCCTCGAGGATCGGATAGATAACGTATGAAAGACTCAGGCCGCTGAATGCTATGTCATCGGCGCGAATGCCTCCGAGCGCGGCGTAATCAATGCCGGTGCGCGAGGTAATCATGACAATGGCGGCGCCGATGACCGACCCGATAGCCACCCCAACCAATCCGACGACGATTGATTCGATAATCACCATCGATACGATCCGCCTGGGACGGGCTCCGACGGCAAGCAGCATACCGAACTCATGCGTGCGCTCAAACGTGGACATGGTCGCGGTGTTTGCGATGCCGGCAGCGGCGGCGACAAACACTATCGCCAAAAAGATAAGGTCAAACCACCCCTTGAGATCAATCAGTGTGCCCAACTCAGGGAGTGATTCCCTCCACCACACTACCTCGGCGCCGGCGAGCGCCGGCAGTTGCGCGATGAGGGCGGCCAAAGCCTCGGCCCGGTTGTAGTCTTCTCCGTGTACGATGATCTCGTGGGCCTTGTCCGGCATATCGAGTAGTTTCGACGCATCGGCGATGGACATGACCACGCCCATCGTCTTCACAATATCCACGCTGCTCTTGACAATGCCCCTCACATGGAACAGGTCGCTCACCGGATACCCATTTGCATCCTGCCCGATTATCGCAATGGACTGGCCGGGCGCTATGGACAGCCTGTTCGCGAGCGCCTCACCGATCACGACCGACTGCTCGCGCGGAAGCTCATCCGGCGTGAGCGATTCCAACAGGCCGCCTTTTCCCGCTTCCCCCTCAGCGTCCACTCCCACAATCACCGCAGGCTCGGCGGCGGCGGGCTGGTCTTTCTGCTCGCCGCTTGCTGAAAGCGCGGGGGCGTAGATGCGGGGCAGAACGCTCTTCACGGTCGGAAGCGCTCGTATTTCGGCGCTCAGCCGCGAGACATTGTCAATGGTCAGGTCAATCGCGCGCTCCTCTCGCCACTGCCGATGATGAATCTGGACGTGGCCGACAAGCGGACCCGTCACAGCTTTGATCATGTTGTTGAACGAGCCGGCCATCAAGCCGTTTACGAAAACGAGCGTAGCCTGCCCGAGGGCGATGGCGCCGATGGCGAGAAGAGTCCTCCGTTTGTTGCGCCCTAGATTCCGCCATGCGATGCGCAATGTGCTGCGGCTCATGCCGACCTCATTTTGATGCAAACATTTCGGCGCTTATTTCGGGGACACCATACCGCGCATATTCGGGGACACCATGCGGCATGGTGTCCCCGAATATGCGCGACTGTTCTCCTCAGCGTTTCTGTTCGAGCGCCGAGAGGCTGAACATGCTGTCCGGCGCTTCGACATCGAAGTCAATATTCAGATAGACCAACTCGGTCTTGTGACCTTCAGAGTCTTCCGGGATCAACGTGAGGCGCGATGGAATTCGGCGCGCGTCGAACTCCTTCACGTCGGTCCAGTAGAGTGTTCTTGCCAATCGCCCTTTTCGGTCGTAGTACCGCGCTTCGACTGGAATCTGCCCATCGGCCGAGACAATGAGTTCGAATCGCTTCCACAGGCCGACCGTGTCCGGCTTGGCGTCGAACTTGACAAGCCAGCCATCCGGCTTCTCCGACCGGCCGACCAGTTCATACGTGTAGTCCTCGGTCAGAGACGATTCCTTTACAAGATCGTCGTTCGTGAAATCGCTTCCCATCCACGAGGCAAGCATCATCGAGGGAGGTATGCGGATTGTGCGTTTGATCCGCGGCAGGTAATTCCAAAGGTTCTTCTCCACCTTGAGTGTTGCCGTGCCCTCTTCGCGGGCCGGCGCTTGAATAACGATAAGCACTTTCTCTTTACCTTGCGTCCATACCTGCATGCGAAGTGTTCTCTGGTTGCTCGGCTTGACGGTTGTCAACTCGACTTGCGACATACTGCTGTCGGAACGATACAAGTCCTCGAAGTGCTTCACGACGGCCTCTATGTTCAGCTTGCCACTCTCGCCGATGAAGTTGGTGAGAACCTTCTTGTTCTCCGAAATGGCAGCGGAACTCGCCGTCGGCTGCGGCAAGTCCTCCGCGCTGACCGCGGCCGCACATACAAGAATCGTGATTGCGCCCAGAATGACGCTTTTGCTCAGAATGGCAAAGATGTTTTCTTTATACATCGCTCTCTACGGTCTACGGTTCACAGTCTACGGTCCAGCGATTTTTGACCCTGTACTTCTGACTCCACGCTTCGCGCGGCTACATCTCCCGGTAATCATCATGCCTCCCGAATCTTACGAGCTCATTATATCGTTTTATGAAGCTTTAGCCAATCAGCGCCGACCAAAATGGCTTTTCTTACCGCAGAGGGTAGAGACGCGACCAAAAAGAAGAAGAAACTTTGGGAACACGAATGTCATCGCGAATCGCGCAAGGCGCGAGACGAATTACGCAGATGGAGAAGAAGAGTTGGATCACGAATGCCACGAATTATGCGAATCACGAATGAACAGTTTTCTTTTTCTGTGCTCCCGTTATGAAAGCGTTAGAATTTCTTTCATTGTTGTGTAACAGGGGCCGGCGGGCGAATTCGCAAGAAGACGTGACTGCCGGCGTTCTCGACAATCTTAAATACAGATGATAGTATTGAGTATCCTGTATTCAAACCAAAATGAGAGCATTGCTTCCCGAAAGGAGAAAGGATTAGGAATGAAAGTCATAGGATTCAGCGCGGGCGCGGTGGGCCGTGAGGGAAACGTCGACCGTATGGTGAAGGCAATCCTCAACAAAAGCGGGCAGGAGACGGAGTTTGTCAAGCTCGCGGGGCTGAGCTATTCAGGCTGCAAAGGCTGTGTGCATCTGTGTGCGCGGCCACAAGTCTGCATGTTGAAGGATGACCTGTTGCCTTATTATCGGAAGATCAAGGAGGCTGACGCCGTTGTCGTGGGCGCGCCGGTATATTTCGACTCGATAAACACGATGGCGACGAGTTTTGTCGAAAGATTCTTCGGATATCGACATGTGAGCATTCCCATAGCAGGAAAGCCTTTCGTGCTGGTGGTGGGCGGAGGGATGATGCTCGATGCCTCCGAAAAACAGTTCCAGAGAATGCTCCGCAATTTTGAGGTCAACGTAATTGACGTCGTACGGTTCCAGTCGCGGGTTCCTCCGTGTTTCAAGTGCGGCCGCCACAAGGAATGCAAGATCGGCGGCCTGTACCAGATGCTTGGGGATGCAGCCCATGAACTGACGATCACGCCGGAGATGTTCAATCAGTGGGAAAACGACGCGGATGCCGTCGCGGCAGTTGAGAAAGCGGCGGAGCGATTGAGAAACAATAAGTGAAGCGAAGGAGGAGTATATGGCAGTTGACGTTGTGGGGGTTGGTCTCGCGGTCGTGGATTTGAAAGCGACAGTTACAAGTATTCCCCAAATAGACGAGACGGTTTTGGTGCTCGACTTCCATAAGCATCATGGAGGACCGGTCGGGAATGCTTTGGTGACGCTCCAGCGACTTGGGATGAAGACGAACTATATGGGAATGCTCGGAGATGACGAGTATGGACGCTTTATCGCCGACGGTATGAAGGTGGAGGGAATAGAAACGAATTCACTTCGGCTCTCCGAGGGTGATTCGACACCGTTCTCGATCGTGCTGGTCGACGCTGCGACAAAGAAACGCTCGATCGCTTTCAATCCCGGCTGCGGATTATCCGTTCCGGCTGACACAGTTGATTTGAATGCCGTCAAATCAGCCAAGCTGCTGCACGTGGACATCTATACGCCGGCAGTGATAGCCGCGTGCGAGGCTGCAAGAGAGGCCGGTGTGCCTGTTTCGGTCGATGCAGACGCATTGTTTCCCGGACTCGAAGAGGTTTTGGAAATGGCCGACATATTCATCCCCGCGCGCGAAATCGGCTGTGAACTCGTCGATGAAAAAGACCCTGTTGCCGCCGCCGAACGTCTGCTGAAAAAATATGATCTCAAGCTCGTCGGCGTCACGCGAGGGAAAGAAGGAAGCGTTACTATCACGCGACAAGGGATCGTCAGCGCTCCGGGGTTCGAGATCGATGCGGTTGACACGACGGGAGCAGGAGGTGTGTACCAGGGAGCGTATTTGTATGGTCACTTGAAGGGTTGGCCCATCGAGCGCACGGCTCGTTTCGCGAATGCAGCGGCAGCTCTTATGTGCTCAGGCATGAATGGATGGGGCGATATTCCGACACTGGAACAGGTGGAAAACTTTTTGGGCGGACGCGCTGCGTAATAGGAAGGAGAGAGAGGGGTTATACTGGAGGGGCGTGAAGAACGTAGCACCCAACCGCGTCTGCGGCGGAGTTATATGCAGCGTCATAAATGGTTGCGCACGTTCCATGCCGCGTTTATCATGGATTCCCGCTTTCGCGGGAATGACAGATGTTAATGGCTCGAGAGCATGCGCAAGAACTATTAGCGTCATGTATAGTTGCGATTGCTTCAGATATTGGGTCAAAAAGGCTGAAAAGTGAATAATGAAGATCTGACTCGCCGGATAATTTCTTTTTTCACGACCGAGCTGGCGCTGATTGTCGGCTTCGTCATGGCCGTCGTGGTCGTGGCTCATGTGCTGCGGCAGCGGCGTTCTCCTGCGGGCGCAGTCGCATGGCTGCTGGTGATCGTGCTGTTCCCCTACGTCGGCGTACCGCTCTATCTGATGTTCGGGGGCAGGAAGATGCAGCGTGTGGCCGACAGCAAGGCCAACATCCGGCTCCCCGACAGCGTTGTGCGACCGCTGCCCGAGGCATGTCTCATTGACCGCTTGCTGCGGACGTACGGCATTCCGGGCGCGACAATCGGCAACCGGGTTTCGCTTTGCCGGACCGGAGAGGAAGGATATGCGCGTCTGGTCCGGATTATCGAGGAGGCATCGCACTCCGTTTACGTGCAAACTTACGTCTTGCAGGAAGATGAAGTGAGCAGAGAAATTGTCGACCGGCTGGCGCGACGCGCCAGCGAAGGGATTCGGGTCAGGCTACTAATGGACGGCGTCGGCTCGCTGCATACGAGCAGGCACTTTCTCTCTCCGCTCGTTAAATTGGGCGGCAAGGTTGCGTTCTTTATACCGGTTATCCATCGTCCATTTCGCGGCAGAACGAACCTCCGCAACCATCGGAAAATCATCATAGCGGACGGGCGATGCGTGATGGCAGGCGGCGCGAACATCGGCGAAGAGTATATTGGTCCGACACCCAGGACAGGACGGTGGCGCGATCTTTCGTTTGTGCTTGAAGGGCCCGCTGTCAGCCATTATGCGGAGATATTTCGCTCCGACTGGGAATTTGCAAGCGGAGAAAGCATCGGACCCGATTCTGAAATGGCCTGCTCTCTTCCCGAAGCCGCCGGCTCGGTTGTGCAGGTTGTGCCCTCCGGGCCCGACGTCGTTGGAGACCCTCTCTACGACGCGATTCTTTCGGCGATGTTCGCGGCACAGAAGCGCCTTTGGGTAGTCACACCCTATTTCATTCCGGATGAGGCATTGCTCGAGGCGCTGACACTTGCAGTGCATCGAGGGATCGACGTCCGCATCTTAGTGCCGCAGAAATCGAACCATCCGATGGCCGACCTTGCGCGTGGGACTTATCTGCGACAAGTGCAGGCGGCAGGCGGCAAGGTGCTTCTTTACGCGGACGGCATGATGCACGCGAAAGTTCTGCTTATGGACAACGAACTCGCCATGATCGGGTCCGCTAACATGGATATACGCAGCCTCTTCCTTGACTACGAGGTGGCGATGTTCGCATACGGCGAGGCGGAAGTCCGCGCGACTGAAGCGTGGGTTGAGGCCACCATGAGCAATACACGAAGTGGTGTAAAGCCCGCCGGCACGATACGCGATTTGTGCGAGGGAGTCGTGAGACTCGCAGCGCCGCTATTGTAGCGGAAAGGCGAAAGGTAAATCCCCCCTTTGCAAAGGGGGGAACATCGCCGAATCAATGCCATGTTATTTAGGAAACGTCATACTGGTATCATGTCATGACAATATCTTTGGGTATTGACGCGCGGTTCTTCGTAGGGGCACGGCGCGCCGTGTCCCTACAAGTACCAACAGAATTAACTTGATCTGCCACTAGTTCGTCTTGACGGCTTTTTCGTAGCATTTCGCGGCTTCCTGGGTTCTTCCAAGTTTTGCGAGGACAACGCCCATGCTGTACCACGCCTCGGAATCATGCGGCTTTGTTTCCACGACTTTCCCGTAGCATTTGGCGGCCTCTACAAAATTGCCAAGCCTGGTGAGAGCGGCGCCCTTGTTCTTCCAAGCCTCGATATGGTTCGGGTCCAATCTGATGGCTTTGTCGTAGCATTGCATGGCTTCGCGGTGTTTCCCTATTCTTGCGAGCGCCGCGCCTTTGTTGTTCCACGCCTCAGCACGACCGGGTCTGAGTTTAATCGCCTTATCGTAGCATTCCGCGGCCTCACGATTTCTCCCGAGTTTCGTAAGCGCGACTCCCATGCTCGACCATGCCCCTGCGCGCTCCGGGTCCAGATCGAGCGCCTTCTTGTAGCATTCGATTGCTTCGTGGTGATCGCCGAGATTTCTGAGCGCAATTCCCTTATTAGACCATCCGCCGACATGGCTCGGATTTATTGCGAGGGCGCTGTCAAAACACTTGACGGCCTCGCGGTGATTCCCAAGGTTCATGAGCGCGACACCGGCATTGTTCCATGCATCTGCATTGCCGGGATACAGATACGCGAGTTTGCGAAAGACCCTTTCCGCCGCCTCATAATCCCCCTTTTGCTCAAGCACAACGCCAACCTCGAACAGGATATCGGCATTTCCATTGGCCAGATTCAGACCCTTTGCTATCTTTCCATCGAGAAGAAGGCGGCGCATCCTCTCGTCTCTCCTTTTCTTTAAGGCCACCTTCACATCCCGGACTATTTCGCTTACAGACAACATACGATATCCACCCCCTGAGATACGATTTGTTCTACTTCAAGATGAAACTCTTTGGCGCACTGGTCCGTAGTAGCGCTTACATTTCGGGAACCAAGCCCAACAATTTGCCATTCGGTTGCCGGACAATAGAATACGGAATGCAGGTTTGCTGCCAATCTACCCGACTGTTGTTGCACGCACGCGCCTGCAAAGGGCAAACGACCCCTGCGAACCCATGAAGTGACCGGGCGTTTTGAGCACAGGGGCCGTTTGGAAATCACTCTCCACACTTTTCCGGAAGCAAATTCTCTCTTAGAATCCGCTTCCGGCTTGCCTGCACCTGCTTGCTTACGTCCTTGAAATCGACTAGTTGGGAGGCTATAATGAGGCTTGGATATCCTCAAATGAGGCAGAACTGGGTAAGACTTGGAGGACGAAGATGTTCAAGAAAATCTACCTCCTCGCTATTCTGTTGGTCGCATTCAGCGGGACGGCGTGGGCAAAGACTATCGTTTTCGCGACGGATGCGACGTGGCCTCCAATGGAATTCATGGGTCAAAACAATCAGGTCTGCGGTTTCGCAGTCGATTACATGAAGGCCGCAGGCAAAGAGGCGGGCTTCACGCCGGTGTTCAAGGTGGTGGCATGGGACGGGATTTTTGCCGGCCTCGCAACGGGGAAATACGACGCGATCTGCTCTTCCGTTTCGATCACGGAAGAGCGCAAGAAAGCGATGGATTTCAGCGTCCCCTACTTCAAAGTAAGACAGGCGCTGGTTGTGCGAAAGGATTCGACGGCCAAAAGCATCGAGAACCTGAAGGGCAAAAGAGTCGGAGCGCAGATCAGCACGACCGGCCATTTCGCGGTGAAGAAGGTCAAGGGGGTCGAGCCGCGCTCGTATGACGAAATCGGTCTCGCGATGGAGGACCTGTTCAACGGGCGCATCGACGGTGTGGTGTGTGACGATCCCGTGGCCGCACAGTATGCGTTGAGCAACGAGAAATACAAGAACGCACTGAAAATCAGCGCGGTGATAGAGACGAAAGACGTGGAGTATTACGGGATCGCGGTGAACAAGGGCAACCGCGAGACGCTGGATTTGGTGAACAAGGGGATCGAGGCCGTGAAGTCGAAGGGGCTCGATAAGGAAATCCTGAAAAAATGGATTCACCAATGAATAGAGGGGGAAAACGGGGAAAAGGTTAAAAGGGGAAAGGGCGAAAAAGAGGAATCAAACCGCAAAGACGCAGAAGAAAGAAGGTTGGCCACAAATGACAGGAATAAAGAATGGGCACCAAATATCTAGTGAGATTCTTCGCTTCGCTCAGAATGACAGTAGAGGGCTCAGAATGACAGTAGAGGACTCAGAATAATGGTAGAGGACTCAGAATAATGGTAGAGGACTAGAATGATGGTAGAGGACTCAGAATGATGATAGAGGGCTCAGAATGACGGTAGAGGACTCAGAATGACGGTAAGGGGCTCAGAATTACATATGAAGGAAAGCGGCGAAATCTGCGGACCGGTGGCTTTGATTTATGACGTCGAGTTCTCCCTTATTTGATTCATGACCCAAATGGCTGAACACCATGCGACAATTGAAGTCAGCGACGGCGCCGCCATTCCGCTTCGGAAAGACAGGGGGCTGTTTTCCGCGTGGCGGCTGTCCTTTGTTGCGGCATTGTGCCTCTTTGCGTACCTTGTCATATTCAAGCAAGGACCCTACCTGAGACTGCTCAAGCTCCTGCCTGGCGGCATACTGGTCACTTTTGAGGTCACGGTGGCGTCGATCGTCGTTTCGGCCGTGATTGGGTTGTTTACCGGTTTGGGCCGACTATCACACAACCGGCTCATCAACCTTGTGGCCTCGACATATGTTGAGGTAGTTCGCGGAATTCCTTTGCTCGTCCAGTTGTTCTATCTCTATTATGCGATGGCCAGATTCGTGCCTGTCCCTGACATTGCGGCGGCAGTGATAGCCATGAGCGTGTGCTATGGCGCATACATGGGGGAGATTTTCCGGGCGGGAATAGAGTCTATCGACCGCGGCCAGACCGAGGCCGCACTTTCTCTGGGCTTCAACAGAACACAGACCATGTTCTACGTGATTCTTCCGCAGGCATGGCGCACGATCCTGCCGCCCGTCGGCAACGAGTCCATCGCGCTACTCAAGGATACTTCTCTCGTCTCGATATTGGCCGTCTCGGATTTGCTTCGGAGAGGGAGGGAGTTTGCCTCGGAGAGTTTTCTCTATTTTGAGACGTTCACGTTGATTGCGGTCATTTATCTGCTAATAACGCTCATCTTGTCCAAACTGGTTAGTACCATGGAAGAAAGGCTGCGCTACTATGAGCGGCTTTGAGTTAGCCGCGTTTGTGAGGGCGCGGATAGCAATTCGATCATCAGAAGTATTGGGAATCGTTTCGCTTCGATGAATTTACAACCGTTCTGCTTCTGCGAATGAAGTAAAACTCAAGAGCAAGACTCAAGAAGGATATTCGTAAGACCAAATGCAAAATTCGGGTTCAATCATCGAGATAAGAAATGTCTGCAAGAATTTTGGCCCGCTGAGGGCGCTCGACAACGTTTCATTGGACATTTCACAGGGCGAGAAAGTGGTCGTCATAGGCCCGAGCGGCTCGGGCAAGAGCACGTTGCTACGCACCATCAACGGGCTGGAAACCATCGACAGCGGAACCATCATCGTGGACGGGAAGAACATACACGACAGGACCAACAACATCAACGAAATCAGGGCCGAGGTCGGCATGGTGTTTCAGTCGTTCAACCTGTTTCGCCACAAGACCGCGCTCGAGAATCTGACTCTCGCGCCCATGAAGATCAGGAGAACTCCTCCCATGGATGCGAAGGCGAAAGCTCTCGAGTTGCTCGACAAAGTGAACCTGCGTGACAAGGCCGGTTCGTACCCCGCCCAATTATCCGGCGGCCAGCAACAGCGTGTAGCGATTGCACGGGCGCTAGCCATGAATCCGAAGATCATGCTGTTTGATGAGCCGACGTCGGCGCTCGATCCGGAGATGATCAAGGAAGTGCTGGAGGTGATGGTCAAACTGGCGCGTGAAGGGATGACGATGGTAGTCGTCAGCCACGAGATGGGGTTTGCGCGCGAGGTGGCCGACCGCGTTGTTTTCATGGATTGCGGACAGATACTGGAGATCGGGGCTCCACTACAGGTATTTGAGAATCCCCGGCGCCCACGAACGCGGAAGTTCCTTGAACAAATCATCTAATTCTACTACTTACGCCTTTTCTTTTTCTCCTTCGCCTATTTCTTCATCCTCTCGCCTTTTCCGTGTTTCTTTTACGATCGCATCTGAGTCTTGTACTGGACAAGTTTCGAGAAGACCTCGGCAACTTCTTTGAACGAGCCGTCGATCCAGGGGATGTGCTTCTCATCGAATTTCGCGACCATGAGCCGCCGATAGCGGTCGAAGTCCTCATGGTTTTGCCGGTGCTGCTGGAGCAAAGCATAGATAGGCTTGTCAGCCTTCTGCGAGTACCTCGAGAACATGTTCGAGATCATCTCGACGGCCAGCACCCGGTTCTCTTCAGTTTCAATATTCGAGAGGTAGTCTACGCTCATCAGCACCATGAGTGATTCGATCTGCGGGTCGGCGCCGACCACCTTGAGCAACTGATCCAGGCGCAACGTGCCGACAGCCCCCGGGTCCACGGGATTCTTGACATCGACGTTTTCCTCGGGCAGAAGGGCTTTGAGTTTTTCCTGCGTCTCGGGCGATAGACGGGGAAGACTCAGATTCGGATAAGCCGAGAACAAGTCGCAAATGTTGACGGTGTTTCCGCCGCCCGGCGAAAAGACCGCCATGCGGCCTGCGGGAAGCCTGAATTCCGGCTGCAGGAGCCGAACCAATCGCAAAAGCATGTACAGGTTATCCGCAGTGATAGCGCCTGCCTGACGCATGGCGGCCGTGAAGACAGCGTCGTTACCGGCAATCGAGCCTGTATGAGTGGCTGCCGCGGCCTTTCCGGCGGCGGTAAGCCCCCCCTTCCATACCACGATTGGTTTTCGCCTGCCAACCTCTCTCAGAATTTGCACAAAACGGCGGCCGTCACGCACGTCTTCGACATAGATTCCAACCACGCCAATGGTCTCATCGCTGCCCATGTATTCCAGGATTTCATTTATCGAGACATCCGACTGGTTGCCCAGAGAAATCACTTTGTTGAACCTGATACCAGCGTCCATCCCGGCCAGGATGATATTGACGGCGTGCCCACCGGATTGCGAGATGAATCCGACCGAGCCGGGCCGGTCGACGATTTCCCAGTGGTCGCGCCAGAAGCCTATCCTGCCCTGCTGACTATATATGCCCATGCAGTTGGGTCCGATAAGGCGGAACCCCTTCTCGCGGGCCAATTGCAGGATTTCACCTTCGAGGGCACGTTTGTCGATTTCGCCGAAGCCGGAAGTGTGAATCACAACAAATCTTATTTTCCCGGGCGGCACACCGCGCAGGATTTCGGGACAATGGACGGCGGGCACAGCGAGGATCGCAAGGTCTATTTCATCCGGCACAGCGCCGAGATTCGGATAACAGGGGAGATCGAAGACTTCCTCGTATTTCGGGTTGACAGGATACAGTTTTCCGGCGTATTTCATATTTCTGAGAAACGCAGTGTAATTGAATCGCCCGGGCGCGGAACGGGGTGACGCCCCGACGTGGGCAAAGGACTGCGGTTTGAAGAGCGCGTTGAAATCGGTGCGTCTTTCTTGACCTCTAGCCTCGCTGGTCATTTTGGATTTTCCTCTCATGGACGTGGTCTATGTGGCGGCGGATGTCATGCGAACAAAGGGCGGTTCGCATGACCGGTCAAACGCATTCGGGGGATTTGGCCGATGCCTGACGTGCAGCCAGTCTATCCATACTTAGCGGTAGCATTGTAGTAAATTCATGACGTGGGGTCAAACAGGCGGGAATTCATATTGTTCTTTCCAATATTCCGCGGTTGCTTTCCCTAAATTCGGGGACACGATGTCGCATCGTGTCCCCGAATTAAAGGACCGTTCACGCGAATTGACAACCCGGAGCAAATTGTGTTAATTTTAGCAACAAGTTCAAAGAGAATATGGATTCCTGCTTTCGCGGGTATGACGAAAAAAGGATAGAGAATGAAGATCACAATCGGGGCGGCACAGATCAAGCCTACTTTGGGAAACGTCGAAGCGAATCTTCAGACCGCAGAGCTTGTCATCGAGCAAGCGAAGTCGAAGGGAGTGAATTTGCTCGTATTCCCGGAGCTCGGGCTGACCGGCTACTATCTCCGCGACATGGTTCCCGTTGTTGCCATGCACGACGAACATCCGGTCATAAGCAGAATGATCGAGCACAGCCGGAACCTCTCCCTTGCATTTGGGTACGTCGAGGAGAGTCCCGATCACAAATTCTACAACTCGGCGCTATACGTCGAGGATGGGCGCATCGTACACCGCCATCGTAAGGTGTATCTTCCGACGTACGGCATGTTCGACGAGTTGCGGTATTTCGCCTCTGGCGATTCAGTTTCCGCATTCAACACCAAATTCGGGCGCATGGGCATACTAATCTGTGAGGACGTGTGGCATTTATCCACCGGCTGCATCTTGAGCGCAGACGGAGCGGACGTGATGATTCATCTGGCGAGCAGCCCGGCCCGAGGGATGAAGGCGGAGGCGCGGCTAGACATCTATGACACATGGGAGAACCTGAACCGCACTTACGCGAGCTCGTTCTGCTGCTATGTGGTTTTTGTCAACCGTGTCGGCTGCGAGGATGGACTCACGTTCTGGGGAGGCTCGGAGATTATCGACCCCGACTGCGGGCTAGCCGGCAAAGCCAAATATCTGGACGAAGACTTGCTCGTGACCGATATCGACACTGATAAGATCCGGAGGGCGCGCATGTACACTCCGGTAAGAAGAGATGAGCGACTGCATCTTACATTGAAAGAATTACATCGCATTGCCTCGCGACGAAACAAAGATTGCCAGGAGCCAACGTGATGCGACAGGCAATTACCAATGAAATCGAACACAGCGATGCATTGCAGGAGAAAATTGGGGACACGATGCGGCATCGTGTCCCCAATTTTCT
The DNA here is from genome assembly GCA_016215705.1 of Candidatus Poribacteria bacterium. GTDB lineage: Bacteria > Abyssobacteria > SURF-5 > SURF-5 > SURF-5 > JACRIR01. The sequence goes on along the minus strand of JACRIR010000131.1, from coordinate 4,809 downwards.
CAAAAGGGAACCCAGCCTGTGAATAACGAGCTTGAAATCAATGGCGAACTCGTAATCGAGATTCTTGCCCGGTTCATCCGTGAGGAAGTCACCAAGATCGGATTCAAGAACGTAGTCGTCGGGATATCGGGCGGAGTGGATTCTTCCACGTCGGCTTTCCTGGCGGCCCGCGCTCTGGGGAAGGAGCACGTGTGGGGCATCATAATGCCTTACAGAACGAGCAACCCCGACAGCGCGCGCCACGCGAAAAAAGTGGTCGATATTACCGGAATCAACAGCGAGACGGTGGAAATCACGACGATGGTCGATGCGTATTTCGATCAATGCTTGCATTCTGACCATAGGCGTAAGGGCAACGTCATGGCGCGCCAGCGGATGATTGTGCTTTATGATAAGTCGGCGGAACATGAAGCGCTCGTGCTCGGCACGAGCAACAAAACCGAGTTTCTCCTCGGTTACACAACGCTGTGGGGCGACATGGCGTGCGCCGTCAACCCGCTCGGCGACCTTTACAAGACTCAGGTCTGGCAGTTGGCAAGGTCTCTCGCCATTCCGGAAGAGATTGTGGGAAAACCGCCCAGCGCCGATCTGTGGGCAGGACAAACCGATGAGGGCGAGCTCGGCTTCACCTATCGCGAAGTTGATCGTCTTTTGAACTTAATGGTCGACAAGCGGTTCGCGGTCTCAGAACTTGTAGAGGCGGGCTACGACAGGGAATTCATACGCAAGGTATTCAGCAAAATTCAGCACACACAATACAAACGCAGAATGCCGGTGATTGCAAAAGTCTCGCACCGGACGATTGACAGGGATTTCCGGTACCCGCGCGACTGGGGAGTGTAACAAGGCGAAAGGCGAAAGGAGCAAGGCGAAAGGGAAAGACAAGGGGGAAAAGGCGAAAAGGAAGGACCAAGCACCAAGGCACAAAGATGTCAAGAAGAATCCCGCGTTCGGTTCCCTCACTTTTACTTTTGCATTTTGTCATTTTCCTTTAGCCCCGTTTCCCTTTGCTTGCGATCTTTGCGCTTTTGCGGTGAATGGCTTGGTTGATTCAATCCAAAATCCAAAATCCAAAATCCAAAATAAAGATGCCTGCGATGCTGGAGATGGTCCCTCCGCCTCAAATACTGCAAACACTGCCTCACCTGCGGGGACTCTCTACATCGTCGGCACACCGATCGGTAATCTGGAAGACATCTCGCTTCGCGCTCTCCGCACTCTGAAAGAGGTCCGCCTTATCGCCGCCGAGGACACGCGGCATACGCGAAAACTCCTGTCCCATTATGATATTCATACCCCGCTAATCTCCTACCACGAACACAACAAGCTCACCAAAACGCCGCTGCTCATAGGGAAACTGAAGGAAGGAACAAACGTGGCGCTCGTCAGCGACGCCGGCATGCCCGGCATATCCGACCCCGGCCATGACCTGATAGTGGCCGCTCTGCGCGAGGGAATTCCAGTGACAGTTATACCCGGGCCAAGCTCGATTATCGCCGCCCTCGTGCTCTCGGGCCTGTCGACCGACGAGTTCTGCTTTGTTGGCTTCACTCCGCGAAAACAAGGAGAGAAAACACGTTGGCTCCAGAAGGTCCTTGCGAACCAAGGCACGTCCGTTCTCTTTGAGTCGCCGGCCCGACTAATCTCCTTATTGGAGGCTATTGCAAACATAGCGCCTGCAAGACACCTCGCTATCGCGCGCGAGCTCACGAAGAAATTCGAGGAGGTCATTCGGGGAACCGCCATTGAGGCGCTCGCCCATTTCCGAGGGCAGAAACCTCTGGGCGAATGCGTCATTCTGATTCAAGGCGCCGACGGTTACGAAGTGCGCGTCCGCGAAGAGGGGCCGCGGCCTAGCGCGGTCGAACTCGTCGAGAGCCTCATGCGCGAACAATGCCTGTCCAGGAAAGACGCGATGCGCCACACCGCCCAGCAACTCGGAATTTCCCGCCGAGAAGTCTACAAAGCGCTGCTCAGGGAAAAGCCCGCGGAATAGTTCATCAGAATCTTTATTCCTCATTGATTGCACCACTGCCCTCAGTCTTTCTATTGCCCTTCCACTTCTGCCTTTTATGGAAGAGAAAGCAAAATCCATGCAGCCGCAGATACACGCAGCGCGGAATGGCCGCAACAAAAGAACGAAACGAATTCACCACAAAGGCGCCAAGTCACGGAGGAGGAGAAGAAGCATAGAACCACGGATGCGAACGAATTCGGAGAAAAGAAAAAGAAGAAGAAAGGAAATAAGCACTCTTAATCCCCCGCGCAATGCGGGACTTTGCAAGCTCAGCCACGCCGGTAAACTCGAATTTGAGGGAAGAGAAGAGAATTATTGGGAACACGAATTGCGCGAATTGGACGAATGGACATCCATCGGTTTTGTTCCCTCGGGAGCGGGAATTCATTTGAAATTTCGGAAGTTTCGTGCTTGCTCCAGTCTTGGCCGCTACGTTTTTCATCCACAGTGACTGCATGGCCCATATTTCCCTTTGAAAGAGCAGTTTATCCGCAGTAACTTCTCTGGCTTATATTTGTTCCTTAGTAAATAGCGTATTCAAAGCAATTACATGCGGTGACATTTTTTCCTTGACAGAGATTTGCCCATATGGTATAAGTATGCTCGCGCTGATCTGGAACACCGCAAACACAACAACAAAGGTTACTTGAATGCCGAGACGAAGACTATCATATTCCTTCCTTCCTTCCTTCCTTCCTTCCTTCCTGTCTGTCTGTCTGTCTGCGTAGTCCGCCGGTTGGATTTGCTGTTTGCGGCAATTCACAGCTTACAGCTTCTCTGTCTCTGTTCAAGCCTGTTCGCTATGAACGTCTTCAGCGTCTCACCCTGCGTCCACTTTACAAAGGTTTCATATTAGACGAGCATACAAAGGAGGAAACATGAAGCAGTTCGAAAGACTGATCGCAATGTTGGTATTGTGCGCATCCGCCTTTTTCCTTTTGATTGATGAATCTCAGGCAATTGAGTATGACGAGTTCAGCAATTGCTCCCTTGATGGTTGGAATGAAACCACGGCGAAATGGGGAGGTATAGTGGATAGTAATTGGAGCGACTATCTCCTTGTGGGAACCTATGTTGACCAAACTTTTGGGCGTCTTTATCTTAACTGTTACTGGAGATTTCCTCTAACCATTCCCAGAGACTCAACGATACTGAGCGCAAATATTCGTTTCACGCCTGAGGTCCCCGTGCAGGGGGATGGCGCTTTAGTGGCGTCCTTTCAAGCCCTTGTTCCAGATGGGATTTGGGAAACCTCCGTCGCAGGTCTCGGCAGCTACTTCTATCCGAGTGCAACAGCGCTTCGCAGCATCCCCTTACAGGGCACACCGGTGGAATGGTGGATAAGCGGATTGCAACAATACACGCTATACGACGGACCTGACATCGCCAATCTGGTACAAGAGCGAATTGAAGATGCTGATTATGATCCGAATGGTTCAACGGCAAAAATCGGCCTTGCCCTGAACTATGTCAGCGAGGATGCCTATGCCAGCATTAAGCCGTCAACTTATAATAATTGCACGACTTGGTGGTATCCCCGCCTTTGTGTGGTTTGGACTCCAGGCAATGTCAACCTCGACAAGGCTCAACCGAAGGAAATAGACGCCTTTACGAACAACGCGCGTTTTACCAAGGAGCCGGTAGACGTAATCACCGGCAAAATGGTCACATTCCCGCAGGTGGATTTCACGCTGTCCGGTCTCAACGAGCCTTTGGAATTCATAAGAAATTACAGCAGCCAGAGCGAATACGACGGCGTACTGGGTTATGGCTGGACGCATAACTATAACATAATCCTTACTTCATACGACTACGACACGACTCTTGTGACAATAATGGACGGAGAGGGCAAGCACCACTTTTTCACCGACACGGACGGAGACAGAACATACGCGCCGACGATAAATGATGGCACATCCGTCGTGAAAACATTTGGGAGTCCCGACACATATGTATGGAAGACCAAAGATGGTAAGACGTACCATTTCGACGAAATTCATAAGACCATCTGCACTAATCCTCCTTCTTGCTCCGATAACGACTATCTCCATTACTTGACGGCAATTGAATACAAAGACGGAAACCAGATATCGTTTAGCTACACAATTAATTCGGGGAACATAACCCATTCTGAAATTGTGGATACCCACGGGCGTATCGTTTCCCTGAATTATTCGAATGGTCGAATAGTCTCGATTGACGAGCCGGGAAGGCATGACGCCGGTCAATTGATTCAGTTCGGCTACACGAACGGCAATCTGACCTCCGTATCGCAACCCGTCGATGCAAACACCACGTATACCCGATACTACTACTATAATGATCCGAATGACCCTCATAACATGACCCGCTTGCAGGATCAAAGAGGGAACTCTTTCTACTATGCGTACGATGCAAATGACAGATGTTATCTGTCATATGGAGACAACGTCGGCGGCTGGCCTTCCTTCAAGACGCAACTGCAATATTTCCCTGATGACAACCAAACCGTGGTAACACGATTCCGTGACGCGGAGCAGTTCACTGACACTTACACATACAGCGGCGAGTACATCACGCAAGTCGATCACGCTCTCTCCGGTATTACTGAGAAGTATTCATATGGCCTCAACCCCGGCGGCACGAGCGCCCTCACAAAGTTGATTGTGGGACCTCCCGACGAATGGCACACAAATGGATACTACCTCAAAACAATATCCCACTACAATGCGAACTTCGACCTCATTGATACTGTGGAAGGCACGGTCGGCTCGGAGTCCGCTGATCCGACCTCGACGCCCGTCCGGATGTAT
>JACRIR010000130.1 GCA_016215705.1 Candidatus Poribacteria bacterium | reverse complement strand
CACTAGTAGAGCGCTTCCTAAGTAACGTTGCAATAGCCATAAAGAACGAGATTCTTCGCTTCGCTCAGAATGACGGTTATTGTTAGGCTCATCCTCAAAATGCTTATGCTATGTTATTTAGGAAACGCGGTACTAGATTCCGCGCGTCACCGGAATCGACTGAAGCGCTTCAAGGTCTCTGGATGAACGCGCGATGCTCATCAATATCCCCACAGCGACCATATTGGAAAGGAGCGAACTGCCCCCATAGCTTACAAACGGCAACGTGATGCCCTTGGTGGGCAGCATATCGACGGTGACGGCCATGTTGATCAAGGCGGTGATTGAAATCATGAGGCTGATGCCGATCGCGAGGAAAGAGGCCTCGCGGCTCCTGGCCTTCAACGCGATGCGCGTACCCACCACTGCGAACGAGACGAAAATGAGATTGATTATCATCGTTCCGACGAGCCCCATTTCTTCGCCGATAATGGAGAAGACAAAATCGGTGTGCGCCGCCGGCAAGTAGAGGTATTTTTGCAGGCCGCGCCCGGGGCCGACACCCCAAACGCCGCCGCTGCCGAGCGCAGCCATCGATTGAATTATTTGCCAGCCTCCGCGCATAGGGTCTTTCCATGGGTCTATGAAGGTTATTATCCTCTTGAATCTATACGGCTCGAGCAGTATGAGCGCAACCAGTGAAACAAGCGCGACGCCCCCTGTCATTGCGATGTGGAGGATACTTGCGCCTCCGATGAAGAGCATGAGCAAGGCCGTGAGCCCGATGGTGACCGGTATGCCGAGATCGTGTCCCGCGAGGATGAGCACCGTCATAACCGCCATGATTGCCATGGCCGGCACAAAACCTCGTTTCCAGTTCTTCAGGTGCTCAGCCCTGCGCGCGCAGAAACTTGCGAGGAAGAATACCACTGTCAGCCGCGCGAATTCCGAAGGCTGCACCGTGGCGAATCCGATGCTGAAGCTCCTCTTGGATTCACCCGCCGACACTCCCAAAGGCGTGAAGACCACCAGAAGTCCCAATGCCGATAGCACGTAGAAGACCAGCCAATATCGCGTCCATATCTCGTAGGATCGGGTTGCCGCGAAAATCATTCCGGCCAGACCCACCGCCGCAAACAGAAGCATCCGCTTCAAGTAATAATAGTCGTCGTGCATGATTTTCTGACCGACCGGAGCGCTCGCGCTGTAAGCCATGCTCAGGCCGAAGAACAGGAGAAGACACGTTATCACGACAAGCGCTCCGAATTCGCGGTTCCGCATCATAGGCTTGCGACGGCTTCCTTGAAGACCCGGCCACGATGTTTGTAGTTATCGAACATATCGTAACTTGCGCACGCGGGAGCGAGCAGCACGCAATCGCCCGGCTGCGCAAGCGCAGCAGCGCTCGCCACCGCTTCGGGAAGCGTGTCGGCCCTGTGAGTCGGGACAACGTCACCAAGGGCTTCCTCGAGAAGCGGAGCGTCTTCGCCTATTACGATCATGGCTTTCAGCTTCTCCTTGACCAACGCGCGAAGCACGCGGTAGCTGCTCTTTTTTCCGCGCCCGCCCGCGATCAATATGATCGGACGGCTGAAGCTTTCGAGCGCTTTTTCGAGCGCTCCGATGTTAGTCGCCTTCGAGTCATTGACAAACAACACGCCGTTTGACTCTCGCACTTTTTCGAGCCTGTGCTCGACGCCCGGGAAACTTGTCACCGCGCGCTTGTAGCAGTCGTCGTTAAGCCTCAGCGGCAGAGTGGCGGCTATGGCTGCGAGCACGTTCTCCACGTTATGCCTTCCGAAAAGAGGGATCGCGCTCACGTCCATGAGTTCGGTCTCGTTGTCCTCAAACCTCGAGACCAGCTTCGTCCCGCGAAGGAATGCGCCTTGTCTAACCTCGGATCTTGCGCTGAATGTCAAAGGAGTCGAATGCATTCTCGCTGCGATCCGAGTGACGGCCTCATCGTCCTGATTGATCACCGCGAAGTCTCCGGCCGATTGGTTTCTGAACAAATCAAGCTTGGCTGCAACGTAGTCCTCCATGCGTCGATAGCGGTCGAGGTGGTCGGGCGAAAGATTCAGAAGCACTCCGACCAAAGGCTTGAAGTCCCTTATGTTCTCGAGCTGAAAGCTGCTGACCTCGAGGATCATCACGTCGAACGGTCCCCGGCGGACAACCTTTGCGAACGGAATCTCGACGTTTCCGCCCAAGCCGGCATCAAGTCCCGCCCAAGCGGCAATGTGATGGGTCAGCATCGTCGTAGTCGTTTTTCCGTTCGTCCCCGTAATTGCGATTATGGGGGATTCGCAGAACCAGTAGGCCAATTCGACCTCGCTCACGATCTCGATGCCCGCACTTCGCGCGCGCTCGAGCGGCTGTAGATCGGACGGCACACCCGGACTGATAACGATGAGGTCCGATTCGAGCAGCAGTCCTCCGTCGATACCGCCAAAACGATGCGTGGCGTCCACTCCTTCAAGCGCTTTCAGCGATTCCACCAACTCTTCCGCCGGTTTGTCATCCGTGAGCGAGACCAAAGCGCCGCGCTCGTGGAGCAGCGTTGCGGCAGCCACCCCGCTCAGTCCCATTCCCACCACCGTCACCTTTTTTCCTGAGAGGGCAAGCATAGCTACCTGACCTTCAGGGTGCTGAGACTGAGCAGGGCGAAGATAGCCGCAATTATCCAGAAACGAACCGTCACTTTGGTTTCGGACCAGCCGAGAAGCTCGAAATGGTGATGCAGCGGCGCCATCTTGAAGACCCTCTTGCCGCCGCGCAACTTGAACGAAAGCACCTGTATGATAACCGACATCGCCTCAAGCACGAAGAGACCTCCGACTATCACCAGCAAGAGCTCCTGTTTGATGAGGACGGCGATGGCTCCGAGGACGCCTCCGAGCGAGAGAGCGCCCGTGTCTCCCATGAAGACTTCGGCCGGATATGCGTTGTACCAGAGGAAACCCAATCCGGCCCCCACAATCGCCGAAGAGAATATCGCGAGTTCGCCTGCTCCCACAACGTGGGTCACGAAAAGGTATCTGGCAAAATCCGAGCGACCGACAAGATAGGCCATTCCGGTATAAGCCAGAGCCGCCATTATGACGGAGCCGATGGCGAGGCCGTCGAGCCCGTCGGTCAAGTTGACGGCATTCGAGGCGCTCACGAGAACGAGCGCCACAAACGGCACATAGAGCCAGCCGAGCGGGATATACAGGCTCTTGAAGAAGACCAGTTCGATCGCTGAGCCGTATTCCGCGTTGACGGGATAGAAATGGAGATAGAGGCCCAGAGATAGTCCCAATGCTATTTGCGCAACCATTTTCAATTTGCCCGTCAACCCCAGTGAGCGCTTCTTGCGCATCTTGATGAAGTCGTCGACGAAGCCGACCGCGCCCAGCCACAGCATGCAGATCAGGGACACGATGACGAGCCTGTTCAGGATATTCGCCCACAGCAGCGTAGCCATGAAGACGGAGCCTATGACGAGCGCGCCACCCATGGTGGGCGTGCCCGCCTTGTATTGGTGGATTTTATGAAGGTCCTCCACGTAGTCCTTGCGTATCTGCTCGCCGATCTTGAGGGCCCTCAATTTCTGAATCATCCATGGGCCGAACACGATGCTCACGATGAGCGCGGTCATCGCAGCGAGCGCCGCGCGAAACGTAATATAGCTGAACACGTTGAACGGAGAGACCAGCGGTGTCAATTCCGTGAATAATAAATAGAGCATCTATTTGTCTTTCAAGAGGATTTCAATAACCTCTTCCATTCGCATTCCCCGAGAGCCTTTCACCAGCAAGAGATCGTCCGGACCCAGAATATATCTGAGCGAGGCCGCAATCTCGCCTGCGCCCGCGCAGCAGTATACGCGCTCCGGCTGCATGCCGCTCTCAAGCGCGCCGTCCCGAACTTCGGGGCTGTGTTCTCCCCGCACATAGAGCAAGTCGGGCTTTTCCTGACCGATGTACTGCCCCAGGGAGTGATGCGCATCATGCGCGTATTCGCCAAGCTCGAGCATGTCTCCTATCACGAGGATTCTCCGCCTCGCCGGCATCGCCATGACGGTTGAGATCGACTCACGCATTGCGCGAGGATTGGCGTTGTAAGCGTCGTTGATAATGGTTGCGCCTCGAAACCGCAGGAATTCCATCCTCATGCCGCCGGAGGAGAATCCGGCGAGGCCGCTCCGGATGTCGTCAATTGAGACACCGAGCTGAACGGCCGCCGCTATTGCGGCGAGCGCGTTCACTACGTTGTGCTCTCCCACCACGGGAATCCTGATAGTGTCCTTGCCATTCAAGAGAAATGAGGAACCCATGCCGGCCTCCTGCCGGATTTGAGCAGCATGGAAATCCGCCGACTCGCGAAGTCCGAATGTGACTATTGCGCCGCCGAACATCGAACGCACGCGGTCCGCGGGAATATCCTCTTCATGTATCACGAGGAATCCCGAAGGAGAAATATTGGGAACGAGCGAGCATTTCTCGTTGAACACGCCTTCGATGCTGCCGAGTCCCTCGAGATGGACCGGCCCAATATTCGTGATGATGCCTGCCGTCGGACTTACGGTCCGGGCGAGCCGCCCGATCTCGCCCGGCGCATTAGTGGCAATTTCTATCACGGCTGCCTGTGTCCCCGCTCCGATACGCAAGAGCGTCAGGGGAGCTCCTATCAGGTTGTTGAGATTGCCCTCTGTCGCTACCGTTTCCCGGGTTCGGCTGAGGATGGCGCCCAGCATGTCCTTGGTAGTTGTCTTGCCGCAGCTCCCGGTGACCGCAACGAGGGGGATGTCGAATCTTGAGCGATAGCCGCGCGCGAAAGAATGGAGCGCAGACAGAGTGTCGCTCACCGCGATCAAGCACGCGCGTCCGTTGACGCGCCCGGTCAGTTCCATCAGTCTTCCGCTCTCGCCGACAACTCCCTCGGCGCCTCTGTTGAGCGCGGCCTCCGCGAAATCGTGACCGTCGAAGCGATCCCCCTTCAGGGCAAGGAACAGTTCTCCCTTCCCGACAGCGCGGCTGTCAGTGGACACGCCGCTAACTTTGCGGGATGGATCACCGCTCAGCAGATTGCCCCCGAACAGGCAGGCGGATTCGCTGATTGTCATCTTTTCCATCGGTCACTTCTCGGGCTTCGGCATGGATTGAAGCCATGCGCGCGCGACGGCCCTGTCGTCAAAATCGATCGTCTTGTCCTTGAAAATCTGATAGGTCTCGTGACCTTTGCCGGCAATAACTACGATGTCACCTGGTTCGGCCGTCGTGAGAGCTTCCTCGATTGCCTCACGCCGGTCAATGATGACGAGATAATGCTGGCCCCGCTCTTTGCCCATCTTCTGGAACCCTATTTCAATATCGAGCGCAATTGTGTACGGGTCTTCCGTGCGAGGGTTGTCGGACGTCACGATAGTGAAATCGGAGAGCGACGCGGCCAGCTTGCCCATCTCCGGCCTCTTTGCCCTGTCGCGGTTGCCGCCGGCCCCGAACACAAGTATCAATTTACCCCTGCAAATCGAGCGGGCGGATTCAAGGAGCAGCTTGACGGCTTCGGGCGTGTGCGCGTAGTCGACTATCACTTCAAACGGTTGTCCTTCGCACACTCTCTCGAAACGGCCCGGCACCAGATCGAGCGATTCGAGTCCCTTCTTTATTGTTTCGACATCGATTCCGAGGGCAATGCCGACGCCTGTGGCGGCAAGCGCATTGTACACGCTGTAACGGCCAAGCAGTTTGAGCGATGCCGTAAAGTTTCCCCCCGGAGTGACAACGTCAAATGAGGAGTGCGAGGAAGAGATGTCAATGTTGCGCGCACAGATATCCGCCTGTTTCGCTATGCCGAAGGTAATCTTGTTGGCGGTCGTAGCCGCTGCGATCTCCGCGCTCCGGGCGTCGTCCGCGCTTATGACGGCATATCTGTCGCCGGCTCCGTCAGAAATCAGTTCGAACAACCGCCTCTTCGCGGCGAAGTATTCGTCGAGGGATTGATGGTAGTCGAGGTGATCGTGTGAGAGATTCGTGTAAACCGCCACCTTGAACTGAACCGCCTCGACGCGGCGCTGGTGAAGCGCGTGTGACGACACTTCCATGACGAAATACTTGTGTCCCGCGTCGACCGCCCGCCTGAGGGCGGAACTCAGCTCGACGGGGCCGGGTGTAGTGTTATGCGACGGCTCGGTGTCGCCGGCTATTGTGTATGAGATCGTGCCGATTCCGGAAGATGGGAGGCCGGCGGCGTCAAGAATCGATCGCGTCAGATAGAGCGTGGAGCTCTTTCCGTTGGTTCCGGTGATTCCCACGACATTGAGTCGGCGCGATGGGAACCCGTGAAAAGCTTCAGCCAGAAAAGCCGCTGCGATACGGCCATTGGGGACGCGGATAAACGGAACTTTCACAGTTACGGCAGCGGGTGTTTCTCCGACAAAAGCATTTGCGCCGCGTTCCAGCGCCTGCGCGATGTAGCGATGCCCGTCTTCAAGGGTCCCGGAAACCGCGACGAAGAGGTTGCCGGGCTCAATCTTGCGAGAGTCAGTCTGCACGCCCGTAACTTCGACCTCGACGTCGCCCTCCACGGTGCTCTGTGGCAGGGCCTCAATCAATCTTGAAAGTCTCATGGGATATCTTTTCTCTTGAAGGCGACCTGACATCTTTGCCCGTTTGCAATCGTCTCGCCGGCGGCGGGACTCTGGCTGAACGCGACGCCCGATCCCTCGAACTCGAACTGCAGCGAGTAGATCGACAGAGAACTCAATATTGCCTTCATCGTCATCCCTTTGACATCCGGCATGCGCGGCCGTCCGTCGTCCTCTCTCGAGCGCGAAGCCGCCGGGTCCGGCGCGCCTCTCTTCGGCTGATGCCTGCGCGCCAGGAGAATCGAACTGTCCGACTCAGGCGCCGTCTGCTCCTCGGGCATGGATGGCGGAATCTCGATGTAATTGACTATCCCCTGCACAATTTCCCTAAACGCGGGAGCAGCCACGACCCCGCCGTAGTACTTTCCCTGCGGCGAATCCACTACCACGACGATGCACGCCACCGGGTCATCGGACGGCACAAAGCCTGCAAACACCGCTATGTACTTTCCGCGCACGTAGCCGCCGGTCGAGAGGTTTGATTTCTGCGCCGTGCCGGTCTTTCCGGCGCACCTGTAGCCGTTGAGTTTCGCCGCCGTGCCCGTGCCTGAAGTAACCACCCGCTCGAGCATCATGGTGAGAGTCTCGGCGGTCTTCGGCTTTATCACCTGTCGAACCGCCTGAGGTCTGTTCTCCTTGACGATCTCACCTTCCGGACTCAGGATTGCCGAAACGACGTACGGCCTCATCAGCACGCCTTTGTTCGCTATAACCGAAAAGGAATTGGCAAGCTGCAGAGTTGTCACGCCTATCTCTTGCCCAATAGGCAGCGATCCCATTGAAAGGCCCGACCACTTCGACGGAGGGCGCACGATTCCAGCGGTTTCTCCAGGCAGGTCGACTCCGGTGAGGTTCCCGAACCCGAAACCCTTGATGTAGCTGTAGAGGGTTTCGGGCTGCAACAAGCTGACGACCTTGATCATGCCGATGTTGCTGGACTGCGCTATTACGTCGGCAAACGATATCTCGGCGTGGGGATGGACGTCGTCGAAGGTGTGGCCGTGAAATCTCATTCTGCCAAGCTCGCAGTAAACGCGGTCTTCGGGGGTGATCACGTTGCGCTCAAGCGCGGCGGCGGCGGCAATCGGCTTGAACGTCGAGCCCGGCTCGAATACATCTGTTATGGTACGGTTTCTAAGCCTCTCAGTTCCGGACGTAGACGGTTTGTTTGGGTCGAAGGTCGGCCTGCACGCCATAGCCAGCACTTCGCCCGTCTTCGGGTTTACTACGACAGCGGCGGCGCTTTCGGGCGAGAACTCTTCAACCACGCCGTCGAGCGCCTTCTCAGTAATATACTGGATAACTTCATCTATTGTCAAGACGATATGACTGCCGTCCTGCGCCTCTTTTACGGTTTGGGCCAGCGCCACTATCTCTCTCCTCGAGCTGTCTTTTATGATGATCTGCTTGCCCGATTCACCGGCCAGATCGGCGTCATATCTGTGTTCAACTCCCTCGAGCCCCCTGTTTTCCCTGTTCGCAAATCCTATGAGATTGCTGGCGAGGAATCCTTTGGGATAATGACGCGAACTCTCACTGCGGAATTCAACCCCTTTGATTTTCATTGCGCTTATCTTTTTGGCGGTGTCAACATCGAGCCCGCGCCGCAAATACACGAGATAAAGTTTTGTGGTCTCGATCTTTTCTGTTATCTGTTCAGGCGTCATCCCGGCATACGGAGAAAGCGTCTCGGCGAGCCTGGTCAGGTCGGTGACACGAGGCCGAGCGACGCACAAAGCTTCCTCCACGACCGATGTCGCCAGAGGAGTCCTGTTCCGGTCATAGACGGTTCCCCGACGCGGATATATCGTGATTGCCGTCCGCCTCTGATCATCCACGTAACGGACCCAGAACTCGTGATCGAGCGCCTGGATTTTCACGAGTTTGACTCCGACCGCGACGAATCCAACAAGCAGCAGCGCGAGACAGAGCTTGGCCCGCAACCTGCCAGGATTGTCGAGTTTCTCGTTGGCCAGAACTGAGCCGGGATTCTTGAACGCTATCTCTTCCCGCATTGCCAGATTTTCCGGGTCGAAACCCACGGATTGCGCAAAAAACGCGGACGCTTTGTCAACCGGACCGGGGATTCGCCTGTGGTGGCGCCGGCTTTGGAGAGGCGCCTTCGCCGGCGACGCGTTTCTTCAGGAATCCAAGTAGTTTCGCCGGTTTTTCGACCGGCGGAAGCTGTCCTTCAGCCCGACGGATTGTTTCGCCGGCGGATCGTGGCGCTCGCATAGGCTGGTCCAGCGCAACGACTTGCCACGTTTCCGGCGAACTCATACCCAGCTTCTCGTGCGCGATCGTTTCGATCCGCTGGGGGGCCTGCAGTTGCTCGATGCGGAGGCGGATAGAATCGTTCTGCTTGATGAGGTCCATTTTTCTGGCTCTCAAGCTCTCAATGGGTAGTCCGACTATGTTGAGGCGAGTGTGCTGCCACATATATATGAAGGCGGTAAGTATAAAAGGCCCCAATATCGGAAGAAGCCGAAGCGAATTCTTGATGTGCCGCCTCGTGAGACTCTTCGTCCGTCGTTTCTTCTTCTTTATGACGGATGATTTGTTCCCTTGAGCCGGTTTCAACCCAATGTCTCCCCGCAAATCTTTTCAGCCTTCTGACCCTTCGCCGAGCCTAATTCGGGGACATGATGCCTCATCGTGTCCCCGAATTAAGCGAACTTGTCGCCGATTTCTTAGAAGCGAAGAATCTCAATTTCACTCTGATGTCTCCACCCCGAGCTTCTCGGCCGCTCTCAGACGCGCACTTCGAGCGCGTGGGTTTCCAGCAACCTCTTCGTCGGATGGACCTATGGGTTTCCTTGTCAATATGCGCAATGAAGGCTTCTTGCCGCACACGCATTGCGGCACATCTTGCGGGCAGACGCACCCACGGGCAGCTTGCGCAAACATCTGTTTGACGATCCGATCCTCCAACGAGTGAAACGAGATGACGCAAACTCGGCCTCTCGGCTTAAGGAGATTGATTCCATCATTCAGCGCAAGCTTGAGGTTATCAAGCTCGGAATTCACTTCGATCCGAAGAGCCTGAAATGTTCGTGTGGCGGGGTCAATCCCCGGACGCCACGTTTTCCGGGGAATGCGCCTCCGAACTATTTCCGCTAATTGTGTCGTCGTGCGTATCGGCGCGCGAGTCCGTTCCGCCACCAATTCTTTCGCAATCCGTCGCGCGTTCGGCTCTTCGCCGAATTCCCGCAAGATTCGTGTAATCTGCTGCTCGGAATAAGTATTGACGATATCGGCGGCGGTGTTTTTCAACCGGTTATCCATCCGCATGTCAAGCGGACCTTCCGATTTGAAACTGAACCCCCGATCTGCTTCTTCAATTTGAATAGAGGAGAGGCCCAAGTCGAGTAGTAACGCATCTATTCCGGCCACTCCCATGCGCGCCAACACAACTGCAAGATTACGGAAGTTATCTCTGACGAGCGAAAGGTTTGGCCTCGATCCGAGGCGCTTGCGCGCAATCTCGAGAGCCCGTTCGTCCCAATCAACTCCAATGAGACGGCCGTTCTCCCCCAGGCGCGAAAGAATCAGTTCAGCGTGTCCGCCGGCTCCGATTGTGGCGTCCAAGACCACTTTTCCCGGCGAACACTCGAGGAATCCGACGGCGACTTCCGCCAGGACCGGCACGTGGGCCGGAGCGCCGGAACCATCGCTATTGAACGCCAACAGCGTTCGTTTCTTCTTTGGCCGCAAAGCTGGCTATTGCGGCATCTTCGTTTTCGTACGTTTCAAACACTTTTGAAGCGCCAACCATGCTGAGGGCTTTGCGGGTGATGTTGTTCAAGCCGGACAACTTCAGGTCGCCGCTTAATTTCCGGACTTGCCGGAGACGCTCGAGGAGCGTCCCCACGCCGGTGTAATTGATCTGAGCCACCTTGCGCATATCGACCACGATGTTGTAATGCTCCTCTTTGATAAGCGTCACTAGAGCTCTCTTGAGGTGCTTACACGTCGAGGTATCGAGATTGCCCGAGACCTTGAGAACAGCGACATTCTGATGTTCGACCTTTTCAAATTCGGCTCCCACTTTTACTTGCCCTCCTTTGACATTACACCCCCAAATATGGTATTATTTCTTAGATTTCGAGGTTTGCCGAGAATCCCCGGAGTGTGGCCTTTTCACGAAAATCCGTCCACTTCTCCGGTGACCAGATTTCCATGCGGTTCAAGACGCCGATGACGACAACTTCACTGTCAATACCGACTTTTTCGCACAATTCTTTGGGCAAGATGATTCTGCCCTGCTTGTCGGGGGCGACATCGAAGGCATCGGAGAAAAACAGCCGAACGTAGTTCTGATTGCTCTCCTTCGTAAAATCCCATGATTTCAGGCGTTCGGAGAGCTCAAGAAAAATGGGAAGAGGAAAAGCGAAGAGGTGAGAGTCGCCTTTGACCACATAAAGCTTGTCAACACCTTCAGCGCTCAGAATCTCTCGGAATTTCACCGGTATGATGAGCCGATTCTTGTCGTCCAGAGAGTATTTGTAGCTTCCGGAAAACAGGAGCACGTCGGGTGTCCCCACTTATTCCCACTTTATTATCTGTTTACCCCAAATTTTACCACATAGCCCTCCTATTGTCAAGCACTTTCTCAGACACAAGAACTCTTTTCCAACAAACAATATCTCATAGACAAATAAGGGATTTATGAACTTTACAGCCACGTCCCCGAAGGCGAATTTCCACCCCTTCAGGTTTCCCCTTATTTCCCACAAACGGCCAAAACACTTTCTGGATTCTGCGGCCATAATCATCCGCCGGCATTCGGAGTCTTCATTCTTGTCTGTAGGGGCGCAATTCATTGCGCCCTCATGATTTCCATGTGGGGTTTCATGCGAAGTCACGATGGGAATGAAAGATTTCGAACGTGAGTGGTGCAGAGATTCTTCGTCTTGCTCAGAATTGACTTGGTCTCC
Source organism: Candidatus Poribacteria bacterium (assembly GCA_016215705.1). Classification (GTDB taxonomy): domain Bacteria; phylum Abyssobacteria; class SURF-5; order SURF-5; family SURF-5; genus JACRIR01. The sequence continues at coordinate 63,940 of JACRIR010000130.1, read as the reverse complement.
GTCCTTCTGTTAGAATTCGCGTCGCCGGATTGTTTCCGGATAACTACGAGTGGGGGAGAGGCACAAGGAGGAGCACATATGAGATTCGAGTTTGATCACGTACATCTTAGTTCAGCGGATGTTAACGCTGCGGCGAGATTCTATGTCGAGAAATTCGGGGGAAAGAAATCCGGCGAATTCGAGGTGGCGGGAACGAACATAGTAATCGTGGACTTCGGGGGAACCCGGGTTCTTATAAATGACAAAGCGCCAAGCAGCGTGCCCGCCGGATCATCGATTGACCACATCGGTTTCAGGGTTGCGGACGTAGACGCTGCCGCCGAAGAGCTGAAGAAGAAAGGGGCGGATTTCCTGCTGGAGCCAATGAGCCTGGGAGAGGGCATCAAGATCGCATTTGTCGCGGGCCCGGACGGCGTGATGATCGAGCTTTCGCAAGAAGGCGGCAGAGTCTGAAGCGAGCCGTGGCACGCATATTATACATCGTGTCATAAGTACTTTGCGCGCGCCGAAGAACATCACCACCCGTCATTCCCGCAAAAACGGGAATCCGTAAGAATTGCAGCGCGGAACATGCGCGATCTTTTGTGACGTTCTGTATAATCACATGGGCGCAATGAATTGCGCCCCTACACGCACGAATCGAGAAACCCTGTAGGGGCGCGATTCATCGCGCCCGATGCGCGTTCTTTGGCTGGTTGCGGCTATGCCGCGATGTGAATCGCCTTACTCGTTGTAGGGGCGGTTCACGAACCGCCCCTATCTCAAATACTCGTCGGTGTCTTGGTCTCTTGAATAATTTTTGTTGGTTCCTTCGCGCTCTTTGCGCCTTTGCGGTGAAAGCATCCTCGGGCTACAGCAGTATTGCTTCCCTCAATATCTCGAGGTGTCCATTGTTCTGCTGTTGCTGTGCGCGCTTATTGACTTCGCCCGCGACCTTTACCATCTGCGCGCTCTCGCGGAATTTGATGCGCTCGTTCGTGACGACTCCCACTGAGACCGACATGATCGGATAATCGGTCCTTGTTCCGCCGTTTGCCTCCACCTCTATTGATCCCCGGTTCAGGTCCACGGCATTGTACAGCGCATTCCTCCGATGCTGAAACCGCGAGATGACTTCCTTGCAGTACCTCTCGAAATCCTTGACGGAAAGTAGTACTATGAAGTCGGGTCCACCCAGATGCGTGATCGCGCATTCATACACGCCCGAATCGCGGGTGACTTCTTTCAGCGCGTCGGACAAGGCTTTCACTGCTTCGTCGCGTTTCTGGCTGCCATAGAGTTTGACATAAGGACCGAAGTGCGTGAGCGTGAAGTAGCACGCGGCTATGAGTTCATCGCGAAAGAGTTTGTTCGTGATCAATCTCTTGAGGTATTCTCCTCCGTAGAGATCAGTGAGCGGATTTTTCTGCAAAGTGCGCGCCTGTTTTTCGAGGAGCGCCTTGACCTTTGCGAAGAGGACCCCGAGGTCGAAAGGCTTCACAAGATAGTCGTCGGCCCCCTGCTCCAAAGCGTGCGAAATCTCCGGTTCCCCGCCGAGCGCCGATAACATGAGTACGGGAATCATGAAGATCAAAGGGTCGCGCCTGATATGACGGCACAACTCGTATCCGCTCACCTTCGGCATCATGACGTCGAGTATCGCGAGATCGGGTTTCTTATTCTTGAGGATGGGGAAAGCCTTCTCGCTGTCCGGGATGAGGAAGCATTGATAACCGGCGCCCTGCAGGCGAGTGCGTATTATCTCGCCGAGGTCGCGGTCATCTTCCACGATTGCGATGATTTTGCTCATTACGATACCCCTTTCCGCTGTCTCAGACAGTCATTGAATGAATGATAATGATGATAGTAATAAATAAAAACACCTATACGGTTGCTTTGGCAAGCACTTTCTGTGCCATCAACTGCAATAAGTTCATAACACCAACTGCATCAAGCTGATATGGCCATCGCTCATTCTTCGGCCTCACAGGGATTCTTCCATTTTGATGCACAAAGAATGCGCAGAATGTATCATTTTCTTACATGCCGGCAGGAATTCTGACAGGAGCGCCTCGCGTGCGCCTACGGGGTGTTGCAGCGCGAGTCACGGACGGACCCGCGCATCGGCTCTGTGCCTATTATTCAGAGAGCAGCGATGCGCGATACCTACCGATTACGTTCAGAATCCTGTGTGCGGCGCGTCCGTCGCCGTATGGATTCGGAATCTTCTTCAGGCGTGAACGAGCGGACGAGTCTTCCAGAAGCTCTTGCGCGGCTTTCACGATTGGGCTGCCACCGGTCCCGACTATCCTCACGAATCCGGCGTCCACGCCCTCGGGTCTTTCGGTGACTTCACGCATTACGATGACCGGTTTCCCGAGCGTGGGCGCTTCCTCCTGGACGCCGCCCGAGTCCGTGAGTATCAGTGAAGAGCGCCGGAGCAGTTCGACAAATGAAAAGTAGTCGAGCGGCGGAAGCAAATGAATTCTCTTGTTTCCTCCGAGCATTCTGCGGACGGGAATGAGCACGTTCGGATTCAGGTGGACCGGATACACGACCTCCACGTCGTCGTTCGACTCCGCGATTTTTCTTATCGCCTGACAGATGTTTATGAGCGGTTCGCCGAAACTCTCTCTCCTGTGGGCGGTAACGACAACAATTTTTCTGTGTCGCTCGAAAACAGGCAGATCGTCAAACGAGCTCTTTTCCCGATTGGCCCTCAAGATGCGCCGGAGGGCATCGACAACAGTGTTTCCGACCACGAATATTCGGCCGGGATCAGTTCCTTCGCTCAGAAGATTCTTGCGATTCCCCTCGGTGGCGGCAAAGTAAAAGTCGGCAAGCGCATCGGCGAGTTTGCGGTTTACTTCTTCCGGAAACGGTTCATCCTTCCTATACGTTCTCAAACCGGCTTCAACGTGGGCAACCGGGACCCTCGCATAGAACGCTGCGAGGCTCGCGGCAAATGTCGTGGTGGTGTCGCCCTGGGCAATAATAAGATGCGGGCGCGTTTGCTCAATAACCTTGTGCAGGCCCGTCAATATCTTGGCGGTTATCGCGTGCAGGCTCTGTTTGTGAGTCATGATGCCAAGGTCGACATCCGGCCGGATGCCGAAGACCGCGAGCATCTGGTCAAGCATCTCCCTGTGCTGAGCTGTGACACAAACAATGGGCTGCGCCCACTGTCTTTTCGCGGCCTCGCGAACAACAGGGGCCAGTTTTATGGCTTCCGGCCTGGTTCCGAAGACGATGAGCATTCTGAGTTTCTTGTCGACCTGTGGCATCCTCATCTCCTTCCATGTTGCATTCACAAGAGTTGATTCATTATATTATTATCAGGATTGTGATTGCAATGAATCTGTGTTCTGCATGTTTGGCATGAATTACGCAACGGCGGATGGACACTTATTCAGGGAAACGATGCCCCCCTAATTCGGGGACACGATGCCGCATCGTGTCCCCGAATTAGGGGCGACAGTCGCCAGTTTCTCAGGAGGAAGACAAATGGAAGCAGGCCGGCAAGACAACCTTTTTCGCGCCATAGAGCAAATGCCGAAAGTCGAGCTCCACGTGCATCTTGAGGGATCGATCCCTTCGCGGACGATCGAGCGACTCGCTCAAAGAAACTCGATCGATGTCGCCGGGCTGGTGATCAACCCGGAAACAGGGCGCCACCGTTTCGGACATCTCATCAACTTCCTCGATTCATATCGGCTGCGATGCAAATGTCTGCGAGAGGTCGAGGACTTCGAGGAAGCTTGTGTTGACGTGCTCGAGAATCTGCACTCCCAAAACGTGCGGTACGCGGAAATAACGATAGCTCCGACGATGTCCAGACTATACGGGATTTCCATGGAGACGGTGATGCGCGGGATCGATGCCGGCGCGACAAGAGTAGCCCGCGAGAAAGGAATAGAAGCTCGCTTCATATTCGACGTGGGGCGACAGTTTGGCCATGAACACGCCTGGCAGACGGTGCGCGAGGCGCTCGAGAATCAGGCGCGCGGGGTTATCGCCGTGGGGCTGGGAGGCGACGAACTGCACTATTCGCCGGAGATATTCGTTAAACAATTCGAGTTTGCGCGCAAGGAGGGTTTGCACGTCGTCGCGCATGCGGGTGAGGTTGTCGGATCGGCGAGCGTGTGGGGCGCAGTCACGTCCCTCGGGGCCGAGCGCATAGGACATGGCCTCGGCGCGCGCGCGGATGAGCAACTGCTCGAATATATGCGCATCCACAACATCGCGGTCGACATGTGTCCGACCAGCAATGTGGCGACGGGCGCGACGCGCTCATACGCGGACCACCCGCTTCCCGATTATCTGCGCCGCGGATTGCTGATCACCCTGAACAGCGATGACCCCGACATGTTCGGCTCTTCATTGACCGATGAATACAAAGTCTCCAGTGAGATGCTCGGCCTCGACTGGCAGGAAATCAAGACTCTGTGCCTCAATGGTGTCAGAGCCGGTTTTCTTCCCGATCTGTACAAGAAGAATCTGTTTGATGAGTTCAGCGAAGCGTTCGCGCGAATTGAGTCCGAGACGCCTCCTGCCCTAAACTCCTGACTGCGCGCTGGCTAAAGTTCCGTACCCAGCCTGCCGATAATTCCTCCAGAAAGACCACACGCAACCCGGAATGAAGCGCATCCGGGAACACTGACACCGAAGCAACGTCGGATCGAGTTCGCGCAAAGGAGTTGAGAGAAATGACAGTGCAATGTTGTAGCTGCCAGAAAGTGCGGAGCCCGCAGGGCTGGAGAAAGCCGATCAAGGCTGAACTGATAACCAAACAAGTCACGCACACTTATTGCCCCTCCTGTTATTCCGAGGCTCGCCTATTCATAGAGAAATGGAAGAAGGACAACGCATGAGCGCAAAGCTTCCACAATCTTCTTATTGACCCGCCTGCATTTACCCTTCCGTAAGACAATCTCATAGAAATGCCCGATGCCCTGTCACACCAACATAAAGGGGCGAAATTATTATTAACCCCAATATGTTGTGTTTGACATTCGCTTGGGGCCTCTGTTAGAATGTGGGCTATGAGTCACCCCATGCCCTCGCATTTCATGCCTCTGTTGTCGAACAAATGGTACGCGCACCCGACAAAGTAAAACAAGATTGGAAAGAGAAAAATCATGGAAGAATTAGGAAAGACTCTGCCATTCTGGTCGATGGGTTTTTTCGTTGCTTTGTTGCTTGCCATCGCGGTGTTCCCATTGGCTTTGGAGCATTTCTGGGAAAGCAATCGCAATAAGGCTATCATTGCGGGAATCTTGTCAGTACCCGTGCTTATTCTGTTTGGCTATCACAACGATTTCCATCCCATTATTCATTCGCTCGAAGAGTTCATCTCGTTTATTGTGCTGCTTGGCTCGCTCTTTGTGATTTCTGGCGGGATATTCCTGAGTGGCGACATTCAGGCGACGCCGAGGAATAACACGATTTTTCTCGCCATCGGGGCCGTCATCGCAAATCTGTTCGGCACGACCGGCGCTGCGATGCTTCTTATCAGGCCCGTTCTGCGCACAAATAGTGAAAGGAACTATGTATATCATATCCCGATTTTCTTTATCTTTATCGTGTGCAATATCGGCGGACTTCTTACACCAATCGGGGATCCGCCTCTGTTCATGGGCTACCTGAGAGGGGTCCCGTTTTTTTGGACTTTGCGGCTCATTCCGCAATGGTTGATCGGAACAGGAATTGTGTTGCTTGTCTTCTATCTTACGGACCGCCACTTTTGGAACAAGGAATCCGAAGAAGTGAAGACGTGGGACGTCACGATGGTCACGCCCATAGGCATGCGCGGAAAGATAAACGTCGTTTTTATTATAGGAATAATGTTAAGCGTCATTCTGCTCCGGACCCCGATGAGAGAAGGCACGATGATCGCAATGTCGATCCTTTCCCTCGTGTTCACTCCAAAAGGCATCCGTGAGGACAATGAATTCAATTATGCTCCGATCATCGAAGTGGCGGTCCTGTTCGCCGGCATTTTTATAACCATGGTGCCCGTCCTGCTTATCCTAGAGGCCAGGGGCGCGGAGTTCGGGATAACCAAGCCGTGGCACTTCTTTTGGGTAACGGGCGGTCTTTCCTCATTCCTCGACAATACTCCGACGTACCTCACGTTTTTCAGCCTGGCAAAGGGGCTAACTGTGGACGTCGGCTTGCCAGCGGAGATTGTTGGGATGCCCGCGCGATATCTCGAGGCCATTTCCGTCGGCGCCGTCTTCATGGGCGCCAACACTTATATCGGCAACGGCCCGAACTTCATGGTCAAAGTCATCTGCGAACACCAGAAAGTGAAAGTCCCTTCTTTCTTCGGCTACATGCTCTGGTCCGGCGGTATCCTCATTCCGATCTTTGTCGTTATTACGTTTGTGTTTTTCAGGTGAGAAGGCGCAGGGCGCAATGAATTGCGCCCTTGCAGGCAAGAATGAAGAAAATCGGGGACACGATGTCGCATCGTGTCCCCGATTTTCTGAGGGGCGATTCATCGTGCCCGAGACTCTCTGTTTGGCTGCGGCCATGCCGCGCTGTGCGAATCTGCGCAATCTGCAGACACCAAATCTCGCCTTTGAAATAGTCTCCGCCCTCTGATATAATTCCGCCCGACGCTTGGTTGTCTCCCCACAAAGTCCCACGGATAGCTGTCGGCTTGAAAACACGGAGGTGAGTTATGGGTGATGTAATTGTCAAGTGGCACGGACACGCAAATTTTCAAATAACGAGCGCAAACGGCAAGAACATTCTCATCGACCCCTGGTTCGAGGGCAATCCATCATGCAGCACACAGCTTGCGGACCTGAAGAACATCGACTATATCCTCGTCACACATGACCATTTCGATCACATGGGGAACGCTGTCGATATCGCATTGACCACCAAGGCGATGATCATAGGGCTCGTCGAAACAGCCGCCAAACTGCAGAGCGATTTCGGCGTGCCTCAAGAGCAGGTTGTCAACGGCGGCTACGGGATGAACATCGGTGGCACGGCGAATCTCGACGGAATTAAGTTTACGCTGACACAGGCGTTCCATTCCTCCGCGAGCGGCAGCCCATGCGGCTTCATTGTCAAACTTGAGAACGGCAAGACCATTTATCACTCAGGCGACACCGGCATATTTGCCACAATGGCCACACTCGGCGACATGTACAAGCTCGACCTCGCGCTATTGCCCATCGGCAGCGTTTTCACCATGGACCCATTCCAGGCGGCGCATGCGCTGACGTTGCTGAAACCGAAAGCCGTGATCCCCATGCACTATCAGACGTTCCCCATCCTCGAGCCGGACGCATCCGAATTCTTGAAGCTCGCGAAGGAAAAAGCGCCAGGCGTGAAAGTCGTGGCGTTGAATCCGGGTGAGGAATACATCCTTAAGTAGGCGACACGCGAAAAGGAGCAAATCAAACCGCAAAGGCGCAAAGTTCGCAAAGAAGAACAAGTGAGAATGAAAACAACCTTCATTTGATTCGATGTTATTCGCAGTCTAGACTTTCTTACCCTTTGCGAACTTTGCGCCTTTGCGGTTTGATTATGAGGTCTAAAGGAGAAGGCTTATGCCGATTTACGAATTCGAGGGAAAAACGCCTGAGATAGGCGAGGGCTCGTACGTTCATCCTGATGCGACGGTTATCGGAGGCGTAAAGATCGGAAAGAATTGCTTTATCGGACCGGGCGCGCGCCTTCGGGGAGATTGGTGCGCCATCGAGATCGGCGACGGCTCGAATGTGCAGGATAATTGCATCATCCACGCGCGGCCCGACTTCACCGTCGTGCTCGGCCCGAACAGTCATGTCGGCCACGGTTCAATCCTGCATGGCGTGATACTCCACGAGCACGTGCTCGTAGGCATGAATGCAGTCGTTCAAGACTTTGCCGACATCGGCGATAACTGCATCATCGGCAGCGGCTGCGTGGTTCCTGTCCGGATGCAGGTTCCACCGATGAAGATTCTGATGGGTGTGCCGGGTAAGATCGTTGGCGACGTCACCCCCGAGCAGGAGCAGTTGTGGAGATTCGCCACCGAACTCTACCAGACGCTGCCGAAACGCTATTCCGAAACAGCCCGCCTGACATAATCCGCGCAAGAATACTTAGCGTAAAGACAAGCTAATTTGGGGACACCATGCCGCATGGTGTCCCCAAATTAGCGCCCGTGTGCGCGGGATTCTCGCCCGTTCGTCTTTCGGTGCTCCCGAGACAAAAAAATTCGGGAAAGTATTCCGACTGGCACGCGGGACTCCCGTTTTTTATTTTAGGAGGTGCGGAATATCTTTCCCGAAATCTATTTATTTTGCGGGCATAGGCGTCGGTCGTCCCCGTTAACCGACGCCCACCGTCCACCCACACCTATTAAGGTTGCCCGCAAACTATTTGTGAGTTGTTAGTATCTGGGGATTTGCCTCTCCTCTTTTTTTCCCTGATCTCTCCAATCCCTTTTAATTTTATCATCTATCGCTGTCGGACGCAATAAAGCGTCCGCGAATCCACCCGGCCTCAGGAAGGGACGGCGCTTGTCGTTGCCGAACGCTTGAAAGCCGAACCGCCAGGCATGCGCAGTCTCTGCTCTTGGGCAGCGCGTCTCCGCTGCTCAACTTCTTGCTTGCGCTGCATTTCCACCTGTTCCAGAGCACGATGCAATTCCTGCTTTCGCCTCTTGTCCTCTGCGTCTTGCTTCGCCCGTTTCTTTTCCTCATGCACATCGCAGAGGTAACAGAGTGTCATTACGTACATGTATGTGCCCACCGCCACACACAGACCAATTACCAACCATGTCATGGCTCGCATAGCCTCGTCCTCCAAGCTCACTTAACGAATCTTATGAACACAGTGCCGTTCGCTAGAACGAGTCTCTAAGAGCCACGCGTGTCTTTATCCAGCTTAGGATTCGGCGCTTCTTATCGCCAAGCTTATGTTCTGATAAGAACGAGAAATATATATGCAAGAAATCTGCCAGAGTCAGATATTCTCCTTGCTCAAGCTATAACATATTGTCTCGAATAGACTTGCAAATCTTGTGGTGGACAGGATTAGGATATGCCTGCAATCGAATAACAATTTGAGGCGCAAAACAGACTATGAGACACCCTTTTTGAGGTATTTCAGGCAGTGACTAATACGTGGCAAAGCGATGAGAGGCTAGTGTTCTGTCAACTCTGTTTTGTCGGTTCCCGTAGGGGCACGGCGCGCCGTGCCCCTACAAAACCATACGCTCACACTTGCAGGCTCAAGTGTGACATGACACTAGACCTCGAAGGCTTTCTTGTTCAGGCGGTAAACGAAGGCAAGTATTTCTGCGATAACCTGATACAACTGAGGGGGTATCACTTCGTACAATTCCAGTTTTGAGAGGAGTTCGATCAAATCCTTGTCTTCATAAATCGTAATACCATGCGCGCGTGCGACTTCGATTATGCGTTCGGCAATTTGGCCGCTCCCCTTCGCGACAATTCGCGGAGCATGCTCTTTATCCCGGTTGTAACGCAAGGCAACCGCTCGCTGACGGAAATCCCCGCCACCGTGGGACGGAGTGCGGGTATCTTTTTCTTCGTCATTCATATGCGCACATCGAGTCCGCTGTGTGGAATCGTTGCGGAGTTATCGAAAACCGTGAAATCCTTTTCGTTATTGCTTATAAGGCAGCCGATATGAGCGACACGATAGTCCAGTTTCTCGAGGCCCAGTCGGAGCATGTCGGCGTGGGTTTCCAACAGTTCGGCCACTGATTTTCGGCTCGCCCTGAACTGGCAACTTACTTGCCCCTCCACTATCGAAACCGAAACTTTTATGCGACCCAGCCTTGATGTCGTTATCGCAAGCGTGATAGACACATTCCTTGGATCGATTTTCTGTTCTTTTTTCCCGTGGGGCGAGATACGAATTTCGACGCGGTCGAGGTCGGCCCCCTCGGCAAACGGAAGTTGAACGTATATTTGGCCAGTCGGCGAAAGCCTTACATTCTGGAATTGCTCCGCCGTGACGAGGTCAAGGAGCCGGCCGACTCTCGCGGCGATCTCGTCCAGGAGAGGAGGCGGTTCCGCTGCTCCTCCCGGCGCGGCGTGAATCATCTCGGAAAGCTTCTGATTCGCGAGGAGAAGAGCCGGTTTCAGGTCTCCGGAGAGAGTCGGGTCGATGTTCTGCGTCGCAGCCGCTTGAAGTGCGCGAGACTCGAAGAAAATGCCCGAGTCTCTGAGCGCAGCGCTAAGCTGCTCGATGAAGCCGTCGTGCATCGGACTAAGGAGAATCACATCGAGAACTCGCGCGAGCGTGGGTAACCATCCGGCCCTGTCGATCATGGATGAGTTGAGCGCTTGTTGCAGAAGGAATGCGAGTTCCCGGCCGGTGTCGCCGATCTTGAGCTCGCCTGAAGCAAGCGCCTGGAGTAGTCGCGTATACTGAGGCGCTGCCAACAGTTTCAAAAGGGGATCGCTTCCGCCGGCGTCAGACAAGGCTTCCGTACCGACTACCGATGAAGGCGCCGAGAAACCGGGGAGGATTTCCAGGGTCAACTTGTCACCAATCTGCCGCAACGTTACGCCGATAATCTCTCCCGCTTTGAGGATTCCCGCCGCCTTTGCCAGAACAGGTGTGCCGCCCACGTCCAGCAGCGCGCTGCCGTCGTTTTTCACCGTTGCGACAATTCCTTCGATGACATCCCCCGACAAACTCTCCGGGAGCATTTGCAGATACGGCTTGCCTGCAATCACCTGAAGCTGTGCTCGAATGGGTGCGCCTGCCGCCGGCATGGCGGCCTCACCGGCGGGGAGACGCATCTTGAATTCGCGCTCACCGAACCGAAAAAGCGACTCTCGATGCGCCGCACCGGCGGCGCCGTTTAGAATCTCGCCCTCCTCGATATTGGGCAACAGGTTCAAGAGCGTCTGGTCACGAGTCTTTTGCACAGCGGCGAAGACCTGTTCTCCCGGCTTCAGAGAGGAGTCAGTTTGGGTCTGTGCCTCAAACTCAGGGAAGCTGATGACTGCGACGCCGTCGGGTGACACGCTCGAGACTTTTCCGAGCGCCAGCTCGCCGTGTGAGAGTTGAGCGAGACCCTTAGAGGCGGACATTTCGGTGGTGTGAAGCGGAAGCGAGGATGTGAAGCGGACAGACATACTGCTCAGTCTTTCTTGCGGAGGCTTAGAATGAGCTGGATTTCGCCCTTGCCCAATTGCGCGCGTCGAGCGATTTCGTCTATGGAGAGTCCCTCATCCGCCATTCGATATATCTCCCGGTAGCGGTTCGTGGGCTGAGGAGGGTAGTCATCCTCCACAGTGATCTGCAGTTCCGGGCCGGGCTTCATCGCCAGAGGAGTCTGTTTGTCCTTTTGCGGTTGTTCGGACTGCCGCGGCGCGCATTTATCCTCAGCCTCCGACAACTCCTCCAATTTCTTATCGGCGAGATGGAGCAATTCCTTTAGTTCGCCCAGCTTCCCTTCCAGGTCTACCGCAACATCCTGTCCCAACGTCTGGAGTTCACGAAGCAACTCGGTCAACGACGCCTGGAGTTTGAGCGCGTTATCGGCAGTTAGGCCGAAGGCCGCCTGTTTTGGCGGCGGGGGCGTCGTCTCAGCTCGATGTTTTCTTTCCAGATAAACTGATAGAACGAGCAAGAGAGCGCCTGCGAGTATCAGAAGGATTTCAATAGATTGCATCATGGGAGCTCGCTTTCAGGGTCTGTTTCAGTTTTCGTATGACTTCACGATGAATCTGGCAAATGCGCGATTCCGTCAATCCCATGACTTTCCCGATCTCTTTGAGCGTGAGTTCGTCGTAGTAATAAAGCGTTATGACATAGCGCTCGTTCTCAGGCAGTCTTGCTATTGCAGTTGCGAGACATTGTTCCGCTTCTTTCCGGCGGGCCGAGCTTTCCGGAGAAGGGCTCTTCAAGTCGCTTGTAACCTCCTCGAGGGTCACCTCGTCGTCGCTCTCACCGGAAACGACGCTGTCGAGTGAGAGCACATAAGCGCCATGAATCTCTGTTATGAGGCCAAACAGCTCGTCCTCAGTAATTGTCATTTCGGAAGCCAACTCTCCTCCGGTCGGCTCACGCCCCAGGCTTTCCCTCAGTTTTGCCGTAGCCTGTTCCATGTGACGCGCCTTCTGCCTGAGCGAGCGAGGAGCCCAATCAAGAGAACGTATCTGATCGATGATAGCGCCGCGAATCCTCACGGACGCATATGTCTCGAAACTTACATTCTGCTCGAGGTCGAACTTTTCGACGGCGTCCAGCAATCCCAGAACGCCCCAGCCGATGAGATCGTCTTCCTCCACATGAGGAGGTGAATTCATCGCCACTCTGCCGGCGATAAACTTGACCAGGCCAAGGTACTGGACAATGATTGCGTCTTTGGCCTGGGCGCTGCCGTTTCGCTTATAATCTCTCCAAAGTCCGGCGAGGTCTTTTGCCGTTGCAGCGTCTTGTTTCATGCCAGGTCACACCCGAAGTATCGCCCGTATTCCCACGATTGCTTCGCTCTGCTTCTGAAACGCCAGGCATTCAGGATTCCTTCATTGGTGACACTATGTCTCATAGTGTCCCCAAAAAGGGAAATCCGGGGGATAAGGGCAATGCGTGCGGAACCAAATCCGGCAGGCGCGGAGGTCAACGGCATACTTTCCCGCTTCTTGACTATCTCAGACTCTTAATTCGTTCCTTCGGGCTGACTATTTCAGTTATCTTGACGCCGAAGTTCTCCTGGACGACGACTATTTCGCCCCTCGCTATAAGGTGATCGTTCACAACCAGCTCGACAGGCTCATCCACAAACCGGTCGATATCGATGACCGAGCCGGGAGCAAGGTCGAGAATCTCGGCGATGGGCATTTCCACTTGTCCTAACCGGGCGGAAAGTCTAAGCTGAATGTCCAGGATGAGATCGATGTTCTCCATTGAGGGCTCCCTTGTCGCCTGACCTTGAGCGCGGACGCTCACATCTTCTTTTCCCTTGGGTTCGATATGTTCGTATGGATGCTCTTCCGGCTTCCGGCTCCTCGAGGCCGCCTCGGCCAAGGCATCCGCCAAGTTGAGAGGCAGAATGATGGCGATCCGCCCATTTGCAACGCTGCCGACACTGACCGATGCAGTCGCACGATAGAGCGAATCGGGCAACTCCTCGATTTTGCGCCGGAGGGCGGCGGCATCCGGAACCTCGACGCTCTCTATCGAACCGAACGGCCTTCCCGTCGCTTCCTCGCACGCGGATGAAAGCGCATCGAGGATCGGATTCAATGCCTCGTGGAGCGAGATGATATCGGCGTCGCTCAGTCTGTCTTTCCCTGTCGGTTCTCCCCCCGAGACAAAACCTGCAAGCGCCGCGGCGGTGGGAATATCCGTCAACATGGCGGCCCTATCGCCGATATCCTTGTCAAGGGCGATTTCGGCAACGACAGGCAATTCGCGGGCCAGATTGAAGAACTCTTCTTTCCCCATCTCGCCGACAAGCGCGACTGAAAACCGTATGTCGGACTCCTCAGTAATCGGAAACGCCGCTGCGGCAGACTCAAGAATGGCCGCCAGGGCCCCGGCGAACGCGCTGTTAAGGCTCGACATCGCATTTGCGTTCTCGGGCGTTTCCTGCCCATGATTGCTCGCATCCATTACAAATTACCTCTCGAACCTGCCGGCCTCACTCGAGTCGGTTCACCACTTGAATCGCTTGCCTGTTTCCGACGCGCCCCTGTTTCGCGCTGAATTTCGGCATCCCGTTAATGGCAAGCGTGATGCAGCTCTCGTCGATGACATTGTTGTCGAGCCTGACTATGTCGCCCACTTGCAGCTTCAGGAGGTCACTTACGGCTATGACCGACCCGGCCATATACGCCTCGACCTGTGTTCTTGTGCGCATTACGATTTCCTCGAGCATCCTTGCCGTCTGCGGGCCTCGATGCTGCGGCCGAGCGCCGTAAAACGTGTATTCGGCGCCGATCTTGTCGAGCATCGGTTCGATCGCGACAACGGGCAGACACAGGCTCATGCTGCCGGAAATATCACCGACCGTGAGCTCGAACTTCAGCGCAAGAACGATCTCGCTTCCCGTGACAATTTGTACGATCTGCGGATCGTTCTCCTGGGCAACAAGCTTCCACGCGAACTCGGCGAGATGCCGCCATGCCCTGACTAGAGTGGTCAGCACAAGCTCTACGATTTTCGCCACGAGCTTCTGCTCGATCTCGGTAAGCTCTCTCGGCTTTGCGATAGCTACGCCCCGGCCTCCGAGCAGGCGGTCTATTATCGGAAAAATGAGCGCGGGATTGAACTCTAGTATCAGGTTGCCCTCGATCGGAGGAAGCTGGATCACATTGTACGAGGTCGGATTCGATATCGAAAGGACGTATTCGTCGTATGTGATCTGGTCGACCGAGACGACGGAAACGCGCGCTACCGCCCTCAACGAGCCGCCGAGCGCGGTGCTCAAGTCGCGCGCGAAAACTTCCGAAAGCGTTTGGAATCCGCGAAACTGTTCCTTGGACACCCGCTCCGGCCTCTTGAAGTCATATTTGGCGACGTGCGCCCGCTTCGTGGGCGCTTCAGGCTTCTCAACCTGGACCTCGCCTTCAGAAACAGCGGCAAGAAGGGCGTCGACTTCTTCCTGACTTAGAATGTCGGCCATTTACTTTGTCTTCCCATAAGGAAACGAGCGCCAGTTTCCCCTCACGCTTGAAGTTGCAAGTATAGACACATAATTATACCACACGGCGCTGATATTGACACGGCGCTTATTCGTGGACACCATGCCGCATGGTGTCCACGAATAAGCGCGCCTTTCTATTCTTCCCCGCCTGACTTGAAGTAGGCTGATATCCTCTGTATGAAGCCGTTTCCGTGGACGGGGGCCCGAGCCTCACCGTTGAGTATTCGGGCGGTTATCTCCTTGACCGCGCGCGTGGCTGGTGAGCGGGGGTAAAGCTCGGCCCACGGACGACGCTGCATCACCGCTCTTGGCACGTGCGGGTCGACAGGCAGTGTGCCAAGCACAAGAATATGGAAATTAAGAAACTGGCGGGCGACCTGCGATATCTTGTTGGCAACATCCAGGGCCTGCGCA
Organism: Candidatus Poribacteria bacterium; assembly: GCA_016215705.1. Classification (GTDB taxonomy): domain Bacteria; phylum Abyssobacteria; class SURF-5; order SURF-5; family SURF-5; genus JACRIR01. The sequence continues at coordinate 48,906 of JACRIR010000130.1, read as the reverse complement.
TCCGTTCGCGCCATGTTCACAACAAGGCCGACCTTGGCATCGGGTTTTTCTGTATGGATCACCTTTACCATTGCATAAGCGTCGGTGATGGCGGAGGGCTCGGGAGTTGTGATAAGTATTATTTCGTCGGCAAGCAGTGCGAACGTCACAACATTCTTCGTCATGCCGGCCGAAGTGTCGATGAGGATGATGTCGGCCTCGCCCTCCAGTTCCTTGAACGAAGCTATGAATTCCTGCCGTTTGCGGCTGCTCATGTTTGCAATCCGGGGAATGCCTGAGCTTCCCGGGATTACCTTTATCCCCGCCGGCCCATACACCACGATGTCCTTCAGCTTCATTTGGCCTTCAATGACGTGCTGAAGATTGAACTTGTTTCTCAAGCCCAGCAGAATGTCCACGTTCGCGAGCCCGAGGTCGGCGTCGATCACGAGCGCTCGCTTGCCCATCTGGGAAATGGTGATGGCGAGGTTAATGACGAGATTCGACTTGCCGACGCCGCCTTTTCCGCTCGTGACGGTTATGATGCGGGGCTGCGCCTTGAATGCCGCGGCCAGTTCGCGCAGTTTCTGTGCCTGGTCAGTCATTTTTCGCCGTTCCCGAACAAAAGAGCAAGAAGTCCGGATTCGGTGGCAACCTCGATGTCGTCAGGGACATCCTGACCTGTTGTAACGTAAGAAACGGGTTTCCCGCAGCTCGAAAGCACGTTGAAGAGCATCCCCGGCTTCACACACTCGTCCACCTTCGAGAAAATGAAGCTCGTGACCTCGGCTGCGCTGAATTTATCTATTATATTGAACACTTCGTCCGCGTCCGTGGTAGCGCTTATCAGCAGATGATTCTCGTCCGGCTCGGCGGCCTCGACAAAGCTCTTCAACTCCGCAATTCTCGTCTGGTTCTGTTGGCTCCGGCCGGCGGTGTCTATGAAAACAATCTCCTTGTCACTGCGCCGTTTGATGGCCTCACGAAGTTCCTTCGGCGTCAGGACAACGTCGAGAGTGACACCGATGATGTCCGCGTACACCTTCAGTTGCTCGACGGCGGCGATGCGATACGTGTCGGCTGTAATAAGGCCGACTTTGCGTCTCTCTTTGATGGAATACTGCGCCGCCAGTTTGGCGATAGTCGTCGTCTTGCCCACGCCGGTCGGGCCGGTCATGACTATCTTACGGGCTTTCCGGCCGTCGCACATAATGGGTCCTCTGAGTTTTATCAACCTGCCGAGCTCTTCGCCTATCTTTTTCTGCACAACCTGATCATTTTCAAGGTCGGCCTTGCTCAACTCGGTGTGCACGCTGCCTGCAATTGTTTTTGCAAGGAGCTTCGAGACCCCGGCCTTCAACAAGTTCCGGTAGTACTTCTCAAGCACCTGCGGACAACTCGGGTCCTGCACGTATTCTCGTGTGAGCAACTCCACCTGCGACTTTAAGGAGGCAAGCTCTCGCAGAATCTCCTCGGGACGCGCGGAGTCAGTCCTCGCAGCGCCGGGATGAGCTTCGGCGCCGCGTGCTTTGTCGGCATCCGCGCCGACAGAACCCTGCTTGGGCTGAGCCGAGTTCCGGCTCCTTCTCGACGGCTGCTGGCGCGCATACGCTTCCTCGCGTCGCGCTAACAGGGGAGCGCTATCGCAGATATTGACGTCCTTCGAGGCCAGGATTTCCACCACTTCCCGTTTCCCGATTCCGAAGAAGCCGCCCTGGTAGAAAGTCTTTGTGTTCAGAATGACGGCCTCGGCGCCAAGTTCCTGCTTCACCTGAGCCAGAGCCGCTTGCATCGAGTTAGCGCGAAACCGTTTCAGTTCCACTTTCGATGCTCACCATCCTTTCGGCATGGAGCCTAGCCTCCTGCACAACCTCGGCAAAACTCAGCACAACGAGCCCGGGAAGAGAGCCCTGCACCAACTGTTTGAAATAGGGCCGCACCCTGGGAGAACAAACAACAATGGGCTGACGACCTTCGCTCACCATGCGTTTGGATTCCGCCGTTGCGGCGGCTATTATTTTCTGAACCGTCACCGGATCAAGGGCAACATACGTGCCGGCGTCCGATTCTCTCAGCGACTCCGTGATTTTCTGCTCGAGCCTCGGGTCGAGAGTGGCGGCAAATATCTGGCCCTTCTCGTCCATGTGCTCCTGGCAGATGGTGCGCCCGAGCGCCTGTCTGACGTATTCCGTCAGAACGGCTGTGTCCTTTGTGCGGCGCGCGTAGTCGGCAAGTGTTTCCAGTATCACTTCGAGGTTTCGAACAGGAATCCTCTCCTTCAGAAGATTGCGCAACACCTTTTGAATATCGCCCATCGTGATCAGGTTGGGTATCAATTCTTCCACGACCACGGGAGCAGTCTTCTTGACGTTTTCTATGAGATTGTTCACTTCTTGCCGCCCCAGAAGCTCATGCGCTCGCGCCTGGATTATCTCGGTCAGATGCGTGGCAAGCACTGACGGCGGATCAACAATGGTGTAGCCCAGTTGTTCAGCCCGCGCGCGCTGGGACTCGGTTATCCACGTGGCCTCGAGCCCGAACGTCGGCTCCCTCGTTTCGATTCCCGGAATCTTCTCCATCACCTTCCCGGGGTTCATGATGAGCAGGTGGTCGGTCAAAAGCTCGCCGCGCGCAACCTCGTTTCCCCTGATCCGGATGGTGTACTCATTGGGCTTGAGCGCCATGTTGTCCCGAATGCGTATCGGAGGAACGACGATGCCCATCTTGAGCGCCATGCGACGACGGATGTCTGAAATTCTGTTTAGCAGGTCGCCGCCCTGCTTCGGGTCGGCCAGCGGAATAAGCCCGTAACCTATCTCAATTTCCATCGCGTCAATCTTGAGAAGGCCCTCGACGCTTTCCGGCGCTTTCGGCGTTGCGGCCTCTCGCGTTTTCCGCTCGCGCTCCTCCGTGACTTTCGCTTGCGCCTGCGACCGGTTCAGTTGAAACCACACGAAACCAGCGCCCGCGGCTATCATCAAGAACGGAATCGTCGGAAGCCCGGGAACGAGCGCGAACACTACGAGGAGCAGCGCCGAGATCGCGACGGCCCTCGGGAAACTGAGCATCTGCCGCGTCACGTCGGCGCCGAGATTAGTTTCCGACACCGTACGCGTGATTATTATACCGGCTGCAGTCGAGATGAAAAGCGCGGGAACTTGCGCAACGAGACCATCGCCAACGGTCAGGATGGTGTATCTTTGCGCCGCTTCAGTCAGCGAGAAACCCTGCTGGAGCACGCCTATTATCAGGCCGCCGACTATGTTGATGACCGTGATGATTAAGCCGGCTATCGCGTCACCTCGTATAAACTTGGTGGCGCCGTCCATGGCGCCGTAGAAATCGGCTTCGTCTTCGATGCCGCGGCGGCGCGCACGCGCCTGATCTTCGGTAACCAGTCCGGCGTTCAAGTCCGCGTCGATGCTCATCTGCTTGCCGGGCATTGCGTCAAGCGTGAACCTGGCCGCGACCTCCGAGATGCGGCCGGCGCCGCGCGTTATTACGACGAATTGGATGACGACCAGTATGAGGAAGATGATCATTCCGACGACGTAATTGCCGCCCACTACGAATGTGCCAAACGCCTGTATGACCTGGCCCGCGTACGCCTCAAGAAGGATAAGCCTTGTCGAGGCAACATTGAGCGACAGGCGGAACAGCGTGGTTATGAGCAGAAGGGATGGGAAGACGGAGAACTGGAGCGGCTCACGAACGTACATGGTCACGAGAATAATCAGAACTGAGATGGAGATGTTCAAGGTGAGCAGCAAGTCGAGCATCCATGGAGGCACTCGCACGAGCATCACGAACAGTATGCCGATGATGATGACCGCGACAATCAGGTCCTGATTGCGAGCCATCCGCTGTAATCTCGGCGTTACCGTTGCTTGAGCCATCTAAGAATACCCTCAACGAATCCGTCCGGCAATTCAACGTGATCGAATGAATTCAACCCTTCAGAGAACGCGTCCCGCGCCTAAGAAAGCCACGCTTATTCGGGGACACCATGCCGCATGGTGTCCCCGAATAAGCTCCCATTTGCGCACTGTGACACGGGCTCTCGCCCCTTGCTCTCGTCATTTTGCTGCGCCACTCGCGGCCGATGCTCCGAGCGACACCCACCGTTGTCGGCTCCGCGTGTCAATCTGATAAACGTATGCGAGCACCTCTGCGACCGCGCGGTAGAGTCTTTCCGGAATCGGCGACCCTATCTCGACCGATTTGAAAAGCATTTGTGCAAGCGGCACGTTCTCGACAATGGGCACGCCATTGGAGGCTGCCACCTCCCGAATGCGTTCCGCCATCAAACGCGCCCCTTTTGCAACAACCACAGGCGCCGGCATTTCGCGCATCTCATACTTAAGAGCAACCGCGAGAGATGTCGGGTTGGTCACCACGACGTGCGCACGCGGCACTTCCGCCATCATGCGGCTTATCGCCATCTGCCTGCGCACGCGCCGGATGCGCGCACGGATTTGCGGGTCGCCCTCGAAGTCCTTTATCTCTTGACGAACTTCCTCTTTCGTCATCCTTATGTCTTGCTCGAACTGATAGCGCTGGAATCCGTAATCGGCAAGCCCGAGCACGAGAAACGCGATCGCGACCCTCATACCGAGCGTAAAAGACAACCTGCCGAAAAAGACCCATGCGCCCCACACGTCCACGTTCATCAATCCCATCAGCCGGTCGAACTCGCGCCGGATAGTGAAATATGCTATCAGGCCGACTATGGCAATCTTGAAAATCGACTTCACGAGCTCGGCGAACGAACGGGCCGAAAAGAGTCGCCTGAAGCCGGCGCCCGGACTGATCTTCTCGATGCGGGGAACCAGAGGATAACCGCTAAGACTGAAACCGACTTGCGCCATGTTTGCCACTAGAGCGGCGGAAAGAATTATGAGCATGAAGGGAACGAAAAAACCGCTCACCTGCAGCGCCATTCCTATCAGGAGTACGGGCGCGGAATCGACGTCGACCCGTGTAGTGGCGGCATTTGCCAGGTATGAGCGAGTCACATCCATCAGTTCGCGCATCAAGGTGGGCGTGAGAAAGTAGAGCGCAAGCATCGACGCCAGAAGCATGATGGAGGAAGTCAGGTCGACGCTCCGCGCAACTTGTCCCTTCTTCCGCACTTCCTCGCGCCGGCGCGGGGTTGCAGGCTCCGTCTTCTCGCCACCGTATGGTTCGGGCATCGATCACCTCCTGACAAAAGCGCGCTTGACAAAGACGCGCTTATTCGGGGACACGATGCGGCATCGTGTCCCCGAATAAGCGACCCCGCGCGGCGGGGTCGGTCACTCAAAACCGCTTCATTATCGAATACGCATTCGCGATCATCATGTCGAAGACATGTGTCAGATACGGATAAAAGAATGTCATCGAGAGACCCACCACAATCATGCCAAGAGCTATACGGGCCGGGAAGCCGACAATCAGCAGGTTAATCTGCGGCACCGTTTTGGCAATGATTCCGAGCGCAGCGTTGTACAGCATCAGCACTGCGATGGCGGGCGCCGCAATCCTCATGGCAACCACGAACAAGTCGCCGAAACCTCTGGCAATCTCCTTTACGACCAGTCCCGAGAAACCCGCTTGCATGAGCGGTACGATTTCAAAACTGTCCACGAGGGCGCGGATTATCCAGTGATGCGCGTCCATCGCCAGGAAGATCAGGACCGCGACGAGAAAGTGGAAGAATCCCATGATCGGAATCTGCACGTCCTGTGTTGGGTCTATCAGGTTCACGATGCTGAATCCCATCTGGAAATCAACGATCTGACCCGCATACTGGATAGCGGCAAACGCGAAAACGAGCGATGCTCCAAGTATCAGCCCCACCAGCAATTCGTTGATGGCCAGAAAAGCCAGTGGCAGCACGTCGAGAGGCAATGTCGCGTTCTCGAATCTCACTATCGGCAGCAAGACCAGAGAAATAATCATCGAGAAAAGAATCCTCGTCTGCGTCGGAACCGTCGCGCCGCCAAACACCGGCGCAACAAACAACATCGCGCCCACGCGCATAAAGATAAGAAGAAACGCCTGAAACTTCAGCGCGGTGAATAAGAGCGGGTTTTCCACGCAATGCCCTCGGCGATCCGCCACCTCATCCCGAAAAACTTGTTCATTTCGCCAGCATCGGTATCTGTAAGAAAAGGTTCGTCGTATATCCAAGAAAAACCTGTAGCATCCACGGGAGGAATATCATAGTTGCCACGAAAACAGCCAGAATTTTCGGGATAAATGTGAGCGTGAACTCCTGTATCTGGGTAACTGCCTGAAATATGCTAATGATTAAACCGACGGCAAGACCTGCAAGGAGTGGCGGCGCGGAAATCAGCAATGTCATCAATAGTGCGTCACGTCCCATGTCTACTACATCTTGTGGAGTCATACCTCAATCACCGCCATTTTCACGTGTTGTGTTTGCCTGTCATTCGTGTGAGAGCGCGAGAATCCGTTTTGCAATGTCACCCTGACCTCAAGAGACACAAAACCCATTATCGCAATTGTTGTTAAAGTATACCATCCGGTTTGAGAGCTTGTCAAGGAATCCTGAGTACGACAACACAAAATATTGTGGGTTTTCTCGACAAAAAGATGGATTATTCTAAATCTTGTGTTGAGCTTCCATATTCCCATTTCCGAGGCGGCCTCGAAAGCATGCGAATTCATTAGCATGCTTCTACAACTTAGCTCTAAGCTTTTCCCTCGTCCCTTTTGAATGTTTCCAGAAAATGTGTTATAGTTGGAGCGCAATAGGGTCTATTTACTCCCTTAAATAGAGTGTTTAGGCGTATCCAAAGTTCGGATGGATGGAACGTACCGTCTTTGGCGCCGATTCTCCGGAGGGTTTGAGTTTATTCGACGAGGCCCAATCATGGGAGGGCCTCTAGATGGAGTATTCCACTCCCGCATGGGGGGGAAGTGTTAAGGAGAAACTCTGATGCCGAAGAAACGAAAACTAAAACTTGGGAAAAGAACTTACGTACTCGAACAGGACTATTACCGGTACGAATTGAGGGACGTAGACGCCCCGAATCTCCACAGGACAATATTCTCTTATGAAGAGATTCCGAAAATACCTTTCAATCACCGGCATGTGCCCATCGCTATGCCCAAGGAAATCTGGATAACGGACACGACATTTCGCGACGGCCAACAGGCTCGCCCGCCTTACACGGTGGACCAGATAGTGCATTTATACAAGTTCTTGCATCGCCTGGGCGGACCTAAAGGAAAAATCCGGCAGACAGAGTTCTTCCTGTACTCGGAAAAGGATCGCGAAGCCGTCAGGGCGTGTCAGGAACTCGAGTACAAGTTTCCGGAGATAACGGGCTGGATTCGCGCCAACCGCAAAGACCTCGAACTCGTCAAGGAGATGGAGCTGAAAGAGACCGGCATGCTCACTTCATGCTCGGACTATCACATATTCCTGAAACTGAAAAAAACGCGAAAGCAGGCGTTGCAGGAGTATCTCGACGTCGTAAAGGCGGCACTCGATATGGGAATAATCCCCCGGTGCCATTTCGAGGATGCGACGCGGGCGGATTTCTTCGGTTTCGTCATACCGTTCGCGCAGGAACTGATGAAACTTTCCAAACAGTATGGCATGCCCGTGAAAATCCGCATATGCGACACGATGGGATACGGAGTGCCCTACGATGGCGCGTCCACTCCGCGCGGCATCCAGCAGATCATGTACAATATGCTTTACTACAGCGGCGTGCCGAGCGAATGGCTCGAGTGGCACGGGCACAACGATTTCCACAAGGTGCTCATTAACGCTTCGACTGCGTGGCTCTATGGCTGCGCGGCTGCCAATGGCACATTGCTCGGGCTCGGTGAGCGCACAGGTAACCCGCCGATCGAGGCACTGGCGCTGGAATATGCGGGATTGAGGGGAACGCTCGACGGGATGCACACGCCCGTCATAACCGAAATAGCGCACTATTTCCGCTCGGAGATCGGCCACCATATTCCGCCGAACTTTCCGTTCATCGGCTCGGAGTTTAATACCACAAAGGCGGGCATACATGCCGACGGCGTGCTCAAGAACGAGGAAATCTATAACATCTTCAACACGGAGAAGTTTCTGCACAGACCGCTGGTCGTCGCCATCAATGACAAGAGCGGCCTCGCAGGCATTGCGTTCTGGGTCAACTCGATGCTGGATCTGAGAGGTGACAAGCGACTCGACAAACGGGATGAGGGTGTGAAACAGCTATACAAGTGGGTCATGGAGCAATACGAGAACGGACGCACCGCCGAGATTTCGAGCGACGAGATGCTTCACGCGGCCCAACGCATCATTCCGAAGAGGTTCAAGAAATTCTGAACGAATTTTTTTGTCCGCAGAATCCGCTGTCTCTCGTTGATTGGCAAGACGACCTTATTTGGAATTAGAGAGACGTCCTGTAATGTGCGAACCAAAACCAGGGAACAGCCTCTTGGATCCTGATTGATACGTGTCATGGAAATAAGAATCGCCAGACCAAATGATTTGGAGCCTTGCATAAACCTGAACAAGGCTCTTTACGGAAAGGGCAAGTGGCCGGAATTTCTGCGACAAAGAATCGAAGACACGAGGATGTATGTAACCGAGCATGAGGGCCGGGTCGTGGGATTCATAGCCTTCGAGACTAATTTCATCGGATGTTTGTTCATATCTCTTCTCTCCGTGCATGCGGAATTGAGGCGCAAAGGAATCGCTCGAAGGATGATCGAGAAAGTGGCCGCTCATTCAAAGAACGGGAAACTGTTCAGCTCGACCGAGGAAGATAACGAGATTTCAATAAAGATGCACGAGGCGCTCGGATTCAGAAGAAGCGGCTATATCGACAATTTACCCCAACCCAGAAGGGAAATCATTTACTATAGGGACGTGCCGCTCCAGACCGATCTGACTATGCTTTTTTCAGTGTTTCCGGAATCCCGCGAACAAGAATCATCCCGCCGATCAATATAACAATAATAATGGAAAACAGAATGCTGTATCCGCGTCCTGAAGCGGCCCCGAAGTTGTCTACGATCGGTCCGAGTGTGGCAGGCACGACGGCCCACGGAAGCATACTTGTGTATTGAATCAATCCGATGTACTTGCTCGTTTCCCCCTCAGGAACCAGGTCCGAAAGAAGCGTCCAGTAAATGCTCCAGTATGCCGCATTGCCAAGTCCGAAAAGGAAGCCGCTCAGGTAAAGCGTCGAATGAACCCACGGCAGGAGCACAAAGTTGGCCATGCACCAAATCTGGAGAAGGCAGGCCACGACCAATACTCGTTTGCGGCCGAAGCGGTCGGCGATCCAACCCGCTGTAAGCGCGGAGAAGACGCCGGCGCCTGTGCCGAGCAGGTTGGTATTGCGATAGGTCTCATTGAAATGGGCGGAGTCGATCTGGTCTTTTATGAAATACATGAGGAAACACAACATTGCGACCGCCCCCATCTGAGTCAGGAGATTGGACGCCGCCAGCCAAATGAGACTGCGCGAGTTCCGGAGTGTCGGAAAATATATTTCTCTCCATGACTTGATCGCCTGAACCGGCGCGGCGACCGGCGGTTTCTCCCGGATTTTCACTGCAACCCAAAGATTCGAGAGGAGATTGGCGCCGCCGGCAATGAGCGCCAGAGCCAGCATTCGTCCGTTACCGATGAACCACGGCGACAGAATATGGCCGAACATCACGCCGAGCGTGCCCGTGACATTGGTCAATCCGGATATGCGCCCGCGGCGACTTAGGGGGACAACATCCCTCAGCAAAGCATAATTGGTGAACCAGCAGGCTTCCGCCGCGTGCATCGCGACTAACAGCGTGAGCAGCATCGGATAATATCGACATCGGACAACCAGCGAGGCAAGCAATACCATACTCAGGGCGGCCAGCAGATAAAACGGACGGCGACGTCCGATTCGCCATCGCGATCTATCACTCAAAGTTCCGACGAGCGGGAGCAAAATGAGCAACAACACGTTTGCGGCGCCGGCCATCAGCCCGAGGCGGGTGTTCTTAATGGAATCATCAACCATCCTCAACAGCGCGTTGGGCATCATGTATGACGTGGCGACAGTCCAGCAAAAGAACCAGCCGAGATAATTAAGACTGATCTGGCTCAGATAACCCCAGTTTTCAGGCATTTTGTATTGGTCGTTCATAATATTTCTTCTGTTTCTTCCGTGCATGAGACCGCACAGGTTTCTTAGCCGCACCTTTGGGCCGCCGCCGTCCCCGAAGTATACAGCATCGGCTGTCATATTCCAAGAACAGGGAACGTTTTCGCCTATTCAGATGGTGACAACCTTCCTGGCTTCCAGCAGTGTCTTCGTTATTTCAACCATGTTGGATGCGATTCCCACTTTTTGCTTTTCTTTGACGTCATAGAAATTCAGGCAAGTCCCGCAGGCGAGAATTCGAGTTCCCTTGCTTTCGAGTTCGCGCAAATCATCCAGTACCTCAGAGCCTTCGATGACGAGTTTGACGCCCGCGTTCATTACGATGAGTGCGCCCGGCCCGGGTTCGGCCTTGCTCAGGTGGTGGATGAAATTCATCATCAAGTTCAGACCCATCTCGTCATCGCCGCGCCCGATAGTCTCTGCGCGAATAAAAATTACGGCTGCCTCTGAATTCGTTTGATAGTCTTGTGGCATGGAAAGCCTCCTTCCGCTTCTACTGCGAAACGGCCCGCTTATTCGGGGACGCCATGCCGCATGGTGTCCCCGAATAAGCCGGGCCTCGAAGAAGGCTTCCGGTCTTAAGGGGGGAACGCAGCGGCAGGCCGGGTGTCAGAGAACCACACGGGTCCTCTGACTGCCCGTCATATTAGTTGGATAGTACGAATCTCAGCCGAATGCATCGATAGATCCTTATTGCGAGCTGCATCTCAACGGCATGTTACCCGAATAAATCAATGAAATATTTCCCTGCCCGAGCGTTCGCACATACGCTACCAGCCCGAGCAGGGAGCTTTTTGTTTCGGTTGGCTCGAGAGAGCCAACACAGGAGCGAGACCTGGACTTGGATGGCGCACACCCTTGTCTTCCGTGAAAGACAAGGCTCCGGCGCCAACCAAGGAATCCAAGTCCTAGCACAGCGGAAACCCACGTTGTTGTTCCGGTTGTTCCTGTTGTTCCTGTTACGGTTCGCACACCGGGCATTGTTACGGTTGTTGTTCCACGAGCCGCCCCGCAGCACCTCTGGTCTCACCCCTTTGAAAGACTGCATCCGCAAGCATTCTTGCTCTCAACCGAAATGTGTCGGCATGACCGGCATGGCCAATCCAACTTTGTATCCTCAGCTTGATTGCCGGAAGCGAAACCATGCCCGAGCTGTATTTACGGCTGAGTTTCTTCAACCTTCGCCGCATCCTCAGCACGTTGTCTTTCTTGAGTAACCGATGGGTTGGGAAAATACGATAGCCGAGAAACGTAATACCGTCCTTTACTCTGTATATCCGGCATTTTCGCTCGTGGATGTTCAAGCGCAACGAGGAAAGATAAGCCTGTATTTTTTCGTTGACTTCATGCAGTCGTCCTTTTGAATTCCCGAACACAACGAAATCGTCAACATAGCGAATGTACGGCTGTCCAAGAATCTCCTTTACGAAATGATCAAAACCATTCAAATACACGTTGGCAAAAAATTGGCTGGTGAGATTCCCGATCGGGATTCCTCTTTTCCGCTCGAATGGAGTGAAAAGGGTATCATTCTCGAAGTATGAGACATGGCTCTTATCGTCCCGGGAAGCGATGATTTTCGTGATCAACCACATTGTTTGTGGGCATGCAATCTTTCGGGAGATCATTTCCAGAAGTATCTCGTGATCAACACTCTGAAAATATTTCCGAATATCGCATTTCAGCACATATGTGTACTTGCGGGCATATTCGTTATATCTATCGACGGCTGCATGGACACCTTTTCGTTTTCGACAGGCGTAAGTGTCGTAAATAAAGATGCGATCAAATATCGGTTCTATGACGTTGCAAAGGGCATGATGCACAATCCGATCCCGGTATGGAGCCGCGCTGATCAGCCTCCGTTTCGGATCGTAGACGTAGAAATCTTGATACCCGCCATGCCGGTAGGTCATCTCCTGCAGTTCCTTCTGGATACACAAAAGCTCTCTTTCGAGATTCAGATTGAAAACCGCAGTAGACTCTTTGAATCTCTTGCCCCTTTGCGCTTTCCTTGCCGCCAAAAGCAGGTTATCAAAGGAGGTGATTCCGCTGTATAGATTTTTGTGCGTTTTCACTGTTCGCTGTATTTGAGCCAGCCACCGATGGAAACCCCGACGGCATTAATGGCGCGAGCAGAGAATTCATAACTCTTCAGGTCGATTAGCTTCAAGTCCTTCGAAAGCCTTATCAGGTATCGCATTTGCTCCAGCTTCAAATTCGCCGCCTTCAAAGAAGCCGATTTCTCGCGGGAATAGGCAGCTTCAATCAGGAGATCAAGAATATCCAGCAGCAGATTCTCCATTCGGTCGGCCAGCAAGAACTTCTGGCTCCGAGGAAACTTCTCGAGCTTGGGTATAAGCCAGAGCACATAATCATACAACCTGGTGATGGCGTCTACTTCTTGTGGCATATTCTGAGAATTCGGCCGCCTTCGGCGGCCCAAAGGGTAAAAGCGTAAAAGGGCAAAGCGTAATTATTTGATCCTAGCACAGCGGAAACCCACGACGTAGTTCCGGTTGGCCCTGTTGAACCAGTTACGGAACGCACACCGGGCAAAGATACGGCCGTCGCCCCACGAGCCGCCCCGCAGCACCTTTGCGTCCTTGTCCTTATCATACCAACTATCGGTCCACTCCCAAACATTTCCGGCTAAATCGGCCACACCTTCCGGCGTTGTGCCTTTGGCAAAAATCCCGACCGCTGACGTCTTGCCGATACCGGACTCATCTGTATTGCAGCAATTCTTACGCCAACGGCCCTTCCACGGATACTCCCGCCCTTCTTTACCGGCTGCGGCCGCCTGCCATTCCTGTTCCGTCGGCAGCCTGTATGAGCAACCATCCTTTCTTGCAGTGAGCCAGCGACAGAAAGCTTCCGCTTCATACCAACTGACACCGACAACCGGCGAGTTCGGGCATTTCCAGGCTCGATCATGCCAGTAGAAAGGCTCCTGGCATTCCCCCTCGTTCAGCCATTCCCATCCTTTCGGTGTCCAGAACTCCTTTTCCTTATATCCATTTGCCTTGATAAACTCTTCATACCACTGATTGGTTACTGGATATTTGGCCATCTCAAACGGTTTAATAGTTGTTTTACCTAGTCCCTCCAACTCGTATTGGCCCCCTTGAATTTCCACAAACTCCTTCAGATTCCGTGTATCTCCCAGCCAGCCGAGCGTTTCACCGGCGTCGGCCAGGACCTTCGGGTCTTCTGCTTTCTTGATTATGTTCGACAAGCACTCTTGGGCCTTAGCGACGACTTGCTTGTATCTCATGGCGGGGTAGATATCGAGCAACGATTTGGCCGCCTGCCGCCAATGCCTGAAAGGTGATCGATCTTCTTTTCTCAGTTGGTCTTCCACTATGCCGTTGGCCTCGGCCGGATGCGTGTTGCTCAAATGACCGATAAACAAACGAAGCGTTTCGTTGAACCAATCATCGTCCCAGTATTCTTGAATGGCCCCTGTGAAGTCCCGCTTGTGGGTGGCTATCTCTCTCGCGGCCAGGAACTCTTGAAAGCTCAAGTGCCAGAAGCTGTATTCTCCCTTATCGAGCCTGAGCAATCCGCAGTCTTGCTCAATGTGAGCAAACTCCGCACCTACTCTTATATCATATTGCCGTTCAGTTTCGTCGTTTCTCTTCTGACGTTCGGGCGTCATGAGGTCGAGCGCAAATCTCCTGCTGAACCCTTTTTTCTTATCGCTATGAGTCCTATAGGCTATGTTCATCAACAGGTCCAGCGCTTCAACGGGATTTTCAAAACGCTTGTATATCAGGTTGTTGATAATTCTCTCGTACAATTCGGCCCTCTGTTCCGGCAGCTTCCTATCGTAATGGTAGAGAATACAGGCGGCAGTCAACATAAGGGGCGTGCTTATCAACTCTTCAGCGCTTTGATGGCCGTATATTTCGCCGAACATGTCTTCCGGAGTCTTTGCCCTGTCTTTCAACTCCTTGTCCCACCTGAGCCATTTTTCGATGAAATCTCTCACCTGCTCCGCATTCAGCGAGTTAATATCCACACACTTGCCTGGGAACTTGCTGTTAACCGCCTCATCAATACCGTGCGGTCTGCCTGAGAAGACCATCTTACTCGTTGTGGCGTTGAATGGGCTTCGGAAATCCGCCAGAGAATCAGTGATGAATTCCCGAAGCTTCGGCTGGACTTCATCGAGACCGTCAACAAGGAATATGGCTTTGCCTTCGCGACAAAACGCCTCGATCAACTCGATGCTCAGTGCTTCGCACTTACACTTACTTCGAAAGTACTCAGTCAGAATCTTCTCCGCTGCGTCCATACCCGGAACCGATCCTGTGTTCTGCGTAACGGATTTGGGCAGGTCTCTCAAGAATATCAGAATCGGCAAATAGCCGGTGAGTCCATACTTGCCGCCCCCGTGAATAATGGAGTAAGCCATATGCTTCATAAGTGTCGTTTTGCCCGAACCCGCCTGGCCCCTTATGATCAGGTAATCACTTGAAGTCACCAGTTTCTCAATATCGACTGGTTCTCGTTGTTCGTCGGTGTCAAGGCGAGGCCTTCTACCCCTTCTTTTGCCAATAGGGGAGCTTGTGTAAAGCGGTATGAATATCTGCGGAAGTTCCAGGTTGATTAACTTCGTGTCTCTGCTTTCCACCAGTTTCTTGATATCCAGTATCTCGCACTGAGTGTCGACCCAGTTTCTGTATTGGGTAGGGATTTCCAAGGAGACGGCGAGCTTCCCTCGCTTTCGGGGCGTATGTCGCTCTTTGATTGTCCGTATGTTGAAGTCAATGTTGCATATACCATCCTCGGCGTTCTTCGATACTTCGTTGTCTGCCACCCAGCCTTTCAACTTATCACAATAAGCTCTCAGACGAAGCTGTCCCTTTCTTGCATCTGTGTCGAAGTTCACATAGTTGTATGAATTCCTATACGGGCGTTTGTCATAGCACGCGCCGGCGGGAATGGTCACCACTAGACGAGAATCCGCCATAATTTCCTGACTATAGTCGGGTTCATGCAGGTGTCCGTGCAAGACAAAATGGCATTTCTCGGCCAGGTCCCGCTTAACCACCTTCCTGTCATCGGTTCTCAGCCAATCAAAAGGATGATGAAACGCCGCGATTCTCAAATCTGCGTCTTCTGCCTGCTTCAGCGCATCGGCCACTTGCTTTTCGCCAATCAGAAGTTGTCGTTCGTCTTTGTCTCCACAAGAATTCCATGCCGAGTTCAAGCCAAGTATCCCGACCTTTGTTCCCCGAACCGATAGAATCTTCGTCCAGAAATAGTTGTTTTCATGGTCAAATTTCAGGTTCTTTTTTAAATATCTATTTACAAAGTCCTTGTAGCAATGAAGCTTTCCAAATACAAAGGCCTTCGCCTCACTATCCATTAAGAAACCGTTGATATTATCAACGCTGTCCAAAGTGGGTTTCAGGAAATTCTTGATCTTGCTTCTATCGATATCATGATTGCCCGGCACGACAAAAAGACGGTCCTTTCCGAGTTTGAGAGCACCGAGCAGTTCATCCAAAAATTCCTCTGCTTTGCGATATTCGTGTTGCTGTCCGGAAAAAGCGATATCGCCCGTGATAATTATGAAGTCGATCTTGAACCCATTCTCGGCTGGATAGGTCTTGATGTCATCAAGCAGACTCGAAAGGACAATTTCGCTGTTGAAATCCTCAACCTTGCTTGTGTTGGGGTTCACTTCTGTCCGGAAATGGAAATCAGACAGATGCAGCCATGTGATTTTGCTCATTTTGTCAAGTCCTTTTGCCGTCCAAAAGAGAAAGCTTCACGCTTCTGAACATTTACGTATAATTTAACTGCATTGAACAGAAAAAATCAAGCCGCATAACCGTGGAAGCATGCAAGGCTCGGTGTCGGGCGGAGGAGCTTCGACGGCGCTATTGACGGCTTTAGGCCGGATTAGCAAAGGCGCGATTCGCGGCATTTGTGTTCCAAAGAGATTTTGGTCGAGGCTATGCAGCGCAATGAAATCCATGGACTCTAAATCGAGATTCTTCGCTTCGCTCAGAATGACATCCACTTTCTGGATTTCGCCTTCTCATTCGTGAGATTCCATCTCCCCATTTGTGATCCAAAATTTCTCCTTCTCTTTGCGCACTTTGCGCATTTGCGGTTTACATGTGCCGGCGTATAGTTTCCTCACAGGATGATTCTCTCCGGTTTTTCGAGGATCAATTTGAGTTTGACGAGATATTGAGCGCCGATGTAGCCGTCGATTGCGCGGTGGTCGCATGAGAGAGTTACGCGCATCATTTGCCTCGTCTCGATTCTGCCATCCAAGACGACCGGCTCGTTCGCAACAGCGCCGACAGCCAGAATCGCGCTCTGACCCGGGTCGATGATTGCGGAGAACTGCTCGATGCCGAACATGCCGAGGTTGGAGACGGTGAAGGTGGCGTTCGAGTATTCGTCGGGCTTGAGCTTTCGTTTCTTGGCGCGCTCGATCTTGTCCCTTGCCTCGATTGCGATTTCGCCGACAGATTTCTTGTTGGCGTCGAGAATAACCGGCACGACGAGCCCGTCGGGTGTCGCAGTCGCGACGCCGACGTTGATGCTTTTGTTGATCTTTATTTTGTCATCGCTGAACGTCGAGTTGACCTCCGGAGTCCGTTCGAGAGCGATAGCGGCCGCTTTGACGATTATGTCGTTCACGCTTATCTTTTGATTCTCATCTTTGCCCTCATTCAATTGCTTGCGGAATCGCAGCGCCGCGCCCATATAGATCGGCATCACGAGATAGAAATGCGGAATGTTCTGTTTGCTCTCGGTCATGCGCCGCGCGATTGTTTTTCGCATGAGGCTTAGCTCATGGAACTCCTCTCCCCTTAGTTCGCAGCGTCGCGCGACATATGCTTTCACATCGATCTCGCGAATTCTGCCGCCGATCCCGGTTCCTTTTATCTCGTCGAGGTCGACGCCCTCTTTTTCAGCGAGAACAACTGCCAACGGAGTCGCCTTGAGTTCAGGCGTTCTTTCAGGTCTTGCCGCTTTCGCCTCCGGTTTTCTCGCGGCTTCTCTCTCCGAAACGATCTTTTCGACATCACGCCGCACAATCTCACCGTGAGGGCCGGTGCCCGTGACGGCGGTCAGGTCGATTCCGTGTCCCTGCGCGAGTTCCTTCGCGAGTGGCGAGGCCGCCACTTTGCCGGGGGAGCGGCGCGCAACAAACTTCTCGATGGCTTCCTGTTTTTCCATGTGGATGCTTACTTCAGGCTCTCTGCGCGGCTGCGCTTCCTTTTCCCTGTCGGCCTTTCTTGCCTCTTCGACTTCTTTCGGCTTTCTCCCTATTTCTCCTCTTTCTTCTCTCGGCTCTGCTTTAGTCTCCAGTTTCTCCCGCTTTTCAGGTTCCCCCGTTGCTTCCGGTCGTTTTTCCTCCAAGGGGGGCTTCTCGATTCTTTCTTTCGAATCGGGCGCGATGAATCGCGCCCCTACAAGTTTCTTTTCTTCTGCTGCGGGTTTCTCAACTTTTTCCGCTTCTTCCGGAGCGCCTATCAGTCCGATCTTCTCGCCGACCTTTATTGTTTCGCCCTCTTCGACGGTTATCTCGAGCAGGATACCCGTATCAAATGCCTCGACCTCGATGTCGGCCTTATCGGTCTCGACGTCGAGCAAGGGTTCGCCTTCCCTGACGGAGTCGCCCACCTTTTTCAGCCATTTGATGATGCGACCCTCTTCCATTGTATCGCTAAGTTTTGGCATGACGACTTCAGCAGCCATGTCGAATCTCCTTTAACGATAGATTCTCACTGGAAAGACGCAAAGTTCGCAAAGCAAGCACAATTGTTTTCCCATGCGCCCTTTGCGCCTTTGCGGTAAAAGGGAGCCTTAACACTCATCTTCACAAATACGATAGCGTATCCATGTAACCTTGCGTAAGGGCGACCCGGCGGGTCGCCCCTACAAAATACGTCATAGGATTCGGGAAACCGGCTACTTAGGTGATTACCTCGATACTATCCTCGACCATTGGCTTTGATGTGATTGTTTTATGAACCGGACACTTTTTCGCTATTTGCAAGAGCTTGTTCTTTTGCTCCTCGCCGATATTGCCTCTGATTGTGATTCGGCGCGAGATCTTCTCCATGCGCTTTTCTTCTTCGGTGCAGCCTGCGCAGTCTTCGCGGTAGATTCGCTGATGGTCGAGCTCGACGCTGACGGTTTCGACAGGGATTTTCTTTCGGTTGGCGTACATGATAATGGTCATGGCGGTACATGCGCCGAGCGCGCTCAGCAGCAGATCGTAGGGGTTAGGCCCGAGGCCGTCGCCTTCTTCTTCCCTCGGTTCGTCAACGATAAAGGAGTGAGGATAGGAGATTACCTGGTGTTGGAGGTTCTCGATGTAGCGGACGGTGATTATATTGGACATGTACGGTTTCCTTTCAAATCCCCCCTGTCCCCCTTTGCAAAGGGGGGATTAGTTGATCCTTTACGAAAGGCGGTATTGAGCCAAATCTCGCCTGTCCCTTCTTTACCAAAGGGAGTCGGCTGCTCCCCCTTTGCAAAGGGGGGCAGGGGGGATTCTCCCGGCATATTCAGGGCGCCTTTCCCGCCAAGATTCTCTTGACTGCGTGAACGACGTCCTGCGTCTGAGGGATTGCGCTCTGCTCGAGATGTCTTGAATACGGTATCGGGACATCCGCGCCGGCGACACGCAGAATCGGAGCGTCGAGGCTGTAGAACGCCCGTTCGCCCACCGAGGCGGCAATCTCGGCGCCGACTCCGCAAGTACGGCAGTCTTCCTCGACGATAACGAGACGGCCGGTTTTCTCAACCGATTTCGTGACCGTATCGATGTCGAACGGCTTAAGCGTGCGCGGATCAACCAGCTCGACACTAATGCCGTCCTCTTTCTCTAACTGTGAAGCTGCCTCGAGGACCGTGTGAACCATTCGCGAGTAGGCAACGATTGTTACATCGCTGCCTTCGCGCTTGACATCGGCGACACCGAGCGGAATTGTAAAGTCATTGTCGTCGGGCACGTCGCCCTTCATGCCGTAGAGAATTTCGTGCTCGATAAAGATAATTGGGTCGTCATCGCGGACGCTTGTTTTCAGGAGACCCTTGGCGTCGGCGGCGGTCGAGGGTATCACGACTTTCAGACCGGGCGTGTGCACAAAATGGGCTTCAAGATTCTGCGAGTGCTGAGCCCCCAGTTGTTGGCCTGCTCCTTGGGGAGCACGAATGACCATTGGAATCGGCAACTGCCCGCCCGACATGTAGTAGAGCTTGGCGGCATGGTTGATGATTTGGTCCATCGCGAGCAACGAGAAGTTGATAGTCATGAGCTCGACGATGGGCCTCAGACCGGCCATAGCCGCTCCGATTCCGGCGCCAACGATAACTTCTTCCGAGATGGGAGTATCGATGACGCGTTCCGCGCCGAACTCTGCGAGCAGACCCTCGGTCACTCTGAATGAACCACCCCAGACCGCGATGTCCTCGCCCATTACAAAGACCCGATTGTCGCGCCGCATTTCCTCGGCATGAGCGTCTCGCAGAGCCTCACGGTATCGCATTTGCGCCATGTTAGTCTGCTGCTCCTTTGATAGTCGTCACTACCGGAATTTGCGCATATTCGGGGACACCATGCCGCATGGTGTTCTCGAATATGCGCGCGTCATCAGAATTTCCCTGCGTACACGTGCTCGCACACCGCCGATGCCGGCGGAAATGGCGACTTATCGGCGAACTCGATTGCCTCGCCGCAGACGCTTTCGACCTCGTCGTCGATCTGTTTGATTTTCTCGTCGGTAAGGATGCCTTCGCCCTTGAGTTTGTTGCGAAGCCTGTCAATCGGGTCGCGCACCTTCCACTGTTCGACCTCCTCTTTGGTGCGGTACACTTCGGGGTCGGCGACCGAATGGCCTTTGAACCGATACGTCTTGGCCTCAATCATCTCCGGTCTTTTCTGAGAGCGCACGCGCCCGGCGGTCTTCCGGGTCGCCTCGTAGACTTCGACGACATCCATGCCGTCGATTATCTGCCACTCGATGTTGTAACAAGCCGCTCGTTTCGCGAGGTCCTCGATGGAAGATGCTCGTTCGATGGAAGTGCCCATACCATATTTATTGTTCTCACAGAAAAAAAGAACGGGCAAGTTCCACAACGAGGCAAGGTTGAACGATTCGTGGAAGGCGCCTTCATTGGCCGCCCCGTCGCCAAAAAAACAGAGCACGATGTCGTCGATCTTCTGATATTTTATGGCGAAGCCGATGCCGACTGCCAGCGGGAGGTCGCCTCCGACGATGGCGTCGCCGCCCATGAAGCGTTTTTCCTTGTCAAACATATGCATCGAGCCGCCTTTGCCCTTGGAAACGCCGGCTTCCTTTCCGAACAGTTCGGCCATGACTCGCTTCGGGTCAACGCCCTTCGCAATCGCCTGGCCGTGGTCGCGGTAGCCGGTGACTACGTAGTCGGTTTCGCGGATGGCCGAGATTGCGCCTACTCCAACGGCTTCTTCGCCGATATACAGGTGGCAGAAGCCGGTAATCTTGCCTTTTTGATACATCTGGTTTGTTTTCTCTTCGAACCGGCGAATCAAAATCATCTTTCGATACAGTTCCAACCGGAGATCAGAATCCAAGACTTACCCTCCTTCTCGTGCAAAAGCGGGGGAAATAGGAAATAGGAAAAAAGAAGAAACAAACAAAACGCCTTTTCCGGTTTTTCTCTGTTTGCCCTTCATTGTTGTTAAGTCCATTTTACCCATAAACATAACAAAGGGTGCAGTCATTGTCAAACGGGAGCGCAGAGTTGCCGAGGCGTGACGCTGAAGAAGAGAGGGGGCAGATTTCAAACACGGACGTGCGATCTTTCCGGCCCTTTGCCTTTATTCTGAGCGCAGCCGAAGGACTCAAATTGGAGGCTATTGTCGGAATGCCGTGCGATGATTATTCAAGAGACGCCACGATAGGCCTACGTTTGTGTTACTGTTTCAATTGAGACGCGTGTGATAGCGACCATGCGCTCCAGTTGGGCGGGACTGAATGTGAGATGCGGCATCAGTACGATAACGTTGCCGAGCGGGCGAATTATCATGCCGCGGCGCCTGGCCTCCATGATGACCCTTATGCCCATTTTCTCGCTGTAGTCATAAGGCTCGCGGGAATTCTTGTCTTTGACAAGTTCGATACCGACCATGAGGCCGCACTGCCTTATGTCGCCGACATGATGAAGCTCTGCGAGCGGTCGCAATAATCTCTCAAGCAATTCCGCCTTCTTCCGCACTTTCTTGAGGGTCTGCTCCCGGTCGAAAATCTCCAGGTTTGCAATTGCGGCAGCGCAGCCCAGCGGGTTGCCAGTGTATGTGTGGCCATGAAAAAGTGTCCGAAACTCGTCGTACGCGCCGAGGAAACCGGAGTAAATTTCCTCGGTTGTCAGCGTGGCTGCGACCGGCAAGTATCCGCCGGTCAAACCCTTCGCAATCGCCAAAATGTCAGGCGAGATATCCTCGCGCTCGCATGCGAACATCGTTCCGGTGCGCCCGATGCCGACCGCGACCTCGTCCGTGATCATGAGAACTCCGTAGCGCGTGCAAAGCTCGCGAATCCGCTTGAGGTAGCCCGGAGGCTGAACAATTATTCCGCCCGCCGCGTGCACGAGCGGCTCGATCACAAGTGCGGCAACCTCGCCGGCATGCTCCCTGAGCGCCTGTTCGACAGCCTGGATACACGAAAAACAGGAACAGACTCCATTTTTCTCTTCAGAAGAATGGGGTCTGTTCCTGTTTTTCTCACACCGATAACAATACGGCGCGGGCACACGTATCGATTCCATAAGCAACGGACGGTACATTTCATGGAAAAGATCGATACCGCCTACGCCAACACTCCCGATAGTGTCGCCGTGATAAGCATTCTCGAAGCAGATGAATTTCGTCCGCTTCTTGTGCGAACCGCTCCTGTGTTGTCGCCAATACTGAAAGGCCATCTTGAGGCCGACCTCGACAGCGGTCGAGCCGTTGTCGGAATAGAAAACTTTTGTGAGCCCCTTTGGCGCTCGCTCAGCAAGCATTTTCGCGAGTTTGACCGCCGGCACATTCGATATCCCGAGCAACGTCGAATGGGCGACCATGCTGATCTGCTTCCTGACGGCGGAGTCGAGCGCGCGCTTCCTGTGGCCGTGAACCGTAACCCATAGCGAAGATACTCCGTCGAGATATCTTCTGCCGCGAATGTCGTATAGATAAGAGCCCTTCGCGCGCTCAATGATCAGTGGCGTCTCCGCCACATAATCCTGCATCTGTGTGAAAGGGTGCCAGATGAACTTCCGGTCGTCTATCTCGAGTTGGTCGGCGTCGTTTCGCGCGCGCTTGTTCCTTTGCATGATATTCTCCTCGAATCGCGGAGGATTCCGGGGGCACAATACTGATTTTGCTGAATCCCCCCCTGCCCCCTTTGCAAGAGGGGGGTCATCAGGATACCCCTCATGAGAGAGGGGCGAATAGTTGCTCGAAAACGAAGTTGTTTTCTCCTCTTTTCGCAAAGGGGGCGGGGGAGGTTTGCCCTGTAAACTCTCTGTTCCCATTTCAACTCATCGGCGGCGTGTTCTTCCCATATAGTTCAAGATTCTGTCAACATCAATGTTTGCTTCGGTAGCCTCGAGGAGTCCCTCATATTTCTTGCGCGCGACCGACACCCCCGCCAGTTGAGGCATTATTCCCAATAGTTGCTCGCCGGAGTAGCGACGGATCACGTCCGGATTGGTTCGCTCCGCGAGGGAGGGCCTTTCGACATAGTTGTTGATTATTATCCCCGCGACACCGATTTCTCTTGCCCCTGCAAGCTCGCGCGTAAGAAGCGTGTGATTGATTGTCCCCAGTCCGGGTCTCGAGACGATGATTATAGGGGCCGAAAACGCCGTGATGAGGTCCACCATGAAATAGTTCTTCTTGATAGGAACCAGCAGACCACCCGCGCCCTCGACAATCAGCGCGTCGTGTTTTCGACAAAGCTCTTTGTACGCGCGGACCATCTTGCGGACGTCGATCCTGACGCCTTCGAGTTCGGCAGCGACTTCCGGCGCGAGTGGCTCGCGAAGCATGTATGGGCAAACGAGTTTGCGCTCGTCTTTACAGTCGCACGCGTCCATAAGGTATTCCACGTCTTCGGAAAATAGGGACAGACCCTTCGCAACGGGGCTGTCCCTATTTTCCGATTCCCCCGATGCGCTTGATTCGTGACGAGGAAGGCAGCCGGTAGCGACCGGTTTCATGACGCCGACGTCAAGGCCGGCCTTGCGGAAGGCGAGCGCAAGGCCGGCGGCAACGACCGTCTTGCCGATCTCGGTATCCGTGCCCGTTATGAAAATCGCTATTGCCATCGCATCTTACAAATTCCCCCTTGCTCCCCTCTTTTCTTGAAAAGGGGGGAAGTGGGGATCTAGTTTTCGTCTAGACGATGCCGCATCGTTTCCCTGCGCGTTTGAACGCTTCAATCGCAAATCCGATATCACTCGGCAGATGTTCCGACGTGGGAACAACTCTCAGCCTGGAAGTTCCTTCCGGCACTGAGGGCGGTCTTATGGCCTGAGCGAAGACGCCCTCTTCGAGGAGAGCTTCCGCCATTCGGACGCATTGCCTCGCGTCGCCGATTATCACTGGAATAATGAAAGTCTCGGAAGCGCCGGCATCGAACCCACCGGATACGAGCCCATCCTTGAGGAGAGAGGCGTTTTGCCATAGTCTCTCGCTTCTCTCCGGTTCGCGCTCGATGATGTTGAGCGCTTCGAAGGCGGCCGCCGCTGAGGCGGGGGGGAGCGCGGTAGTGAAGATGAAGCTGCGCGCGCGATTCACCAGGAAATCCACGAGGTCGCGCGAGCCTGCAACGAAAGCGCCGTAACTGCCAAGGGCCTTGCTGAGAGTTCCCATCTGAATGTCGATGCTGCCTCCGAGTCCGAAATGGGCTGCGGTTCCCTTTCCTCCCGGACCGATGACGCCGGTGGCGTGCGCGTCATCCACCATCAAGCAGCAGTCGTACTCGGCGGCAAGCGCCGCAAGCTTGGGGAGTGGCGCAATGTCCCCGTCCATGCTGAATATCCCGTCGGTCGCAATCAGCCTTCGGCCATACGCGAGGTCGTTGGCAAGCATTGCCTCGAGCGCATCGGTGTCCGCATGCCGGAAAACCTTAGTCGTCGCCCGGCTGAGCCGGCAGGCGTCAACGATGCTCGCATGATTGAGTTCATCGCTGTAGATAACGTCTCCTTGAGTCTCCAGGGCGGAGACGATCCCCAAATTAGCCAGATAACCCGAGCCGAATACGAGCGCGGCCTCTGTTCCCTTGAACCGTGCGAGCGCGGCCTCGAGTTTGGCATGCGGTGGCAGAGTGCCCGACACCAGCCGTGACGCGCCCGCCCCAGCCCCATATTTTTCAAGGGCTTCTCTGGCAGCTTGTTTTACGGATGGATGGTTTGCAAGTCCAAGGTAGTCGTTCGTGCACAACAGCACGGTCTCGCGGCCATCAAGTGAAACCCGCGGCCCGATGGCGCCGTCGATGAGCTTTGTCTTGCGGAGAAGCCCTTGGGCCTCGATCTCCGCGAGCTCAACCTCGAACGCGCATCGTCCCTGCGACGTGGAATCTCGTTGTCGAATTGTCATAATTGTCTTCTAGTGTTCATTTGGACAAATCAGCATTGCGTCGTTCATTGGGGAAATCCCCCCTTTGGCAAAGGGGGTGGAGGAAGTTTCTCCGCAAGAGCCATTCGATGCGAACGCGCTCAACCGCCCACTAGGGTTCCTCCGCGCGCCGCTCGCAGGCCAAGGTCGGCTATCATCTCGAGGTCTTCCCGGTAGTCACGTCCCTGAGTCGTCAGATAGTTCCCGAGCACAGCGCAATTTGCGCCGGCCAGATATATGAAAGGCTGCAATGAACGCAGGTTTTTCTCGCGCCCCCCGCAAACCCTTATGTCTTTGTCGGGCAGCAGGAATCTGAACACTGCTATCGTTTTCAATATATCGAGTGGTTGAAGAGGCCTGGCATGTTCCAACGGCGTCCCGCGAATGGGATTCAGAAAATTCATCGGGACCGAGTCAATGTCCAATTCTCTTATGGCAAGAGCCATCTCGATTCGCTGCTCCTCCGATTCGCCCATCCCGAATATGCCGCCGCAGCAAACATAAAAACCCAGTTCCTTCGCCAGGTTGATTGTATCGATTCTGTCGGCATACGTGTGCGTGGTGCAGATTCCACCAAAGAAACTTTCGGCAGTCTCGATATTGTGGTGCAAGCTCTGCAACCCCGCCGCCTTGAGCCTGTCGAGCTGGCGACGCCCGAGAGCGCCGAGAGACGCGCACCTGTCGAGCGCGGTCTCGCGGGCGATGGATCTGATTGCCGAACAGACCTTGTCAAGGTCGTCGTCGCTTTCGATGCCCCTCCCACTTGTAACAAAGCAGAGCTTGTTGGCGCCCATCGCCTCGGCTTCCTTCGCCCGCCTGAGAATTTCTCGCTCCTCCATCAGAGGGTACACGGACGCGCCGGTTTCGTGATGCGCTGACTGCGCGCAAAAGGCGCAGTCTTCGCTGCACGACCCCGATTTCGTGTTGACGATGGCGCAGAAATCCACGCGGTCATTTTTAAAGTGGAGGCGAACGTCGTTCGCCGCAGCAACCAAATGAAGCACGTCCTCGTGTGGAGTGGCGAGCATTTTGGCGGCTTCATCGCGGCCGAGTCTGTCGCCGTCAATCACACGGGCGGCGTATTCATTAAAAAACTTGTGTGGTTTCATTTCTTTGCAGTCCCTGTTTCCGGTGTCGTTCTGTACTACTCAGGTTCGATATCTTGAATTCCTGCCACGATTTCCCCTCACCGTCTTTGCAGCAAGGCGCCACTCGGAGACCCTTCGCTTCGCTCAGAACGGCGTATTCCATTACCATCTCGGGGGAATCCGTCTTCGCCAATGCTACCAGTTGTTGCGGGAAATGTCAACCTCACAAACTCCAGCGGTTGACAATCCGGGAGTGCCCCATTACGCCTGAGACCCGCGGCGCGATGACAACACGAAACCCTGGACAATAAGAGAGATGAGGATAAACGCCGCTCCCAGGACATAGGGTGCACGCTGGTTTCGGAGAATTTCAGCGGCGACTCCGCCAAGCAGAGGACCGAGCAGCCCGCCGGTTCCGAGCACCATCTCATGCCTGCCGCTTGCAGCCCCTTTGTTGGCGCTTCCCACTACGCTGAAATAGAGGCTGTATGAATAAGGCACTGCAAAGCCCGCGCCGAGTCCGGCAAACGCCAGTCCTAAAACAACCGGCGAGTCAGAGGCGGCGGTGACGAGCAGCAAGACGAAGATGACGATTTGCGAGTACAGCAATGGAGCAACGGTGTTGTGCCAACGCTTCAAAACGCTCAGCGCATAAAACATGGCGGCCAGAGCCAGGCTGAGGATGAATATGAGGATTCCAATGAGCCACGGCTGCATTCCTAATTCCGCCAGGCCGAGCTTGGGGAATAGAACCCTGATTTCGGATATTGCGAACCAACTCGCAAAGTTTGCTATCCATATGACGTACAGAAAAGAGCGTTTGACAATCGCGGCGCCATTTTCAGCGGCTGTGGCGGCTGTTTCGGGCGAGGGGGAAACACAGGAGGTCGGTCTCGTGTGGCTCAAAGCCAAATACGCGACAGGTAAGACGCCCGCTGCCGCAAACAGGAATGCGAGCGTGCTGCTGAACGTGAAGAGAAAACCTCCCACGAGCGGACCAATGAAGCCGCCGGTGCTCCAACTCACATTAAATGCGCTCATCTCCTGCCGGACGTGTTCCGGATCGCCTTCCTCGGACATCCATGCCTCGAGCACCGGCCAATAGAAGGCCATTGCAATGCCGCTCAAGCCGGTAAGGATGATCAAATGAAGTGGAATGCGGCTCAATGGCATGATTCCGAATGCGAATCCCGTGAAGAGCGTTCCTGCAAGGATCACTTGTTTGCGGCCGAACTTGTCGGAAAGCGTACCCGCGAAGATCACGGTGAACGCGTACGTGGCCGCTCCGAGCGCACCCATCATTCCGAGCTCGAAACTGGAGGCGCCCAGTCTCGTCGCGAGCAACGGCGCCGCCAGCGCTCCGACCGATATGAACAACTGCATCAAGAAAGCCATTGAGTAATGAACAAAGCGGTGATTCATGTATTTAAGGACCCTCAAAAAAGCCAGCCCCGCTCACAGCGGGGCCACTTATGGAAAGAACGTGTCTATCACCCAGTTGCAGAAATCAGTCTTATATTCTTGAACGGGAAAAACCCCTTTTGCCCTTTTCCCCTTTTAACCTTTTCTCCCTATTTTCTCACACGTATATCTCCTGCCTGTCGAAGTTCGCGATATCGAGTGTTTTTTCCAATCGCGATATGAATTGAATCCCGTTCGAAAAGAGGTAAGGAAAGATATTGAATACCCTCTCCTGCTCTTTTCCCTCGGGGAAGAGGTGGGCCTTGAGTTTTTCCACTTGCTGCTCGACTACCTCGGTGTCGAGCTTTCCCGCTTGCGCCAGTTTGTCCCGCAGATTATCCATCTCGGAGCCGATCTTCCTCTTGAGCTTGTCTACGGGGTCCACAAGAGTCGGCTCGAATTCGCTCACTTCGCGCCTGAACTCGTCGAGAATGATCTGTATGCCCTCGAGATTCCGGTCGCATGATTGCACAACGGCAGACGGCGCCCCCTGCGACACGATTGCTTTGAGCAGGTCTCTTCTGTTTTTGAATGCGTCGTCCACGCGGAGTCCGTATCTCCGCAGAATCTTCGCGATCCTGGGTTCGATGAGCACCGCCCGGCTCCGGGGATATATCACGGGCATGACGAGCTCAAAGAACACGTAAGTGTTGCGCATCTGCGCGAAGTACGCTATCTCACCCGGACCGGCCACGTAAGCGACCGTCGGGAGAATATGGTCCTGTATGAGCGGTCTCAACACCGCGCTGGGGCTGAAGCGCTGTGGCTCTTCAGCCAGCATGTCGAGCATCTCATTCTGATCATACTCCAGCCCGACGCGATCCACAAGGAATTTGTTTTTTTTGAACCGAACCTTGTTCCGTCTTCCTTGCGCGTAAAAGAAGAAATTCACATCGTCCGCGTTCCGCGCTATTTGCTGGTGATAGGCCAATGACTTGAGCTGTGCGCCTGCCTCGTTGATCAGGCGCGATGAGCGCACCGGTATCTTTATCTCGCGTCCTATGATCGGGCGCGCAAGCTCGCGGCACGGCGGCAGGTGGGCGTCGAATATGATCAGCCCGTAGGAATTGAAGAGCGCCTGCATGAGGTGCGAGAACCAGTCGGCGAGCGAATAACAGCGCCCGAGAGAGTTCCGAAGCAAATCGACGAGATACGTCTTGAATTCGCTCTCGTTTGTGTCTCCCGCCATAAGGTCTATCAGGAAGTTGATCGAAGGCTCGAGAGGAATGTCGAATATGGATTTGCCTTCTATATCGGTCTTCGGCTCATAGAGCAGGCTTATCACGCGACTGTCGCGGTTTATGATCTCCGCATGCCGCACTTCCTGAAAGTCGTGATCCTCGGATGCATTCCAGAACACGGGCACGGCAGCGACGCCAAAGCGATCCGTGATGTGTTTCGCGAGTTTTATTGCGGTGAGCGTCTTGTAGATTGTATAGAGAGGTCCTGTGAAGATGCCCGGCTGCTGGCCGGTGACAACGGCCAGCGTTCCATCCACACCGAGCTTGTCGATGTTTGCGAGCGTCTCATTGCTGCAATCCATTCTCTTGTTGTAGAGCCTGATTTCATTGAGCTGGTTCTCGCTGAAACGCCGCTGCTGCGTTCCTCGGAGTTCGCTCATAGCCCCGGACAGATCACGAGGATCATAACGAAAAAAATGGCGCAGCCTTTCAAATCCGCTGCAATAGTCGGCGAACAGTTCACGCGTCTGCGCCACGGCTAGCCTCTCTTTCGGCCGGCCGGCGTCGGATGCATCTTGTGTTCACCCACTTTGACGAGTTGCATCATGTTCGTTGTGCCGCGCACGCCCAAGGGATAGCCTGAGGTGATGATTATGCTGTCGCCCCTCCGAACCATCTTCCGCATGAGAAGCTCGTCCTCGATGTTGGCAATCATCGAATCAACCGTTTCTGCTTTCCGAACACAGATTGGTTGCACCCCCCAGCATAAGCTCATTCGCGGCACTATCTCAACGTTTTGCGTCGCGGCTATTATCGGCGTCTCGGGTCGGTAGCTGGATACCTGCTGCGCGGTAAATCCGGACGAAGTGAAGCATACGATGTAGCGGGTGCGCAGGTGCCGCGCAGTCGTGTCAGTCGCCTGTCCTATCGCATCCTCAAAACTGTCGATGACGCCCGAGTGTCGGAAGACCTTCTTCTCTCTTTCGACCACGTGGGTGTCCGCTTCCTCGGCTATGCGCGCCATCATCCTGACTGCATGCACCGGATAGTCTCCGACGGCGGTCTCGCCCGACAGCATGACCGCTCCTGTGCCGTCGTATATGGCGTTGACCACGTCGGACGCCTCGGCGCGCGTCGGTGTCGGCTGGCGAATCATGGATTCGAGCATCTGCGTGGCCGTAATCACCGGTTTGCCGGCCTCGATGCAGCGCATTATCAGGTCCTTTTGAATCTGCGGGACCTTTTCGCGCGCCATTTCGACCCCGAGATCGCCTCGCGCGATCATAACTCCGTCGGCCACCGAGATTATGCCGTCGATATTAGCGAGAGCATCGGGTTTCTCGACTTTCGCAATAATGGGAATCTCCGCCCCGAGCGTTTTGAGAAGCTTTTTTAACCGGATGATGTCCTCCGGCTGCCGTATGAAGCTCATTGCGAGATAGTCCATCCTGAGTTTGACCGCAAACCGGACGTCTTCTTTGTCTTTCGGCGTGAGAGACGGCGCGGATATCTTGACTCCCGGAAGGTTGATGCCCTTGTGCGCGCTCAATGCGCCGCCGTAGACGACGCGACAGTGAATGTCACGGTTCTCGACCCTGAGAACTCTTACCTCGATGGAGCCGTCATCCAGGAGAATCCTGTCGCCGTGCCTGACATCATGGGGAAGCCGCGTATACGTAGTTGAGATTGTGTCGCCCGCCCCGTTCATCTTGCGGGTTGTAATAATAAGGACTCCGCCCCGGCGCAGAGTCAGCGGCCCATCGGCCAGTTCGCCGGTTCGAATCTTTGGGCCCTGCAAATCGCCTATTATGCCGATGGGCTTCCCGAGCTTCTCGCTCAGCTTCCGAATCATCCGGAAACTGCGCTCGTGGTCGGCATGCGTTCCATGAGAGAAATTCAGCCTGGCAACGTCCATACCGGCCTCGATCATCTGGCGCAGCGTTTCTTCCTTGTTCGAGCTCGGCCCGATTGTGGCGACTATTTTTGTTCGACGCATTTGGTCCTTACATCCTCAAGAGCATTCCGTGCGGATGAATTCGCGCCCACAATACGCTTGTGGCATCCCGCAGTGTCGAATTCGTTCGACCATGCCTACTTGTACCGCGAATCCGTCCAATACGTCGAACAATTATATTTGAACAGGCCGGTCTTTTGCAATCTTCCGCAAACCCGAAACCAATCGTTCAATGCGGGAGACGCGGGAAGGCGCCGGGAAGAATACCCGAAAGGAGCACAAGGATTACTCCGTGCAGCGAAGGGTCTCTTTGACGGCGAAAAGTCGCATACCGTTGAAGGTGACGAGGAGAGATGCGCCCATGTCCGCGAAAACGGCCATCCAAAGCGTCGCCATGCCGGGGATCGCAAGGGCCAGGAATACGAGTTTTATGGCTATCGAGAGAGCGATATTCTGCCGGATGACCGAGAGGGTCTTGCGGCTCAGACAAATCGCAAACGGCAGCTTGAGCAGGTCGTCGGCCATGAGCGCAATGTCGGCAGTCTCGAGCGCGGTGTCAGTGCCGGCGGTTCCCATGGCGACGCCGATCGTGGATGCGGCCATCGCGGGCGCGTCATTGACGCCGTCACCGACCATCGCCACGTGTCCGTGCCGTTCCACGAGCTCGTGCATGGTAGTGACCTTGTCCTGCGGGAGAAGCTCTGCGCGATATTCGATATCCAATTCCTTCGCTATCGCGGCCGCAGTGCCCTTGTTGTCGCCCGTGAGCATTATCATTTTGTGTATGCCCGTTTCACGAAGCAGCCTGAGCGCGTCCCTGGAACTCTTGCGAACCGCGTCAATCATTACGATGACGCCGAGCGGCGCAGACTTGTTCCCCACGAGCACGAGCGTGCGCGTCTCCTTCTCGAGATTCTCCATCCGCTTATCGAGCTCGGGTGTGCAGAATTGCATTTCCTCGAACAGCCTATGGCTGCCCACATAATAGGTTTCGCCGTCGATGGCGGCGCAGGCGCCTTTGCCGGGAATCGCCTGAAATGACTCGATGCGGCGCGCTGGGATTCCTCGGCGACATGCTTCCTCCACGATCGAACGACCCAGGTGATGCTCGGAGTGCCCCTCGATGGCGGCGGCGATGCCGAGCACGTCTTCCGCCGGGCGGCTGTCGAGTGAGATGATCTCCTTTACGCACGGATGTCCGATGGTGAGCGTGCCGGTCTTATCAAAGGCGATAGCCTTGAGGGAGCCCGCCTTCTCGAGATAGATGCCACCCTTTATGAGCACACCATGCCGCGCTGCGCTCGCCAGACCCGATACAATGGACACCGGCGTCGAGATGACAAGCGCGCAGGGACACGAAATGACAAGCAGAACAAGTCCCCGATAGAGCCACGTTGCAAATGGTTGGCCTAATGCGAGCGGAGGCAGAATGACAACCAGGGCCGCAAGGCTTATCACCGCCGGAGTGTAGTACTTTGCGAAAGTATCGACAAAGTTCTGCATGGGCGCCCTTTGCGCCTGAGCTTCTTCAACCATGTGGATTATGCGGGCAAGAGTCGTATCGTCCGCCCTATGCGTGGCCTTCACCACAAGAGAACCGTCGCCATTGATGGTGCCTGCAAAAACAGTGTCGCCACGCTTTTTTACCGCCGGCGCGGATTCGCCCGTGATGGGCGCCTGGTTCACGGCGCTCAGGCCGCTGAGAACTTTCCCGTCGAGCGGAACCTTGTCTCCGGGGCGAATGACAAACGTTTCTCCCAACTCGACTTCGCTCACCGGCACGACGACTTCCTTCTCCCCGCGCCGGACGAGCGCGTTGTCGGGAGCCAGTTTCATCAGCGACTGTATGGCGTTGCGCGCTCTGTCCATGCTGTGCATTTCAAGATACTGGGCCAACGAGAAGAGGAAAACGACCGAAGCTCCTTCCAGCCACTCGCCAATAGAAGCCGCCCCAACCACAGCCGTCGCCATAAGAAAATTCATGTCGAACGTAAGATTCCGTACGGAATAAACGGCCTTCCTCGCAATGTGAAATCCGCCGACAATCATTGCGAAAAAGTAAAGAGCGGTGGCGAACCACTCGGACAAGCCGGAGCGGGACAGAGCAAAACCCGTCGCGATGAGTATGCCGGACACCAGGGTGACGATCATGTGGCTGCGCTGACTGGCTTTCGCACTGACCGAGGCCGACTCTCCCACCAGCATCGCCTTCATGCCCGTTTCCGCGATTGCGCCCATAATTTTGTCGCGGCTGACGGTGCGACTGTCGTAGGAAACGATGACTTCCGCCGACAGCAAGTTGAACTTGAAGCTCGTCACTCCTTTAAGTTCAGCAAGCTTTTTTTCGATCAGCGTGGATTCATCCGGACAATCCATTCCCTCGACGTGAAACTTCTCCGTTACTTCGCCCGCCGCCTTCCCTACCTGGAAGCCGAGATTCTGTATCTGCTCTTCAATCTTGGCCACGCTTGCCTTCCCCTCCACAAGCCTGACAGTCAGCTTGCCGCCTGCGAAGTTTATGGCAGCTCCCTCCACCCCTTCCATCCCCGCTACTGCCTTCTCAATTTTTTCGGCGCACGACGGGCAGTCCATCCCGTTCACTCTTATCTCTATTTCTGCCACCGCGTGATCGATCATAGCGTATCCCCCTTGCGAACCCACCTTCCTCTTACTCAATTGTGTTCAAATCTCTTCATTCCAGAAAATGCCTGGCGCCCTTAATTCGGGGACGCCATGCCACATGGTGTCCCCAAATATGACCACACTTGAGCAATCGTTCAAGCTTGTGCGCAAAAAGAAAATCACTCCTCTATGTGCTTGAGCCCCTCTTTAAGCAAAGTCTCAACACATTCATCGTCAAGGGAATAATAGACCATCTTCCCGTCTTTCCTGTGCTTGACAAGCTTCAGGTTCCGGAGGACCCTGAGTTGATGTGAAACGGCGGATATGCTCGTTCCCAGAAGATTTGCAACATCGCACACGCATAGTTCCTTGACGGCAAGCGCGGAGACTATGCGAAGGCGGGTGGGGTCCCCGAGAACCTTGAAAATCTCCGCCAGGTCCTCAATGGTCGAGGCGTCGGGCATGCGGCCGCGAACGGCGTTCACGGATTCCTTGTTCACGAACTCGACTTCGCAGATATCGTCTTCTCTGGTGACCGTCGTTCTGCGCGGCATTCGCGTGCTCCTTCAGTTGAACAAATGCTCAAGTATACATATACCACAAAAAGAGGGGACTGTCAAGTGCGTATTTTGGATTCCCTGTGATTACGCGTTTGCTATGCTTTGCGGATTGCGCACGTGATTGACCGCGACGTCATACGAAATGATGCCCCGGAGATAGAGCTGTTTGATGGACGAATCGAGCGTAATCATCCCGTCTTTCGAGTGGGTCTCCATGATGCTGTAAATCTGATGGGTCTTGGCCTCACGAACAAGATTCCCGACGGCCGAGTTGTTTCTGAGTATTTCGGCGGCGAGCACGCGGCCTTTCCCGTTCGCGCGGGGAAGCAGGCGTTGCGAAACGACGGCGAGCATACTGAGGGCGAGCTGCATCCGGATTTGCTGCTGCTGGCTCGAGGGAAAGACGTCCACGATGCGGTCAACCGTCTGAATGGCGTCGTTAGTATGAAGGGTGGCTATGACGAGGTGGCCGGTCTCGGCGGCGGTGAGCGCCGAGGAGATGGTCTCGAGGTCGCGCATTTCTCCGATGAGTATTACGTCCGGGTCCTGCCGCAGGACATACTTGAGAGCCGCCGGGAAGGAAAGCGTGTCGCTCCCGATCTCGCGCTGGTCGATAACCGACTTCTTATGGTGGTGCACGTACTCGATGGGGTCTTCCACGGTGATGATGTGACAGCGTTTGTGCGAGTTAATGAGGTCGAGCATCGCGGCCTGGGTCGTGGTCTTCCCGTGGCCGGTGGGTCCGGTAACCAGGATCAATCCTTGCGGCCTGAACGCCAACTTCGCGATTATCTTGGGTAAGCCGAGTTCTTCGAGTGTCGGTATCTGCTCGGCGATCGCCCTGAGCGCTGCGGTGACGCAGCCCTTTTGCATGTAGACGTTGACCCTGAAACGGTGTCCGCCGGTGACTCCGATGGACATATCGAGTTCGCGTGTTTCCTCGAATTTCTCCCTCTGTTTGTCGGTAAGAATGCTGTAGACGAGCCTCTTGTTTTCGTCGGGTGTCATCTCGGGATATTCGGTCGCCTTGAGTTCGCCGTTGATTCTGAGCAATGGCGGCGCACCCGCAGTTAACAGCAGATCGGAGGCCTTTCGGACCATGACCAGGTCGAAAAGATTCTTCATGTCGGCGCGGGCATCCGTTTTCAACGTCTCCGGGATCATTGGCTCAGAATGCTGAACTTCCATATTTCCCTCCTCGTGCGGTTAGAACTCTCGTGCCCTCAAGGAATCCGTGCCCGTGAACATCCCTTGCGCGTTGAGTTTGAACTCGTCCGGATTTGAGGCGTTAAGCAGGGCGTCTTCATAACTGACCAGGCCCTTCTGGAAGAGATCGAGCAGCGCCTGGTTGAAAGTCTGCATTCCGAATTCGCGCCCCTCTTTTATGTAGTCCGGTATCCCCTTGGTGTTGCCCTCGAGGAGCAGCTTTCTTATCAGCGGCGTTGCGCGCATGACTTCGACTGCCGGGACACGGCCTCGGCCGTCCTTGCGAGGAATAAGGCGCATGCAGACAACCCCCATGAGGCACAGAGACAACTCGAGTCTCACCTGATGTCTCATGTATTCCGGGAAATAGTTGATGATTCTGTCGAGTGTCTGGGCGGTGTCGATGTTATGGAGAGTCGTGAGGACGAGGTGACCCGTCTGCGCGGCGGAAAGCGCAACGAGCATCGTTTCCAGGTCTCTCATTTCGCCTATAAGGACAACGTCAGGGCTTTGTCTGACCACGTGTTTCAGAGCATCGGCGAATGAATTCGTGTCGAAGCCCACCTCTCGCTGATTTATGATGCTTTTCTTGTTGTAGTGGATGAACTCGATAGGGTCCTCAATCGTGACAATGTGCCTGTGGAAGTTGCTGTTTATGTGGTCGATCATGGCGGCCAGGGTGGTCGTTTTCCCGCTGCCGGTCGCGCCGGAAACGATGATGAGCCCTCGTGGCAATTCGGCAAATTCTCTCACGACGGAAGGCAGCAGGAGAAAATCGAAGCTGAGGTTCTCGGAGGGAATGAGTCGAATGACCATGCCGATGTGGCCGCGCTGCCTGAACACGTTAACTCTGAATCTCTGCCCCTCTTTCGTGTCGTAAGCCAGGTCGAGATCCGGGTCCTTCGCGAAGCGTTCACTCTGGAAATCAGTCATCACTGTTCGCATGTACGACGCCATGTCCTCGTCTGTAACCGTGCTGAACTTGTGCTTTTGTATCCTGCCGTTCACGCGAAAGAACGGTTTTTCCCCCACCTTCAGGTAGCAGTCGGAGGCCCGGACCAGTACCATCTGCTCGAGAATATCGCCTAATTTAGGGAGCATCGCGTTTTCAGTTTTCATATGCAAACTCACTCATATAATAACGTGAAAAGTGGGGAAAATCAAGCGCAAATCCGCTCCAAACCGAAGGTTTCGCAAAAGCTCTCGATGATGATCTGCTTCACACCGCCCATCGAAGGCATATCACGGAGCACGTCGCGCAAGCACGTGACAGGCTTGTTCTTGAGTCCGCAAGGAATAATGAGATCGAAATGTTTCATGCGAGGGTCAACGTTGAGGGCGAACCCGTGAAACGTTATCCAATGGCTGACACCGATTCCAATAGCCGCTATCTTGGCGCCGCCCACCCACACGCCCGTCAGCCCGGGTATCGCGCAGGCGTCGATATTCAAGCGTTTGAGCGAACTGATGATGACAGCCTCCAACTGCCTGAGAATCCAGTCGACATCCTGTTTGTGAGCCCTCAGATCGATTATGGGATATCCGACGAGTTGGCCCGGACCGTGATAGGTTACATCCCCGCCCCTGTCCGTGCTTTGCACCTCTATTCCTTCTGCCTTCAACCTCTCAGGTGGTGCGCAGACATGTTCGAAGCGGCCCCGGCGTCCCATGGTGATAATAGGAAGATGCTCGACAAGTATGAGCGTGTCTTCAGTCGATCCGCCGATTTTCGACTGAACGACCTTCTTCTGAAGCGAGTACGCTTCCTCGAAGGAGCAGAGCCCCAAATCAATGATCCGGCACAGTCGCGTCTTCATTGTCACGATATTCTAACGGGCGGAGAGAAATCATGCAAGCTTCATGAGAAGGAAAGATCAAAAAGAGAAAAAGCAAAAGAAGACGAAAAACGAAAGGAACAAAGCGAAAAAGGGAGATTAAATTGTCATTCTGAGCGAAGCGAAGAATCTCGTCTTCGGTCTTGAAGCCTTTGCATTTCAGTAGCTTCTTCGTTTCGCGCAGAATGACGGCTATTGTCGGAATATCGCCCGATGACAGTGCGGCGTAACCCGGGAACTATTCTACACGAAACAACAAACGGGTTTGCTTCCCTTTTCCCCGTTTGCCCCTAATTCATTCCGTGTCATCCTTCTTTGCCAGGACCGCCAACTTGACAGGCCGAACTTTGCGGTAGACGTCTTCCGGGCGCATCGGCCGGCCGTTGACCTTGAGCAAGTGTTCTTTCACCGAGACGCCGAAGAGGCGCTCGTTTTCCTCCAGCATGGGAAGGATCAGCCGCCAGTCTTTCTCGGTCATGGAAACGAGCTCGCCGCCGTTCAATTGTTCGTCGATCACGCAACGACGCGGGTCCCGCACGTAAATGGCGCCGCCTGATGCGAGAGAGAACAAATTCGAGCCGGGATAAGGCAGGGGCATTTCATGAACGTTGCCGTCGTCGTCAATCTCCATTCCATTGAGAACCACGAAACCGCCTCCGTTGAGCGCGTCGCCGGCCATGAACGATTCGGCCAGGAAGTCGAGGCACGTGCCGTTGATGATCACGCGTGGCTTTCCGACTGCGTTTATGAGAGGACGCCCGGCGGCGTTACCCATTACGTAGACGGCGCCGCCCTTGGCGCCATACATGAACGTCTGCCCCACGTCCCCATACACAACGAGCTTTCCGGCTTTGATTATCTGGGCCAGTTGGTCCTGGCCATTGCCGTGGATGTAAATCTCCATGCCGTCGATTCCCGAGGCGACGTAATCGCCGACGCTGTCATATAAGTCAATGACCACGCCTTCCGTCCCTGACCCGAAACCGCAGCCCGAAAACCGCTCTCCCTTGAGTCCGTACGCGATAAATCTCTTCCAGCCCAGGCGGTATGCGTCCACGAACAGGCGCGAATGACACAAAGGTCCTTCGGCGCTGAATCCGGCCGCGTTGAGCACGAGAGTCTGCTCGCCGTCACGCGGCGCCCGCAGTTGATGGCGCGTATGCCAATCGATGAAACGGAACCGCGATATCCCATCCGCTGTGATAGGGAGACAGCCCTCGAAGACCGACCTGAGCGCGCTCCTCACAAGCTCGAGGACCGAACTCCGCTTCTTGTCCCCCGTGGGATAGCGGCGGTCATTGAGAAGCGTGAGCGCCTTGATAACGGTGGTGCGCTTTTCGTCGTTTGCGCCGGCTGCGCGCACAGTTTTATTCAGCGCGCATCCGAGCGTGTCATACTGCCATACGCGCAGTCCTCCTGACAACCAACCGAAAAGCGCGTCGGCGTCTCCCGCTTTGACCAGTTCGTCGATCTCAGCGGCCAACTCGTGTGAGCCCTGCGGCGTCGCAACCTCGACTCCCCTATTCCGATGCTTCTTGTTCGATGGCAGCGTCACCTCGAAACCGAATTTGTCGGTGCAAGTCAGCTTCTTCACGTCGCCGTCGCCGGAAAGCGTGAATATGAAGGCGCCGCCGTCGGTGTGGCTCCCGCCGCGAGCGTTCCAGTATTTGTCCGCTATCGGATGGAAACGAGGGTCTTCCTCCGCCAGTGAGTGAAGCGTGGCGTCGATGGCCTGCTTCTCCGAACAGCACAGGCCGATCTCGACTTCGCCTTTAGAGAGAGCAAACACCTGCGGCCGCAGCATCGCCGTATCCGTGATGCCGATAAGCTGGAACTGCTTCTGAGTCGTATTGTTTCGCGCGATGATGAAGAACCACGGGCCGTCGGGCGACCCATGTATATGAGATGACTGAATGTGCCGATAGACGCGCTGCTTCTCCGGAGGCAGCCGGTCGAAATCCAACTCGGTTGTGGGCGCCATCGCCTCGATCACGTACTCGAGCGGGTATCCGTACACGCGCTTCCAGAGGTCGAACAGCAGGACGGAAACCTCGGTGTCGGTCAGAAACAGCGGATAGACGTTGCGCATTTTGAGGTATTCGCTGACCGAAAGATAATTGGCGAAATCGCCGTTGTGCACGAGCGCTTCGTTCATCCCGATGAACGGATGCGCGCCGCCAGGATGCCAAACGCGCCCCTTGGTGGGATAGCGTTGATGCGCTATCCAGCAGTGCGCCTTGAACTCATCGAGCAGATAGTATTGGGCCACTTTTTCGGCGAAGCCCACGATTTTCAGAATCATCATGTTCTTGCCGTGCGACAGCACAAACGCCTTTTTGTCGCCCAGCGAGGCGTAGTACGCGCGGTTCAACTTGAAGCTGTTCTGATGAACGAACTCGTCTTCGGCGTCGTCCCGCTCGAGCGCCTCAAGCTTGTTTTCGCGGATGAATTGATCGAGTGCGTCCGGCTTGACCCTGACAAAGTAGCGGAGCACGTCGGGAGGTCTGACGTCGAGTCCCTCGACTTCGCGATAGTCGCCAACCGTCGGAACCATGCCGGCGCTCGCTATGGCGAAATGAGGCAGAACATATTCCTTTTCGACAGCGGTCCGGGCAGTCGGATCGAGCAGTCCGATCTGGAGCATATAGTGCGAGTCGAGAACCTCGCGGCTCACGTCAAGTTGCTCGGGCACAAAGCCGACCGCCGCAATCCCGCCTCCCTTTCCATTTCCCCTGTTGTGCATCTGGCAGGAGGGCTCATAGATGTGTTTGCCACGGACGGGGATGTTGCAGGCGAACCCGACAACGCCGCAGCCGCCTTCCTCCGCGTCTTTGCGGGATTCTGTACGGGAAAGACCATCGAGCAGCCTTGCCCGCGAATTGAGTATCTTTTCAGCCTTCTTGTCCATCATCCTTGTTCCTAACCGAGCCCTTCGCTGGTATTTCAAGCGCCCAGCCCGTCTGCAGCAGGATTAATCATTGGAGAAACAGCATACCCATCGGGTCATTGCGAGCGGAGCGAAGCAATCTTTCTGTTTCTTGGCTCTTCCCCTTTCGCCTTGCTCCTTTCCCCTTTCTTAGGACCTCAAACGCATCAAACAATCGGTTCGGCCAACCAACTCGCGTATGCTTCTCATTCCCAACCGCTTTAGTATGCGTTTCAGTTCTTTGCTCCAGGCCAGGTAGAGATTGCTCAGTCGCCGCGCAGCGTAGTCAACCTGGATCAATTCCGTCAATTCGGGGTCAGTCGTGGCGATACCTCGCGCGCATCCCCTGCCGCTCTCGCAATTGGCGCAGCGGATGCATTCGAGCGCAACCATTTCAGCCGTTCCGATCACTACTGCGTCGGCGCCCAAAGCTATCGCCTTCGCAATGTCCCACGGGTTGCGCAGGCCGCCGGACGCGACCAGGACGATTCGGTCGCGGACGCCCTCCTCTCGGAGGAATTTATGAACCTTCGGGATCGCGTATTCAATCGGCATCGCGATGTTCTTCTTCGCGATGTCGGGGGCCGCGCCCGTGCCGCCATAGCTTCCGTCTATGTGCACGATGTGTGCGCCTGCATAGTAACTGCCCACGGCCACCATGTCCACGTCGGTCGGCGTCGAGACTTTCACCGAGATGAGCGACCTCGGAGTTATTGCTTTTATCCAGTCGACGTGTTTCTTATGGTCTTCGACCGAATACACTGAATGGAACGGGAACGGCGAGAACAGCGAACTGCCTGCGACCGCTTCCCGCATTCGGGCCACCTGCGGCGTCACTTTGTCTCCGAGAAGATGGCCGCCCAGGCCGGGTTTGGCCCCTTGTGCGTATTTAAACTCAATAATGCGCGCTCGCTGAATCGTCTCTTCGCGCACGCCGAAAAGGCCCGTGGCCACCTGCGTGATCACGTGTTTCGCAAACGGGACTATCGACTCGATATAGCCGCCCTCTCCCGTGCACGTGAAAGTGTTCCAGTTGCGAGCGGCAATGCAGCGGCCAAGAATCGTGTGCTCGCTCACCGAGCCGAACGACATGCCGCCGCCGTAAACCGGGATATCAATGCTTATCCGCTCGGCTTCGTCGCCGCTGCGGTTTAGCTCAACACTGAGGTCTATCTCCTCCTCGTCGAGACTGATCGCCGGCTTTTTTGGAAAATCGAATGCCAGCTTGTCGAAGCCCCCGCCTGAGCGGCCGAATTCATATTCAAGACCGCCGGAAGGGACGTCCCCGGTTTCGGCCATCACCCACGTCGCGAGTATCATATCGGCCGACCAGCGTGCGTCGCCCATTGTTTCAAACAGAGGATTGAGCGCCATCGACAAGGCTTTCTCAGGGCATTGGGATATGCAATAGAAGTCGTTGCTTCGGCATGCAAGCCCGATACAAAACGCCTCCCGGGGCCGAAGCATCCGGTCGCCGCTGCGGACGTGGACTCCGTAAGGGCACAACTCGGCGCATTTGTTGCACGCGGTGCATGCGCTGCTGCGGAACACCCGATATTTGGACACGCGGTTCCGGAAACGCGAAGGCGTGTCCATAGCCTCGCGTCCCCTCAGATGCGCGTAACTATCTTGTTGAATAGTAAGTGTCTGGGGCGATTCTGACATCCCCGAACGCCTCCTTTTCAAGATCTTCAAAGAACAACGCCCGGCCGACTTCGCCTCGAAGCCGTCGAACTTCGCGGATTCCCATCGCGCCGAGCACCTCTATCAACTGTGAATGCCACGAACAAATCAGGTTGCGAATTCGCAGAGCAGCCCACTCGGAGTCAACCGCCTCAATGGTCACGGGACAGCTCAGCCCATGCAGACATCGCTTGCACATCCGGCACTCCAGCGCAACCTCGAGCGCCATGTCTACGCCAACGAGATCGGCCCCGCATATGATCGCCTTGGCCACGTGTTCGGCCATCGCGATGCCGCCGCCGGCTATGATAGTGACCTCATCACGCAACGCTTTGTCTATCAGGTTCAAATGAACCTCGCGCAACACTTCTTTGATGAATCTGGGAGAGGGCGCAGCATGCCCTGTCTCCGCAGGGTCGCATGTTTCTTCGCCCTGCCAATCGGCAATAATATGAATGACTTCCGCGCCCGAACGGGTGAGTTCCTCGACGCGACCGGCCACGGTCTTGCTCGCAGGCATGCGAATGCACGTCACCACCGACGGATTGATTCCCTTAACCGCCGCCATCTGCTTCGCGACGTCCGGGCCATCCTCCAGTTCGATCATTCTCGCTCGCGCGATGATTTCTCCCAAAAGACTCTCGCCTGTTTGGGGACGTGATGCCGCATCATGTTCCCGGATAGGCGTCAAAGCCGTAATCAACGGAATTATGTTGTCAATGTGCGCCATCAGTTTCCAGTCAATGTCGCTTT
This sequence comes from Candidatus Poribacteria bacterium, assembly GCA_016215705.1. Lineage (GTDB taxonomy): Bacteria > Abyssobacteria > SURF-5 > SURF-5 > SURF-5 > JACRIR01. Next base: position 6,863 of record JACRIR010000130.1, on the reverse strand, counting down.
GCGGAATGACCAACATCGTTCCAACTATCTCGGCGGCGCGCACCAAACCGGTCCGCACATTCTCGTTCATGACGCCGAACGGGAGCTTGTCAAATATGAACGGAACGGGAATCTCGACAAGCGGTGGGGCTACGGAGAGCAATTCGCCGCGCGGACCGAAATCGAGTTGCGCAAGCTTGCGGCCAATATCGACGGACGTGCTGATGTATTCGCGGCCGTGAATCCCGTCGCGGGTGGGCCGCACAATCTCCGACATATCGGTCCACATCGAGTCAAACCCCGGACCCGAGAACGGCCCGCGGTATCCTGCGCCGGAGACCGGAATCTTGCCGCTGGTGGCCTGGTCCCACAGGCTCGAGATGAGGGCAGGCTTCCAGTATTCGTCGCCAAGCGCCTGGTAATCAGGATTGCACATCTTTGATATAATCTGGTTCTTGCAGCCCTGGATACAGCGCAGGCAATTCTTGCAGAGATAGTCTATAGAATCGATCATCTGCTCGGGATCGAATTTCCGATTCTTATAGACGTCATAGACGCATTCGCGCTTGGCGCACTGGAGACACCCGAGACACCCCTCTTTCTCGATCATCGAGTATTTGGGCACAGGCGCAAAACGGGGCGGCATCACCTGTGCGGTTATATGATATTTCTTTGGCATTTGCTTGTTCTTTTCCCTGTGCGAATAAATCGGCGCCTACAGCTTTGGGCGGGGCAGAAGCCCTGCGCCTTCAACGACCGATCTCACTGCGGCTTCCCACTCAATCGCCTGGATATGAACGCCGCGGACGCCTTCTATCTGCTTGATCTGTTGCACAAGCTCGATCGCGATGGCCACGCCCTCGGCCTTCGGATCAGACGCGCCTTTCATGCGGCGAATCAACCCTTCCGGCACAGTCACGCCGGGGACCGACTCGTTCATATATGCAAGCATTCCCCCGCTCTTCGGCACAATAATACCGGCCAGAATAGCCACGCGCTCGTGCAATCCTCGGTCGCGCGCTTTCTTCATCGCTTCCGAAAAGCGCTCAATATCGAAGACCGCCTGGGTCTGGACGAAATCGGCGCCTGCGTTGACTTTCTTAGCCAGTCGCATTGTACGGATTTCAACCGGGTCGCCGAGAGGAGTCCAAGCCGCTCCGATAAACAGCGGCGCGCGCCCGTCGAGCGGGTCGCCTCCCTGCTGCCGCGCTTCGTCGCGGAGGCCTTTCAGTATCCCTACCAGTTGGATCGAGTCAACATCGTAGACGTTCTTCGCGCCCGGATGCCCCTTGAGCTTGCCCGCTGCACCGAACGACTGGTGGTCGCCTGCGATGCAAAGACAATTCTTGATTCCGTGCGCAGCCGCGCCGAGAATATCGCTCTGCATCGCGATCCGGTTACGATCGCGACACGTCATCTGCATGACAGGCTCCAAACCCGACTGAACGAGAAAAATCGACGTCGCGATGCTGCTCATGCGAACGACCGCCGTCTGGCAGTCAGTGACGTTATAAGCGTCGGCAACGCCCCCGAGCAGTTGGATTTTCTTTTGAACCACTTCGGCGTTGCAGCCCATCGGGGGCCCCAATTCGGCGGTGACCGCAAAGTGGCCGGCCTGCAACACCTTCTCCAGGTTACTTCCGCTTTTCATCTCTCAGCTCTTTCTTTATTACTTTCCGCGGTCCACCGTGGCGACCGGAGGCCCAGTTCTTCGGCGGAATGTTTACTTCCAACAGGTCAAGTTGGCCCAGTGCCTTCAGACGGTCCACAATCAGTTGCCAGCCGCAATCAATCTCGTCGGAGACCTCGCACTTGCCCTTTGTCGAGCCGCCGCACGGGCCATTGAGCAGGCTCTTCGAGCAACGTGCCACGGGACAGACGCCGCCGGTCAAATGGAGCGTGCAATCGCCGCACGCCCCGCAGCGTTCGGTCCACAAACCCTCCTCCTCGCGAAGCCCGAGAAACCTGGTGTTGACGCCCGGATAGATGGGCTTTGTGCCGTAGCGCTCGGCCATTGCCTGCACTCCGATTCCGCACGCAGTCGAGATCACAATGTCGGCTTTCTCAACCAGTTCGCGGATGCGGTCAATGAATTCACGTTCGCACTGGCGCTCGACGGTCGCCTCGACAAACTCAACATCCCCGTTTCTCTGCCTCTGCGCTATGCGCAAGGCCGACGCCAGGATGCCGACCTCTCGCTCACCGCCGGCCATGCAATCGGCCACACACGTGGCGCAACCGGCTATCAGTACCGACCGAGCTTGGCCGATCATGCTCAATATCTCTTCCAACGGTTTACGTTCTGCAATAATCATTTCTTGATACTTCCCTTTGCCGGGTTCAAGCCCGGCTTTTCCATCTGCTCTGAGCCTTCACCCTTCTCTCTTCGGACTTCCTCGCTTGGCCCAAGCTTTTCTATCCGGTCCGAAAGCTCGTTCACTGCCTCAATAATAGGCATTTTGTCTCGCTCGTCTGCCTGTTTTATGAGCACGCGGGCGCCGCTCATGCCGAGTTCGTCGAGAACATTGTTGGCCTCGAGAACACGCAATCGGGCGCGACGACTGCCCTCGAGCGACCGGCAGCCCGATTCACTGCAGGCCAATACAATGATGCCACCAATCCCTTTTTCAAACGGTCGGAGCAACTGGACGGTACTAAGCTTCGCGGAACAAGGAAGTTGGATCAGGCGTACTCTGTGACCGCTGATTTCCTCTGGCGAGAACGGGGGACGCCACTCATCGGGGACACGGTGCTGACACGCGAAGATGTATAGTTCCAAGACAGACTTTTTCCCTTAAGACACATAAAGCGGGGTCTTTCCTTCAGATTGTCTTGATTATTGTTGTGCCAGCCACGGTTAACAATATCATTTGTTATCATAGCAATTTTCAGGCCGAATTTCAAGCCGGATTTTTCTCGCGCAGTGGTTTGACTTGCCGACCAAAAAGCACAAAGCAAAGGGAACAGTTTCAAAGTCAAGGCCGAAGTTGCCATGAAGGAGCCCGATATGCTATATTATTTGTTAACCAAAACACAGGCTCTGCGGTCTCAGGGTGTGAGACAACTTGTCGGGCTGGTGTCACGCTCTTGGCGTGATTGCCCGCGGGCGCAGCAGCCGTGGACAAACCAAAATCAGGGAGGTTCATCGAATGGCGATAGTGACCATGAAACAGTTGCTTGAGGCCGGCGTGCATTTCGGCCATCAGGCGCGCAGGTGGAACCCGAAAATGAAAAAGTTCATTTTCGGCGAGCGCAATGGGGTGTACATAATCGACCTGCAGAAAACTATTCAGCAGGTGAATGCCGTGTATCATTTCATCCGCGAGACCGTCGAAGGCGGAGGAACCGTCCTCTTTGTAGGCACGAAGAGGCAGGCCCAGGAAGTGGTGCGCGAGCAGGCCGTGCGCTGCGGCATGTTCTACATGACCAACCGCTGGCTTGGCGGCACATTGACCAATTTTGAGACCATCAAAAAGAGCATTCGCCGCCTCAAGAAGATCGAGAAGATGGAGCAGGACGGCGAGTTCGGCAACATGACGAAGAAGGAAATCGCCAAACTCATGAAGGAAAAGAGCAAGCTGGACAGAAACCTGTCTGGCATTAAGGACATGGGGGAACTACCCTCCGCAATTTTCATCATCGACACGAAAAAGGAAACAATCGGAGTCGCTGAGGCGAAGAAACTGGAAATCCCCGCTGTGGGAGTTGTTGACACAAACTGTGACCCCGACGACGTTACCTACCCGATACCCGGTAACGACGACGCTATTCGCTCCATAAAGCTGTTCACTACTTTCATTGCCGACGCCGTGCTCGACGCAAAGGCGCGCGCCCTCGAGGGACGCGAAGTTCCGGGAACCGAGCTGGGCGCGGAAACACGCGCGGAAGAAACGGTCGCTTCATCGACCCGTCCGTCATCTGCAATTCCCGAAGAGCCAGAGAATGACCCGGACGTCAAATGAGGCGCGGCCTCTTTCCCGCGGTTTGTAGAGCAACCCCAAGAAGACACACGTTTCTCGTAAGAAACCCGCGCTTGTTCGGGGACGCCATGCTGCATGGCGTCTCTGAATAAGCTCATATGTGCGCTTCTCTGCATAGGACGCATCCCAAAAAAGATTGGAGAAGGCTTCATGACGATAACTGCGCAGATGGTAAAAGAGCTTCGGGAGAAGACGGGCGCCGGAATGATGGACTGCAAGAAGGCCCTTACCGAAAAAGGTGGAGACTTCGATGCCGCTGTTCAGTACCTTCGTGAGAAGGGAATTGCCGACGCCTCGAAGCGGGCAGGCCGCGTCGCAAGCGAAGGCATCATCGGCTCATACGTGCACGCGGGCTCGAAGATAGGCGTGCTCGTCGAGGTCAACTGCGAAACCGATTTCGTGGCCCGCACGGATGAATTCAGGGACCTGGCGAAGAACCTGGCGATGCAGGTTTGCTCGGAAAATCCGATCTGCGTGCGCCGTGAGGAAGTGCCCGCTGACCTGCTCGAAAAGGAGAAGCAGATTGCCGAGACACAGGCCCGCCAGACCGGCAAGCCGGAAAAAGTAATCGAGAAGATAGTCGCCGGCAAACTCGAGACTTTTTACTCGCGCGCATGCCTGCTCGAGCAGGAATTCATCCGCGACCGCAATATGACCGTTCAGGATTTCGTAACCTCCGTGATAGCCAAAATCGGAGAAAACGTCGTGGTGAGGCGGTTTGTCCGATTCCAACTCGGGGAGGAACTCTGAGAAGAACATGACAAAGCCCGTGAGGAAAGCGGTTTACCGGCGAGTGCTTCTCAAACTGAGTGGAGAAGCGATGCAGGGCTCGCAACAGTACGGCATCGACACGAAAGTCATCACAAGCATTTCGGGTCAGATAAAGGACGTCCTGGCCGAGATTCCGACGGAAATCGCAATCGTCATCGGCGGCGGAAACATCTTCAGAGGAATCCAGGCTGCCGCCGAGGGAATGGACCGCTCGACGGCCGACTATATGGGAATGCTGGCCACCATCCTGAATGCGCTCGCGCTTCAGGACGGCCTCGAGAAGGCCGGTGTCGTCACGCGTGTAATGTCGGCCATCGAGATGAAGGAACTGGCCGAGCCTTACATACGCCGCAGGGCCATTCGCCATCTCGAAAAAGGGCGCATTGTTATCTTTGCCGGCGGCACCGGCAATCCGTATTTTTCGACCGATACGGCTTCGGCTTTGCGAGCGAGCGAAATAGGCGCCGAGGTCATCCTCAAGGGGACAAAGGTGGACGGGGTTTACAACGCCGACCCGGAGAAAGACAAAAAGGCGCGCAAGTTCTCGCGGCTTGGTTACCTCGACGTATTGAAACGCGGCTTGAGAGTGATGGACAATTCGGCCATCACTCTGTGCATGGACAACAACCTTCCAATTATCGTCTTTAATCTCAATAAGTACGGCAACATTCGGCGCGTTCTGTCGGGAGAACACGTGGGCACCGTAATAGAGGGGGAATGAGCGATATGCGCAAGGAAATTCTCGCTGCTATCAAGGAAAGAATGGGCAAGACGGTCGAGCACGTCCGCCACGAGTTCAGCACAATCAGGACCGGCAGGGCGTCGGTCTCGCTGATGGACGGCATAGACGTCGAGTATTACGGCTCCTCCGTCCCGCTGAACCAGATTGCGAACATCTCCACGCCCGAGTCGCGTCTGTTGCTCATCACTCCGTATGACAAGACCGGCCTTGCCGCCATCGAAAAAGCGATACTCAAGTCCGATCTCGGACTCACCCCCAACAGCGACGGGAAAGTCATTCGAATCCCCATTCCTGAACTCACCGAAGAGCGTCGCAAGAACCTTGTCAAGATCGTCCGGCGGCTCGCGGAGGATTCGCGCGTGTCACTCAGAAATATCCGGCGCGAGGCCAACGAGCAGATCAAGAAACACGAAAAGAACGGCGACATATCCGAGGACGACAGCCACCACATCATGGATGAAGTTCAAAAAGTCACCGAAGAATACGTCAAAGGCATCGACGAGGCGCTCAAAGCAAAAGAAAAAGAAATCATGGAATTCTGATCTTCTCATCCGCGGAGTCCACTGATTCTAGTAGATAAATTGGCCGCAAAGACGCAAAGAGCGCTGCAAGAAATGCAAGGCGAATAAAGACTCAAGAATGTCATTCTGATCCTCTTGCTGTCATTCTGAGCGAAACGAAGAATCTCATCAGTTATTGGACGCCCATTCTTCATTCCTGTCGTCTGTGGCCAATCTCCTCTTCATTGCGCTCTTTGCGTCTCGAACGCATTTCTTCCTCGATCACACTTCCCACTTCACCCTTTGCCCCCACGAAGCTCTATTCCCTCGACATCAACTCTATCAGGTGACCCGAGGGGTCGCGTGTGAACTTGCGCCGTTTGAACTCGCCGAAGCTGAATGAGTCTTCGACCGTGAATCCGGCCTTCTTGAGCCGCTCGATTAGTGCGTCCATGTCGTCGATTTCGAGAGCCACATGACGGTCCGAAGCCTCAGTCACGCCCGGCCTGACAAAGACGTGCAATTGGCGGTCACCGATTGCATACCATGCGCCCGGCCCGCCCGCCTTCACCTCCGGCGGCCTCTCGATTTGCTTCAACCCCAATAGTCCGCCATAAAACTCGTGGGTCTCCCGCAGATCGTTCACGACAATCGCCACATGGTTCAGCCGTTTCACGCTCATGGAATTCATCCCCTCCGTTCAGTTTTCCCATATCATGACTCTGAATAGGATTGATTGCTAACAGAACTGCAAATATCCCTCATGCCCACAGTTGCGTCCTCGGGACTCCACATGGGTTTTACCTTTGGCGAAAGCAAGAGGTCTAAGAAGATAGTAGGCTTCTCGCTGCACTCTCAAGAAAGCGCTTTTGGCTCCGAGTTTCTGGTTGT
>JACRIR010000128.1 GCA_016215705.1 Candidatus Poribacteria bacterium | reverse complement strand
TCGCGCCGGAGATTACCGCATCGTCCCGGGCATGTCCATTTCGGCGGATGGCCCGGTAGAGAGCGTACGCATTTTCTCAAAGACGCCCATCGAGAAGGCCCGTTCCGTCGCCCTCGACCGGAGCTCACGGACGTCGGTGACCCTCGCGAAAATCCTCTTGAAAAGAAAGCTCGGAGCCTTGCCTGAATTCACAAGCTGCTCGCCGGAAGCCGACTTGAGCAGCATAACTTCAGACGCCATACTCCTGATCGGCGACCCTGCAATGACATTCCGCTCCGGGCGTGATGCCTTTGTGTTCGATCTCGGCGAGGAATGGAAGACGCTTACCGGTCTTCCATTCGTTTATGCGATGTGGGTGGCCAGGGCGGGAGTCGAACTCAAGGGTCTGCAGTCAAAGCTCGCAAGAGCGCGAGACGAAGGCTTGGCGCGGCTCGATGAAATAGTGGCCGAGGCCGGTGAAGAGCTGGGTCTGAGTCTTGACACCTGCGCACATTATCTTAAAGATATCATGAAATACAACCTTGGCGAGCGTGAGATAGAGGCGCTCCGCTTATTTCAGGAATTCGCCGCTCAAGATGGACTTTGTCCGGGAGGCGTGAAGATTGCCGTTGACTACCGCTAGTATTCTGCGTTCATGCCTCGAAGGCCGCCGAATGAGTCCCGACGCGGCTTTGGCCCTTTTCCACTCGAGCGACGTTCTCTCCATCGGTTTGGTCGCTGATGAGATTCGTAAGCGGCTGCATCCGGAGGGTATCGTCACATACGTCATCGATCGCAATATCAACTACACAAACATATGTATTTCGGGGTGCAAGTTCTGCGCCTTCTATCGCCTGGCAGGCGCCTCAGATGCCTACGTTCTGTCGCGGCGGGAGCTTTCACAAAAGATCAAGGAGACAGTCGAGCTTGGCGGCACACAAATTCTCCTCCAGGGTGGACTCCATCCGGACCTGCGCCTGCAGTTTTACAGCGATATGTTGAGGTTCATCAAGCGAGAGTTCAATATCCATGTCCACGGTTTTTCGCCGCCGGAAATACTCCATTTCTCGCGCCTCGACGGGATATCGGTTCTCGAGACGATATCGAGACTTCATTCGGCCGGACTCGATACGATTCCCGGCGGAGGCGCGGAAATATTATGCGAGAGCGTGCGCCGCGAAATAAGCCCGAACAAGTGCACGGCCGGAGAGTGGCTCGAGGTAATGAAAACGGCTCATGAAAGCGGCATGCGAACGACCGCTACGATGATGTTTGCGCATGCCGAGAAATACGCCGACAGGGTTGAACATCTCGCAAGAATCAGGGAATTGCAGGATTCGACGGGGGGTTTCACGGCCTTCATACCATGGACCTTCCAGCCTCTCAACACTCAACTGGGCGGGACGCCGGCTGGAGGCGTCGAGTACCTGAAGACGCTTGCCATCTCGCGTTTGTTTCTGGATAACGTCCCGAACATCCAGGCATCATGGGTGACACAGGGAGCAAAGATTGCGCAAGTGGCCCTCCGTTTCGGCGCGAATGATTTGGGCAGCACAATGATAGAGGAAAATGTCGTTCGCGCGGCAGGAGTCAGTTTCAGGATAGGCCTGTCGGAGATGAGAACCATTATCGAGCAGGCCGACTTTCAGCCGCGTCAGAGAGATTGCTATTACAATCTCATAGAACCTGCGAAACAAGTCTCATGAACGCCTTTTCGGGCAGAGAGAAGCATTGCCACACTATTTCGGGGACACTATTCGGAGTGATGTCCCCGAATTAGCGACACGATTGCCGACTTCCTGGCAGGCTGCTTGCAACAGGCTGCCTGCAAAAGGTTAATGAAAAGAGAAGAAGCCAATCATCGTCAGTCATTGCGATCGGAGCGAAGTAACCTCTTCTTGGTTTTTCCCCTTTCGCCTTGCTCCTTTCGCCTTTCCCCTTTCTTGGGAGGCATTACCGCATGAATACAAACAGAATACTCGAATTCCCCAAGGGATTCCTGTGGGGTGCTGCGACGGCGGCGCATCAGGTCGAAGGCAATAATCGAAATAACGATTGGTGGGAGTGGGAACATAGGCCCGGCGTCATAGCGGATGGGACTACTTCTGAAACAGCGTGCGATCAATACGACAGATACCGCCAAGATTTCGATCTCATAAGAGAATTCCGTCACAATGCCCACCGCCTGTCCCTCGAGTGGAGCCGCATCGAGCCTCAGAAAGGCGTGTATTCGTCAAATGAGATCGCGCACTATCGGCGAGTTCTGGAGGCCCTTCGCGAACGCGGAATCGAGCCCATGGTCACACTCCACCATTTCACCAATCCTCTATGGCTTTCAAGGGAAGGTGGGTGGGAGAATCCGCAGGTAGTCGAGCATTTCACACGCTATGCGAAGGTTGTGGCAACTGAATTGGGCGCCCTCATCCGCTTCTGGAACACGATAAATGAGCCTACCGTGTATGCTTATATGAGCTACATGGACGGCATTTGGCCACCGGGGAAGAAGAGCCCCCGGAGCGCTGCGATAGTGATGACCAATATGCTGCGAGCGCACGCGCTCGCATATCATATCATTCACGAAACTTCACAGGGGCCGGGTTGCAGCGTCGGAATAGCGAAACACATTCGCCTGTTCGATCCCTTGAGGCGCAATCACGTGATCGAAAAAGCGCTCGCCGGCCTCAGCAACTTCGTGTTCAACTGGTGGTTCCTGGACGCCATCGAAACCGGCAGGCTGGCGTGGCCGATCGGAATCGGCCAAAAGGTACAGCTCCTTACGGCCACGCAAGACTTCATCGGACTGAACTATTACACGAGGGAAATGGTGAAGTTTGACTTGGCCAAGCCCCTGGCGTTGTTCATGGAATACCTTGCGCGCCCGGGCAGCGAAACCAGCGACCTGGGATGGGAACTCTATCCCGAAGGCATCCATCGCGCCTTGATGCGCCTTAAACGCTACGGTAAACCCATATATGTCACCGAGAACGGAGTCCCGGCAATAAATGATTCCCTAAGACAACGCTGTCTCCGGGACCATTTGACTCAGATACATGTGGCAATGCGCGATGGCGCCGACGTTCGCGGCTATTTTCATTGGTCGCTGCTGGATAATTTCGAGTGGGAGGCAGGACTCAAACCCCGGTTTGGCCTCGTCGAGGTCGACTACAATACGCAGAAACGCTCGCCCCGCCCCAGCGCATGGATTTATGCAAAGATAGCGGCGCAGAACAAACTCGACCCGGCTTGGTTCGATTGACGAGAAATGGGAACAGAGAGACGCCTGCTTCTTCTTTGCCCAATCCGAAATCCGCAATCCAAAATCGGTTGTTCCTTCCGCCTGTTTCTTATGAATCCGGATCGGTCCGCGACATTACCGTCTCCTGACGGCCTTCCGGCGGATCCGTATCGACCGAGGGCCGCCAGATGGGGCGAAAGCGACGACGCTTGAATTTCCTGAACTCACCCTCCTCCACTTCTGCTTCTGCCTTCTCTCTGCGAATTGCAGTAAAGAATCGCCTGAGAGACGATACGGGACGAGGCAACCGAGCAATCTTTTCCGACACGTAGTCTTCGCCGACGACTCTGAGGATTGTGCTCCCCACCTTGATCTGGTCACCGAGCTTGAGTTCCTGCTCAGTTACCGAAGCGCCGTTGACGGACGTGCCATTCTTCGTGCCAAGGTCAGACAAAAATAGCGACTGCCCTACTTTGCGAATCTTACAATGCTTGCGCGATACCCGAGGATCAAGCAGCCTCACACGGCTTGTCACGTCGCGCCCGACGCTGTTTACGCCGTCATGCAGCCTGAATACCGTTCCCTCTTCTGCGCCTTTTACGACAGCTATTTTCATACTAGGCTTTCGCCTTGCTCAAACCAGTTTCTTTGCCGGCGCGTCAAACGATGTTCCTTTACGCATATTTTACGCTTGGGCAGAAATGCTGTCAAGATAGACAAAAGCGACGAGATTGAGACACATGCGCCACATTCTGTCCTTTTATCTTTCGTCTTTGCCCTTTCGCATCATCTTGGCGGGATCCACTCGTCAGGTTGCCAATCCTGCCAGTCGGTCCCTTCGGCAGGTCGCTTCCTGAAAACGCGCCGTCTGAGTTCCTGACGGACGGATTGATCCACCCGCTTCTTCTCGGCAAGACCGGCCTCTATGTCCAGCACAATCCAATTGTGATGAGTTCCTTTTTCGTCCTCGAAGAGAGTTTGCCACTCCCCCTTGGCAAGCCTCCACAATGCGCCGGAGTAGTAGATGCGAGGGTCACCGTCTTGCGCCTCGGTCACGTGTGGCCTTATGTTTACGTTGGCAAATAGACAATTGAGCTTCTTGTCTTTGACAAACATTGCTCCGCTGGTGAATCGATCAGAGGCGAACACCATCCCCGGCTTCGCCGTTGTGAGGTGGAACAGCACTTCCTCTTCGGGAGCGGCCCTTTCGAAGGCCTGGACCAGGTGGGGCGTCAGCCGGTAGAGCTCCTCGGCGCTGAAAACTCGCGGAGCCTCCGACCATCCGAAGAAACCTTTTTCGGAATATCCTATTGTGCTCAGAAGAAACTTCAAATCTTCAAGCTGAAAGCTAAAGGGGTGGGAATAGGGCGGCATGGAAGACGGCGCATCGCGGGGAATGACCTTGCGAAGAGCCACCCCCGTTCGCAAGTCTTCATATATCTTCACTGACTTGGTCTGCGCGCAGGAGCAGATTGCGACTAGGCAAACTGACAGCGCGAATATGGCCGCATTTCGCATGTTTGTCTCTGCCTCTCTCTCCCACAATTGACCGCGTCGCAGGCGCGGTCAGGCGCTACCAAGAAAAGTGCGCGCAACGGATTGTCCTAAGCGTCAAGATAGACCGTCTTGCCATCCGCCATAAGGTAATACTTTTTTTCCTTCTCGTCATACTCGATGAACTGGGCAAGCTGATAGTAGGCAGGCCTCGAAAAACGGGCTTCGATGTTGCTCCTTACGTCACAATAGGGCACGTTGTCCCTGAAAATAATCGTGCGCGCCTCGAGCCTTTCAGCAGCGCCGTCATTCAACAACAACATGAGGTCTCCCTTCGGGTTCCGGGTAACTCGAGCTACGATGAGAGGAACGTCCTCCACAATTACGGGAAATTCATCGTTGGCAATTTCAACGTAGTATTCGCCGTTTTTACGGCGAACCAGACTCCGCGAAAAGAGGACCCGGATATCGTCGCGAACGATTTCGACACCCTCATGAAACCATCTTCCTTCGGCGTCTATCCGCAGTTCGTAGCGCGCCGCTCCACCCTCCAGCAAATGAATCGTGCCGATTGGTCCTTCGAATTCAATCTCGCGCGCAGGCATCCGTTCGCGCGATGGCTGTCGCTTCGGCCTCGTGGAAAAGTCGCGCTCTCTGCGGCTCATAGGTAGCTCACTGTCTTGAACAATTCTCAGTATTGAGTGATGGTCATCGCCTTGACAAATGTTTCCATGTCTCCAAGACTATTGAACGAGACAAAGATCCACACCTTCCCGCAAGAAAAATGAGGTGAGCGATTGCAACAATTATACACCCCGGCAAGGAAATTCTCAAAAAAACTCTCCTTGCTTTCCTTGACACCCATAGGGTGCTATGATAGGATTTGTCTGCAATCCAAGCAAATTCAATGTATTCCGGGAATCTGCCGGGCAATGGTGATTCGCTTTTCATCATTCATCATTCATCATTCCTGGTTCAAGACTAGTGTACTGTCACGACAAAGATTGCTGGTACCGGCGCTTGGTTCTTCGTAGGGGCACGGCGCGCCGTGCCCTTACAGATACCAACAAAATTAACTTGACCTGACACTAGGGCATCTTGATGCATGAAAGGAGAGCGGAGTGACCACTCCCTACGTTTTTGATGTCCCGCCTCCCCTGCCACGGAAAGCCTCGGGAATCGTGGTGGCGCTCGGCATCTTCAACATCGTCTATGGTTCGCTTTTTCGCCTGTGCTGCGGTCTGGGCGCGTTTCTCGCGTCTCTGTCCGCCTCAGCTTTTACGGACTTTCTCGAGAGTCTCGCCCGGATGCAAGGAAGAGAGATGCCCCCCCTCGAGATGATGCTGAGCGGCCCAGTTCGATCCTATTCGATGATCAAGGGCTTTGTGCTTTTGATACTAGGCGTCTCTCTCTGTTTCGGAGGAGTCGGCTTGCTGAGACTGAAGGCGTGGGGGCGGAACCTTTCAATCGGCGTGGCGGTAGCAGAGATTGCGTGGGTGCTCATCGATTTTGGCATCAGCATATTCTTCCTATACCCTCTCCTGGCAAAGATGGGTGGCGGATTCCCGCAGGCGTCGCAGATGGTCCTCAACGTCGTCTTCGGGACCCTCTCTGCGCTCGTGAAACTTGCTTATCCGGTAGCCCTTCTGATTTGCCTTAACATTGAGTCGGTAAGACGCCAATTTGAACCTTTGCCGTGACAACTGCAGTAGGGATTTTGGCAACGTTTCATCAAACAAGGAGGGAATACCATGACGACCAACACTGCTGGCGGCGCTCCCGAAGTGAAAATCGGCGATTGGCTCCGGGACGGATGGGGCATATTCGTTTCAGACATAGGCATGTTTCTGCTCGCAAGTCTGATCTACAATGTGATAATAGGAACTTGCCTCGGAGGTCTCATCCTCTACGGCCCCCTCACATGCGGCATGTACTTGATGATATTCGACCGCATGCAGGGAGGCAAGGCGGATGTGAGACGGCTTTTCAAAGGGTTCGACTTCTTCGGCCAGTCATTTACGGTCGGGCTTATCTTCTTTGTACTTACTCTCGTGTGCCTGGCAATCACTTACGGCGGCTTTGCGCTTTGTGTGGTTCCCTCTCTCATAGGGATCGCCTTGCTGACCCTGCTTCAAACAGCTTTTCTTTTTGCGTTTCAACTCATAGTCCAACACAAAGCAGGCGCCGAGGGACCCATCTCCACCAGTTTCAACAAGGTGAAAGAGAATATGGTGCAATTCCTGTTGTTCGGACTCGTTTTGTGGATCATAGAAATGGCGGGATACTGCGTCACAATCGGTTGGCTTGTCACAACGCCTCTGGTGCTCGCCGCCTCCGCCGCAGCCTATCGCGACGTCTTCGGCCTCGAAGCCGCTCAAGCAGAGCAGCAACAAACTCACTCGTAAGAGAAGAGGTCATATTTTGGAACCACGAATTTCACCGATCACAGGGTTTTCAATCGAAAATCCAAAACCTGTCCTCGACTCCGATCGGGGATCCAAGATCCAAAATGAAGCCATCGCGAAACCCGACACGTCCCATCGAACGAACAAAACTCTCGCGGTTCGGACTGCCCATTTGTGCGCGGCCTTGGGCCTTGTGGCGATACTGCTACTTTCGTTTTGGCTCAAGCCTGATCCGCGCGGACTCGGCACCCACGAACAATTGTGGCTTCACCCCTGCAGCTTCTATGCGCTCACAGGATTGCCATGCCCCTTCTGCGGCATGACGACTGCGTTCGCTCACATGGCGCGAGGTGAAGTGCGAAAAGCAGTGCTAGCCCAGCCGGCAGGCGCGCTCGGCTTCATCGCATGCGTCGCTCTTCTCCCAATCGCCATTGGCGCCGCAATCTCCGGCAAGAACGCTATCGGCGCCGCGATGAAACTGCCATGGATAAAAATCTCGTGGCTGTTGGGCACTGCGGCCACAGCATCGTGGATATTCAAAATTGTGGAAACAGTGACCCGCTAGAATCTTCTCGACACT
>JACRIR010000132.1 GCA_016215705.1 Candidatus Poribacteria bacterium | reverse complement strand
CAATACCCCGCAAGATCAGCATTTCTTGTAGGGGCGCAGCATGCTTCGCCCTCAGACTCACAATTACGGGACAGTCTCTCTTTCCCCCCTTCGCAAAGGGGAGAGGGGAATTTGTCCGCTATTCTTGGTTGCGGCCTTGCCAATCTTCACATCGATGTCCCGCGGCTCTCTATCGACGAAGTGCCGTGCCGGCATGCCTATGTTTTCAGATTGACCGGGGTCAAGTGAACGGTCGACCCACGACGCAGCGTGGTTAACTATGGATGAAACGCCTCCTTAATTCGGGGACACCTTGCAGCAAGGTGTCCCCGAATAAGCGAATGTTTATCGGGAGTAGTCGAGAACCGCTCGAAAGGAGATTTTTGCATGGGAACACTTACGCCGAAAGAGCGAGTGCTGGCGGCGTTCAATTTCAGGGAGACCGACATCGTTCCCTACGATGTCCCAATCGAGCCCGAAGTTGAAGAGCGTCTGAACGAACATTACGGTGGAACCGCCTGGGAGAAGATGCTTCAGAAGCATTTTGTCTCTGTGGCCTTTCCATCGGAAATGGAGTTCGTAGATGAGAACTGTTTCAGAGACGAATACGACTGCATATGGGATACGCGCGGTCTCCCGCTTCACCTTGCTGAATCACCCTTGAAGGAGCCAAGTCTGAAGGACTATGACTTCGACCGAGTCACGCGAAAGACATTGGATATGTTCCATGACGCCAGCGCGAGAGCGATCTGCGAGGATAATCAAGACAAGTTCGTTCTCGGATATGTTGGCTCAAGTTTATTCGAGACATCCTGGAAGCTTCGAGGTTTTGAGAACGCCCTCATTGATTGCATCCAGAATCCTTCTTTCTATGAGGAACTACTCGATCACATCCTGGAGTTGCAATTGGCGATGGTCGATAAGGTTTGCGAGCTTCCCGTGGACGCGGTCTTCCTCGGGGACGACTGGGGCGATCAGCGCGGCATAATTATGGGTCCGGAAAGGTGGCGACGGTTTCTGAAACCGCGCTTCAAGAAGTTGTTCGATCGCGCCCATCGGGCCGGCAAAATGGTCATGATGCACTGCTGTGGAAATGCTTTTGAAGTGATTCCCGACACGATAGAGATCGGCCTCGATGTCTTGGAATCGCTCCAGCCCGAGGCGATGGACATATATGAAATCAAGAGAAGATACGGCAAGAACCTCAGACTATGGGGCGGTCTTGGAACACAGCAGGTTCTTCCGTTTGGCACGCCGGAGCGTATTCGGAAAGAGATACGCCGCTTGATCTCCGAAATGGGCAAGGGAGGCGGCTATATACTCGCCCCTGCGAAACCGCTGATGAAGGAAGTACCCACTGAGAATGCAGTCGCCGTGATTGAGGAGTTCTCACAGCAGTCGTGACGGAATGCTGTCCGACACCCAAGGCAACATCCTCCTTGTCAGCTTCGAGGGCGAACGCCCGAACGACCCGCATTTCAAAAAGCACCTGAAGATTCATATGCGCATGCTTGGCAGTTTCAGATTCTGAAATCAGAGCACTGCCGAGCAGCGCAACTTGCACGAAAATATGATCCAGCGGGGGCATCGCCAAAACATTTTTTCGCAGGATGCCGGATTTCATACGATTCTTGTTTTCGGCGACGATATTATTAGGGAGTAAACAGGGACGGGGCCAAAAGGGCAAAGGGAACCGGCGAAGAAGTGTGAAGGGTGAGAAGTGAAGGTGGAAGGGAGGTGATGGAACGGCTGCTGAACGACGAAATGGATCATCAAAGTTTGAATCCCCGTTCATTTTTCATCAACCATCATACCTGCAAGGAGGGGTTCCATGAAAACGATAACGGCAACCATCTGTCTGTGTCTTTGTCTACTATTCATGCCTGCATTGGCGTCGGCTGTGCAGATCGACGCAACGAGCGGCGGGGCGGAAGTCATAGCTCCCGACCAAATGATTTTCCACAATATCCTCGTGCCCTCGCAATCGGCCTATTACTACGGTGTCTTCCAGTGGAATCCGTCAAGGAACACGTGGTACCTGATCGATCACGATCTGGAAGACCCCACGTTCACAACCCAAGAATACTACCCACTTGACGAGGGACGCTCCTGGACGTACCAGATGTCCGGTGGCGGTCAACTTGTTCTGACGGTGGTCGGCGCCCAGGAAGTATGCGGGCAGACATGCATCCGGCTAAATGGGTCGGACGGGAGCTCAACTTATTGGATCAACGATGCGACCGGCATATGGATGACAAGATATGTCCAACCGGACACTTCCTACACCGAGTTTTGCCCCCCTATGAAGATAGCGCCTCCACAGCTTTATCTGGGCACGCAGTCGCTCGATTCGTTCAATGATGCGGGCGTCTTCATTCCCCCGGGAATCCAGGTGGCATCGGTTGATGGGTGGTCGCAGTTTACAGCCAAAGGGCTGGAGGATGTCACAGTGCCGGCCGGAACGTTCCTCGATTGCATCCGCGCCACTTACACTTTTTCCTACACGGCGTCGGACGGCAGCTACGCAGTGAGGACTGAGGAAACGTGGTATTCGCAGGGCGTTGGCATAGTGAAACGAGTGAAGACGGAAGCATACGGAATGGGCGGAACGATCTTCATGAGCGGCGCAAAGTCCTACGACCTCGCGAGTTACACTCTGCCATAGCGAACAGAGCAGGCTAAAGACGAAAGGAACAAAGCAAAAGGGGATCGCGCCAAGGCGCGCGGAGTTACGAACCAGGCAAATCTGCGAATATGAGAAAATCGGGGACACAATGCTGCATCGTGTCTCCCTTCCCTGCCCAGACCGCAGGAGAAACATGCGTTCTCTCCTGCGGCTTCCCCCTTCCGTGAAGAACCAACGATCATCGCTCGAGTCCCTTCAGGAAGAGGACAGCACGAAGTCCGGTATTACTTCAACTCTTTGCAGAACGGTTTGTACTTGGAATCGCGGACCGGACAGCCGGCGGGAACCTTCTCGCCGGCATCCGTCCATGCCCGCAGCATGTTTGAGCACATGCTGTCGGCGAGACAGACTTTTCTTGAGTTCAGTGTCCCGCGCTCGCGGCCATCAGCGGCGAAATCGGGGTATGCGAAAGCAGTCCGGCCGACCCCTGCAATTGCGACCCCACCCTCCGCAATATTGGCCGCCGCCGCGTTCAGGAGGAACTGCCTCAACCAGCTATAGCCGGCGCCAAGCATGGGCACGATAGGAAATGCCCTCTGCATTTCGTCCGTCAAACGGAAGTGGCGATACACTCCGACCAAAGGATGCTCGGGCGAAAGGTACTCTCCCGTGACGGGCTTGTTGAACGGGCGCACCAGATGGGGACTCCAGTATGGGCTCCCGACACTTATGCTGAACATCGCGACGCCCAATGAACTGAGCGCCTCGACCAATTTCTTTGGTTCGCTCAAATCCTCCTTTTGAGGGTTGCGCTGGTCGGCGCCCCAGCCCCAAACGTAAGGAATCTCATAGGCCACCGGCGCTCCTTCTCCGGTCTTGGAGTCCTTTTTATGAGGAACCCCGTCGTACACATTGAGGCGCGACGCAACAAGGATTTCATCTCCGAGCGTCTCTCGAATTCTTCGCACAACGTTAAAGATAAACCGCCTGCGATTCTTGAGACTTCCGCCGTAGTCTCCCGGCCGGGAGCGGGCAGCAAGAAGCTCATTGGGGAGATAACTGTGGCATTGCTTGATATCGACAAAATCGAACCCGGCGTCCTTTGCGACGCGTGCCGCTTCAAGATAAGCGTCTTCGAGAGACTTGAGATAGTCGTCGGAAGCGATGGGGTAATCGGCTGGAATCGGCTTGCCCTTAAGACCGGGAACACCGAATGAATCGTGCACAGGCGAATGAAATGCGATGAAAGGTTTCTCAGAGCATTGACGCCCGGCGTGCGTGAGTTGGATTCCTATTAGAAGGTCGGCGGCGATTCCGAACTTTTCGCGGTGCGCGTGCCGCGTTTGTTTCACTAGTTCCGCCAACTCGGCGGAGTTCTCCTTGCGCATCATGAGCTGATGCGGATTCGAGCGGCCCTCGGGCGCGACGGCCGCGGCCTCGCCCCAGATGATTTTCGCGCCACCCGAACCAAACCGTTTCCATCTGCGGAAGGTCAACTCACCCGGTTTGCCGTCGGCTGACGCGTCGCTTCCCTCCATTGGATGTATCGCGAGGCGATTGCCTGCTTTGCGACCGCCTACTTCGACGGGCTCGTAAAGGATATCCAAATGCTTCTCAAATCTGATCGGAAGGCCGCGTTTCTTGCAATCGCCGGCGATATCTTCGAGATTCTTATATGTGAAGGCATTCTTCATTATTGTTCTCCGTATCTAAGAGTGTTAACCTAAGCCACAGAGGTCCCCGAGAGCGCTTCGTTTTGCTCGGAATGATGTCGTTGACGTTCCCTTTCGTCTTGTTCTTTTAGTTTTCGTCTCTTGTGTCTCTGCGCCCTCGGTGGCAAGAATTCCTTTTTATGCTTTGAGCAATCCTACCTTTTTCAGTGAATCGCGAACGGCCTGGCACTGTGCGGCGTCGAGCGGGAGCAGCGGCGGCCGCATATGCGAGTTGCGCAATACCCCGAGCGTCCTGAGCGCTTCCTTCAAGCGCGCGCGGTAGCTCCTCACTGGATCGGAAAAGATGGCGTTGGCCAGCGGGCGCACTTTCCGGCGGTAGATTCCCAGGGCTTCGGAGAAATTGCCCCCTTTGGCCTGCTCGAGCATCCGTATCTGTTCCGCGACCGCTAAAGTTCCGAACCCGATGAGAGCGCCCTCGGCCCCGAGTAAAAAGGATTCGAGAATGAAGTTGTCGTTGCCAGTCAGAAGTGTTATCTTTCGGGAAGCCCTCTTGACGGTTCCGACTGTGTTGACGAAAGTGATGGGGTCAAACGAGGCCTCTTTAATGGCGACCACGCTTTCGATTTCGAGCAGTCGTTCGAGTGTCTCGCGGCTGAATATTACGCCGCTGAGTGATGGTTGAAGCTGGAAAAGAATAAGCGGGATTGAAACCGAGTGGGCAATCGTCTCGTGATATTTCACCGGGATTTCGGGCGGCAACGGCTGGCCTGCATACGCCGGTATGGGGAAAATCACGAGGCCGTCGGCGCCTGTCTCCTCCGCATCGCGCGCCTCGTGGACCGCGCTGGCGGTCGAGGGTCCGGCGACGCCCGCGAGAATCGGGAGGCGGCCTTTCACTTCGTCTTTCCAGATCGAGACGATTCGCCTCTTTTCCTCGCGCGTCAGGTGCGGTCCTTCGCCCGTGTCCATGTTTACAGCGAAGCCTTTGAGGCCGTCGAATCTGAGCAGCCATTGGATGTAATCTCTGAGCGCGGCCTCGTCCACCTCGAATGCTTCGGTCAGAGGTGTCAATGTCGCGGGTATGAGACCGTCAAGGGCCAGGGTTTTCATAGGGAGTCCTCATCTCTGATTGTCACGCCTCCGAGGGCGGACGTGCATGAATTCTGCTGACTTATTCTAGTCCAGAGCATTGCGCTTAATCAAATCGGTCGAATATCTGATTACTCGCTTCATTCCATAGGTCGCTGCTCCTTCACAGAAAGCGAACAGAACGCCCCGGTTTTGTTTGAAGAGCGGCAGGCGATGATGTAAAATAGAAAGAAGTCGGCCACCGATTCCCCTTCATCTCGCGTGCATCTGCGCGTATCTGCAGGCTCGGTGGCAGACATCAGTTTGGGGTTGCTATGCCTCGCCGTGGCTCCCAGCGTTGTCTAGTTTCGTCTTATATGAAGGAGCAACCTTTGAGCGGGAAGGTCAGTGAAACCGGATACAAGGAACTGCGAGCGAGCACGGCGGCGATAAATGACTTCTTCGACAGGGTCGGGCCGCGGTTCTATTCATTGTGGTTCACGCTGATAGGCTACCGTTCTTCTTTGAAGCACTTCGTGCGGCTCAACTGCAATCGCCTCGGGGTCCGAAAGGATATGAGAATACTCGATGCCGGAATCGGGACCGGCTTTCTTACGGTCAGCTTACTGAAAGAAACTCCCGTTCCTTTGACAATTGTCGGCCTGGATTTTTCGAGCGGGATGCTGCTCGGCCTCAACCGGCGGCTCACGAAATTGGGGCTTGAGGGACAAGTGAAACTGCACTTGGCGGATATGCGCCGGATGCCGTTCGCAAACGAAACGTTTGATCTCGTTGTCACATCGGCGGCGATGGAATATCTTCCGGATGTTTCGGAGGGCATCTCCGAATGTTGCCGGGTTTTGCGGCCCGGAGGCAAGTTTCTGTTTATCGCCACTCGCGACAGCTTCATGGGCAAGGTGATTGCGGCAACATGGCGAAATAAGATATTGGAACCGGGTCATGTCGAAAGCTGCATGAAGCGCGCGGGGATACAGCGAGTCAATGCGCTTCGGTTCCCGTGGTACTTCCCTCATGTCAATTGGTGGGGCATGGCGCTGCTGGGAGAAAAGGCGTGACGAAATCTCCGCCGTATCATTCGTCGCAATTCGTGTGATTCGCGATTCGGCTTTTTCTACGCCTTCTGGCCACGAAGAATCTCGGCGGCTTTCCTGAGAGCGTCAGGATCAGCCGATGCGAGCAGCGCCTGAATCTGTTTCTTGAGAGCTTCAGCGTCAGATACAGCAGCCAATTCTCCGGTTTTTGCGGAACCCTCCACTTCTATCGGGATCGCAAGTTCTCGCTTGACCATATTCACAAAGTTTTCGGCGCTGACCGGTTTCTCGAGATACGTGTGTGGGCCGGAGAGGGTCTTGCCGTCAAGAATTTCCCGCAGGTCGTGGCTGCCGAGCTCATCCTTTGCGTGCGCGGTCACGATCACGACCGGAATCCTCGACCAATCTTTGTTGTGACGTAGTTCATAAAGGAACTTGATGCCTGATTTCTTCGGCATGACGAGGTCGCACGAAATGAAGTCCGGCTGGCGTTCCTTGACCTTCTTGAGAGCTTCATCGCCGTTGGAGGCTGTGATCACGTTAAACCCTGCGTCTTCGAGGGCCGCCCGGAGGAAGAACACAACATCGGGCTCATCATCTACGACGAGAATGGTTTTTTCTGACGGAGTTGGCATTGTTGGAGTCCTTTCAGTTTACCCCAAATCCCCCCTACCCCCCTTTGCAAAGGGGGGCGAACTACCGGAGTCGCAATTATTGATATCTGCAAAAGCAATACAATAGTCCCGTCCTCCGTTTGCCTCTGTCCATCAGGCTGTTTGTTGATCGGCCCTATTGCATTACTTATTTTTGCGTCTATAGTTTATCCTGGTTCTCTTGTCTTTCTTTGCGGCCTTTGCGCCTTTGCGGTGAAAGCTTCTTATGCCGATTTGGCTTCGGGCTTCCCCTCGGTTACATGCGGCAAGCGGTCGCGCGGGAACACAAGGCGGAAGAGCGAGCCTTCTCCCGGTGTAGACTCGACGGTGATCTTGCCGCCGTGTTCTTGCACGATCTTGCGCGTCAGCAAGAGTCCCATACCTGTGCCGCCGGTGCCCTTGGTCGTAAAGAAGTTGGTGAAAACCTTCTGTTTGATTTCGTAGTCCATGCCGGAGCCTTCGTCGGCGACTTCGTATATGAGCGAATTGCCCTCTTCTTTGCACCGAATGGTCACGCTGCACTTCGTCTTTTCGCTCACCTGGCAGGCGTCAAGCGCATTGGAAACCAGATTTGCCAAGCACGTATGTATCTCTTCCGGGTCGAACGCGGCAGGGCGGACCGTGTCGTCCGTCTCGGCAATCAGGTCTATTCCATCTTGCCTCGCGGCGTCTTGATAAAGCGACATGATGTCGCGCACCATGTCGTTGGGGTTAACTAGCGCCACATGCGGCGTACGGCCTTTGGAGAAGTTTAGCAGATTCTTGACCAAAGCGGAAATCTTGGCGATATTTCGTTTGAGCATCTCCCATCCGGCGTCCACCCGGTCCTTCTGGCCTTTCTGCAAGCCCGAGTTGACGACGTACATTCCTCCCTCGAGGCCCGTGAGGATGTTCTTGATGCCGTGCGCGAGGCCTGCGACTGTTTGACCCACGGCTGCGAGGCGCTCGGCGTCGATTTTTTCGCGCTCGAGTTGCTTGATCTTCCGGAGGTCCTGCAAAAAGATCGCGCTGCCGATGGATTCCTTGCCGCGCTTGAGAGCCACGCCGGAGAACCGAACGGGAATCTCTTCGCCGTCGCTCGCCGTGACTGTGGCCTCGGGCAACACGCAGATATCTCTGTGGGCAGTCATCGCCTCCTCGAACTCGGCCGGCAGGAGCAAATCCGGGGGATGGCGTCCAATGAGGTCTTCGCTCTTGTACTTGAGCATGGATTCTGCGGCGGGATTGAAAATCGTGACTTTGCCCTCGGGGTTGGTGGCGATCACTCCGTCGATCGAGTTCTCGATCAGGGTCTCGCGGAGAGCGTTTGCGCGCGCGAGCTCGACCTCAAGCTTGTGGACCTCTGTCATATCCAGCCCCATCTCGATGACGTGCGAGATGTGGGGGTCGCCCCGCGAAAGAGGCGAAGTATTCACGAAGTAGTGCGTGCGCTTGCCGTCCTTGCTTATGCCGACATGCGCGCCGCTGTGGGTTTGCCCATCGAAGAAGGTTTTTTCGACGAGGCAATCTTCGCACTTTTCCGTGCGTCGTTTATAAATCTCGAAACAGTGCTGGCCGGTGGTCTCGCCGAAAATTTCGCGGAAGCGCTCATTGGCGCGCACAATCCGCAGGTCCCGGTTCAACACGGACACGAAGCAGGGGACGCGCTCGAAGAGTATCTGGTATTCGCGCTGCAAGCGCTTGGTCTCGGTCACGTCGGTCGACATCTCGATCAGATAGGGGATGTCCCCATTTCTATCGAAGATGGGCGCGATGTGGACGATGTAATGAGCGGTCCGCCCTTTGCGGTCGATGCCAACTTCGTCGTTGACGCGCACCTTGCCGTCCTTGAACGTCTCGGTCGCCATGCAGTTTTCGCATCGTTCCGACCTGCCTTTATACACCTCGTAGCAAGGACGGCCCTGCCCCTCGCCGAAAACTTCCGCGAAGGTGTGGTTGTTCTCCACAATGTGATAGTTGCGGTCTATGACGGCGATGTTACACGGCACATGCTCAAAAAGCTGTGTGTGCAACCAGTGTCGCCATTCGGGTACTGCCATGATTACTGCCTCACGCTGGGACTGTTTCGCAACAACCTTGGACTTTTGACCTTGGACCTTCGACTTTCGACCATATTCATGCTGCCAGCCTCTGAACGGTCGTTATGAACAAGGAGATGTCGACGGGCTTCTCGATGTAGCCGTCGGGCTTCAGCGCAGAGCCGATACGCGCCATCTCCTGTTCCATACTAAGCGCGCTGATTATGAGGATCCGAACGCCTTTCAGCGACTTGTCTTCTTTGATCTTCCGGTAAAGCGAGAAACCGGTCTGCTCCGGCATGAGGATGTCCAGACACACGAGGTCGGGTCGCTGCGAGCGAATAAGCTCAAGCCCCTCGTGAGCGTTTGTGGCCGTGCACACCTCGAATCCATTGTCCTGCAAGGCCGAAGCCAGATAGAACACAATATCCGGCTCGTCGTCTATGATTGCGATCTTTTTTGTTTTCATTAGGTGACGCATTCTTTCTATCATAAAGGTAGCCTTTGGTTCTTGTAGGGGCGACCCGGCGGGTCGCCCCTACGGAGCGTTAGTCCTGTCCTAGAGCGCTCCCGATTCTTCCTGCGGGTATGGCTCGAGCGAGGTCAGCATCGACTCCTCGAACCCTTGATGACAAGCGCCACAACGGGCGAGATGGGGCGCGAGTTCCGGCTTTTCGGTTTGCTTCTGCTTGTGGCATTCGACACAGAGTTTGTGCATTGCCGTCATGTAGCCGGGCGCAATTCCTGTTTGGTCCTTCTCGGCAATCTTCACGAAACTGTTCGGCGCCCGCATTTTCTTGTGACAATCCTTGCACGGAGTCGTTGTCAGGCGGTTCTTCGACTGAGCCGGGTCTTTATGGCACTTGACGCAGCCGCCACTGGCCTTCAGTTTGTCGCGATGAAACTCGTGGTCGAACGTGTCGGTCGCCACAAACATGTCGCGGTGGCACTCGTCGCACGAACTCGCTTTATCCAGCGGCTTGTTCATGTGATGGCATATGCCGCACGACTCCTTGCCTCCGTTCTTCGCCTGATGACCCTCGTGATTGAAGAGGACGAACTTGTTCTTGCGGTCGCCGTCGATCAGAAGCATCTCTATCTTTTCCCCGTTTTCGGGGTTGTTGCCTCTTTCGGGATTGAAGACAGCATACGAGTAGAGAGCGGCATTTTCCGTTTTTGCCTGCAGTCCGTCAACTCGCCGCGCCTTATTGACCGGCGTTTTCTCCGGTGTCGCGCCTTTGACCGCGTAGTCCGGCAGCATCGCGAAGCCGAACGCCACTGCCACGATGAAGATGAGCGAGTACAACCGCGCATTGGCAAGAGGAGACCAACTCAGCCGCACGCCGGTGACCGGATCGGCCACTGGCACATCATATTTTTCCGCTTTTTCTCCGCAGGGCTCTTCGTACACGAAGAAGTTTTCCACGAAGAAGAAGAACGCCAGGGCCGCTGCAGAGACGATGCCGATGCTGATGGCGAACTCGGCCCATGATGGGAAGTAAAGCGAGCCGGTCGCCTGAATGGTGGAAAGGCCGCTGACATCGATCCGGTTCAACACGAAGCCGAACACCGCGAGTCCGGCGGCGGTCGCAAGGCCGCCCGTGCTCTGCCTTATCTTGGGCGACGCGAACATGATAGTGGGCAGGATCGCACTGATGAGCAACTCGAAAATGAACAGATTGCTTTCCCACGAGCCGTCGAACAAATAGTGGAGCTTGTTGTTGACTGCCAAATCGCCCAGCTTTAAGAAGGCATACAGCCCGAGGACCCAGGCTGCAGTTTTCCCGAGACCATTGAGCAGGTCTTTTTCGAGGTGTTTCTTATATAGCCACGTGCTCACCATTGATTCGGTGATCACCATCGAGAGACCGAGCCCGATCGCCGATATGTAGAACAGGATCGGCAGGATCGGTGAATACCACAACGGATGCACGCGATACGGCATGATCAGGAACAAAGTGCCGAGCGACGACTGGTGCAGCGTCGAGAGGATGATTCCCAGGATCACAAGCGGGAGCGTGGAGAATTTCACTATCTTATAGATCGTCTGAAGCAGCGGGTGTTTCATCCGCTCGAGCACCACCGGCGCGAACTCGAGTTGGAGCACGGTGAAGTAGAGCATCACGCACCATGCCACCTCGAAGAGAGCCGAATGATGCTGCCAGAAAAACATTGGCCGCCAGATATTCCATGGAATCCCGATGTCAAACATCAGGCCGCCGACAACTGCGGCATACCCCAAAAAGGCGGTCAGCACCGCCGGTCTCACAATAGCGTGGTACTTCTCCATGTGAAAAATATAGACGGTGGCCGCAATAACGAACCCGCCTGCCGCCAGGGCGACTCCTCCAAGCACGTCGAATCCGATCCAGAGTCCCCACGGCGTTGTGTCGGTGAGCGCGGTGACGGCCCCAAGCCCCTTGAAGAATCGGAAGACCGTCACTACCGCGGCCAACCCCGCAAAAAACCACAGAATCCCTTTGACTAACCGTAGTCTCATCGTTTTTTTCCTCTGGTTTGTGTCTCTCTCGTCAAGTCATTCTGAATCTGCTACCCGCTGCGGCGGGCTACAATTCCAACAACAAACCCCCATACTGTTAAACCCTGTTTCCTGGGAGCGAAACGAAGAGTCTCCTTTTCGCCTTTGCCCTTTCACCTTTCCCCTTTTTCATGGGAAGGTGGCCACGGCTCGCCGCGTCTTTCGGCTTCGAGACGCATCCGCCGCTCGACGACCCAGTAAGTCCCGTACATCAGTGCGCCGACTCCCACGAACACATAAGGCACTTCCTTAAGGAACGCCCACGTCCTTGGTGGCAGCGGCTTGTCGTCCATTTCCTTCTTTAATCCGAGGAAATCAAGGCTGACATCCGACAAATACAGAACCGAGGTCCCGCCGACGTCGTGTTCCCCGTAAACCTTGGGTATGTAGAGGTCGGGCTTTTCCTCGATTCGCTTATGCGCAATCTGAAGCAGCTCTTCGCGGTTCCCGTAGATTGTCGCCTTCTGCGGGCACGCCGCCGTGCAGGCGGGTTGCTGAAGTTCGCCGCTCTTGATCTTGTCGTAACACATGATGCACTTGCGGACATAGGGGACCGCCTCCGACCATGTGTACCGCGGGATTCCATACGGGCATGCCATCATGCAGTAGCGGCAGCCCATGCAGATTTTCGGGTTGTAGACGACCGGCCCCTCCGGTGTCTTGTGCATTGCGCCAACGGGACAGACCGACGCGCATGCGGGCTCAAGACAATGCCGGCATTGCTTCCGCACATAATGTTTCTCGGGGCGCGAGACGATCGTTGTCCATCGGCTTGCTGAGAGGTCGTCGATTTTTCGCTGCCAGCGCCACGGCTGGTCCTCGCCCGTGCCATTTGTGTTCTTGCACGCCTTGACGCACTCTTCGCAACCGATGCACAGAGTTACATCTGTCAGAATGCTCATCTGGTTCATATCGGCACGTTCTCTTTCTTTAGGGTGCGGCTGACATCAACGCCGGACGCAGCCGGGAAATGCCAGCCCAATTCCGAAACGAGTTGAGTCGTCGGAAGAAGGATTATGTGACCGAGCTTCGAGAACGGAATTAGTGCGAATATCGCGTTTGCGCTCATCACGTGGATGAACATGACCACGTTGTAGCCGATCGGGTTCAACACCGGATGCATCGCCAGGTAACCCGTGATGAACGGAAGCGCCATCAACGGGGGAAGCGCGATATCCTGCACCCGGCTGATACGCCTCGACTCCTTGTTCCCGAGCCGGCCGATGATCAGGCCCAATGCGGCCGCAACTGTAACGAGCGTGAACACGTCCGCCAGGGCATGCGGCAGCGACGGCCAGGCTATCCCGAGCCCACGCTTCCACAACTCTATGTGGGGGAGCAGGAGAACTGGCGTGAAGATAAGCCCTATATGGAATATGACCGACATGGCGCTGTACGCGGGACGGTTGTTGTTCAGCTTCTTGAGAGGGAACAACCACTGCAGCGTCGTCTGAAAGACAACTTTTTTCGGAATGGTCTTATCACCTGCGCGATTCCACGCCTGCGCGATTCCGATAACGGCCAGAATTATCTGGCGGAGCAGTCCCAAAACCATCAGAAGAAACGCAAACTTGAAGGCAGGACCGCGCGCCCACTGTAACCACTGTTCCATGTCTATTCCTATTCCTTTCCCTCGTCATCTTTTTTCGGTGGAGTTATACCGTAGGCCTCGAGGTCGAGCGCCTTCAGAATCAGGTCATGAAGGCCGACCACCTGCACGTCGTGAAGTTCGTTGTCTTCGCACACTTCCCGCAACTGCTTCTTGCAGTTGGCGCATGGCGCGACGAGATACTTCGCGCCCGTCTTTCGAATCTGGTCCGCCTTCGTGCGACCGCCGATGCCCGTGCGGAAGGAGCGGATTTCGTCAACCGAGACCGTTCCGGCGCCGCCGCCACAGCAGATGTTCATCTGGCCGCAGGGAACCATATCGACGAAATCCTTGCAGATTGCCTCGAGGAGTTCGCGCGGCTGGTTGATTATCCATTTCGAGCGCGCGATGTTGCACGGATCGTGATACGTGACCCGCTCGTGGATGGCGCCAGACTTCACCTTCAGCCGTCCGTCCAGCAGCGCTTTGTGCGAATATTCCATTATGTTGATGACCGGCGGAGCGTTCTTGCCGCCGCAGAAAGTCGGGAGGAAGGCCTTGGCCGAGCGCGAAGCGTGGCCGCACTCGCCGATGAGCGCTTTCTTCGCCTTGAGGCGCTTTATCTCTTGCGCCTCTTTGCTCACGATCCGGTCGAGAAGAGCGTCGTTGTAGAAGAGGCCGTAATTGATGCCGTCGTAATAGCCGGTTCCGATGGTCCAGGAGCCACCCGTTAGGTGCATGACCGCTGCGTTGCCCATGAGCGTGTCGGGCTCGAGCAGGTAGTCGCTGACAGCCGGGAAGAAGACGTATTCGGCGCCCTCGACGTCCATCGGAAATTTCGCGGGCAAATTGTAGTTCTCCAGAAGTTCCTCTTCAAGAAACTCGCAGGTGTCCTTGAGGGCGACCACCGGGATTGCTGACGTGTTGCCCGTCTTTCCCTGGAGTTGTTCGCGGGTGGCGACCACCAGCGCTTTCGGCACAATGCCTATCTCCGCCAGAATCCAGCGAGAGAGATGCGTCATCAGACCGTGGTCGACTCCCATCGGGCAGCCGAACTTGCACCTGCGACAGGCCGTGCACCGATACATTGCCTCGGCCATCTCGTCGATGTAGTCGTCGGTCAATACAAACCCGTTGAAGAGCCTCGCCCGGAGCGTGCCGTTCAGCGTAAAATATCGGCGGTACACTCTCAGCAGAAGTTCGGTGCGGTAGCACGGCACGTCCCTCGGGTCGCCGCTCTGCTCAAACACCTGACAGTTGCACGCGCAGCGGGCGCATTTAGTGCTCGTGCGCGAGTACGTGTCCAACACAAATCCGTAGTTCGAGTGTTTGAGAATCGCGGCAAACGCTTCGAGGAAACGCCGTGGCCGCTCCGTCTCATTATACGGCTCCACATAATAAGCATATTTTTTCATGGCGTGTTCCTGTTTTACCGGGGTGGTTGTGTAAGATTTCCGCAGTATTATGAGGCAAGACTCGCGCCAAGAATTTGCCTCGGGCATAATATTGGCGGACCGGAGAGACGATTTGCCGAAATGGGATCAGCCGTAACATGAGTCGGTCAAGCCACTTGTGCAATCATCCGCCTTGCGTAAGAATTACTTGAGAAACGGCATGCCGAAAGATTGAGATATTACATGATTGCGCCGCTCCATGTCACATGAATGAGACATGTCACGTGACACATGTTGTGTTTTTGTGACATTAATGTTATAATACGCTCGTAATATCTATCCGTCACCCCCACACCCCAAAGCCAATGAGGATAGAGGATACGTGGGGGCGACTCGCCGAGTCGCCCCTACCGCAAAGTTGCTTCGGAAAAAAACAGGAAACGAGGAGCGTATTGCGCTTGTGTCATTGCGAACGGAGCGAGGCAATTTCTTTTTCTTCTTTGCTTTTCCCCTTTCGCCTCGGGCCTGCGGCCCTTTGACCTTTCGCCTTTCGCCTTCCTCAAAAGAGGAGAGAGATGTCTCAGAAAGAACTCGACACGCGTTTTTTTCCCCTCATTTTCGACACGATTTCCCACGGCATCTTCACGATTGACGCCGACGGACGCATCACTTCGTTCAACCGCATGGCGGAGGAGTTGACCGGCTACGGCAAGGAGGAAGTAATCGGCCGACCCTGCCACCAGGTGTTTCAGGCGGATTTTTGCGAGGTCGAGTGCCCGCTCAAACGAAGCATCAAGACCCGCGAGAAGAGCGAGGCCGTCGAGGTGAATATTCTTACGAAGGATGGGCGCAGACTGCCCATCGCAATCTCGACCTCTGCTCTTGTGGCCGAAGACGGCAAGGTGCTCGGCGGCGTCGAGATGTTTCGCGATCTTTCCGCGGTCACAGAGTTGCGGAAACGGCTCATGGGTTCATACGTCTTTGAGGACATCGTCAGCAAGAGCCCGTCGATGCATAAGATATTCGAGGTGATTCCGCTTGTCGCGAACAGCCAGAGCAACGTCCTCATCGAGGGCGAGTCGGGCACGGGCAAGGAGTTGGCCGCCCGCGCGATACATCACTTGGGCTCGAGGCGATCCAAGCCCTTTGTTCCGATTAACTGCGCGGCGCTGCCTGACCAATTGCTCGAGTCGGAGCTGTTCGGATACAAGCGCGGCGCTTTCACGGACGCGCGGAAAGACAAGCCGGGCCGGTTCGCAATCGCCGAGGGCGGCACTATCATGCTTGACGAGATAGGCGAGCTCTCGCTCGCCATGCAGGTAAAGCTCCTTCGCGTGCTTGAAACCAAAGAGTACACGCCGCTGGGAGACAACCGCTCCATCCGGGCCGACGTGAGGGTCATCGCGTGCACCAACAAGAACCTCGCGCGCGAGGTCCAAAGGAAACGGTTCCGCCCCGACCTTTATTTCCGGCTGAATGTCGTGCGCATCTCGCTGCCGTCTCTGTCGGAGAGGCGTGAGGACGTCCCTCTGCTGGTCAATCATTTCATCGAGCGGTTTAATGCCCTTCAGGGGCGCCGGATCGCGCGCTGTTCGGAACGCGTGATGGCCGCGCTCATGGGCTATCCGTTCCCCGGGAACGTTCGCGAACTCGAGAACGCCATCGAACATGCGTTTGTTGTCTGCATCGGCGACACGATTCAGCTCGAGGACTTGCCAAGTCACATTGTGGCAGCGGTCACCGAGTCTACGACTGCTGCGAAAGCGCGCATGCTGCCGCTCGATAACGCTGAGGCTGAAACCATCCGCAACGTTCTAAGCAAGCATTTCGGCAATCGCAACCGCACCGCCGCCGAGCTCGGCGTTTCGCGAAATACGCTTTGGCGGAAAATGAGAAGATACGGCATAGAGTAGGCGAAAGGCGAAAGGGGAACCGTGCGCTTCGCGCGGGGTCTAGTACCGCGTTTCCTAAATAACATGCACTTAACTCGGCGCCGTTCCCCCCTTTTTCAAAGGGGGAGCATTGCAACATTATTTAGGAGGCGCTCTACTAGGGTTTAGAGTTTCGGGTTAAGAAGAGGCGAAAAGGGATGTAGGGGCGCAATTCATTGCGCCCGATTGCGCAAAAGGGACAAAAGTGAGAAGCGACGTCATTCTGAGCGGAGCGAAGAATCTCATCTGTGTCATTTGTCGGGATTCGCATTATTCGTGTTCCGTTTCTCCCTTTCCCCCCTCGAGGTAAAAAGATATGTCTGATTTCGGCATAAATCCCGGTAAACAGCAAGCTCTGCTCGACAAAATGCAGGCGCTCGGGATACGCGAGAGCGACCTCGTCGAAAAATTCATTCGCTCGCGCGGCCACGGCGGCCAGAACGTCAATAAGGTCGCCACATGCGTATATCTCAAACACATTCCGACCGGGCTCGAGGTCAAAGTTCAGCGCGAGCGCTCGCAGGCGCTCAACCGATTCCTTGCCCGCCGTCTCCTCGCCGACAAAATCGAGCGCATGATCCTCGGACGGCAAAGCGAAGAAGAACGGCGCCGCGAAAAACTCCGCCGCCAGAAACGCAAGCGCTCGAAGCGCGCGAAAGAAAAAATGCTCAAGAACAAGAAGCTGGTGTCCGAGAAAAAGAAGCTGCGTTCTGAACCGGCAAGCGAAGACTGAACCACGGCTCGCACTCTAACGTCGCTACGTCATTCTGAGCGAAGCGAAGAATCTCCATTCACCGCAAGAACGCAAAGAAGGAAGCCGTAACCACGGGGGCCACGGGGAACTGGGGGGAAAGAAGAGCCGGGGAGAAAACGCACGATTTCTTTGAAATACGCCCAAACAAAAGATTGGGAGCCCTTGAACCGCTTCGTGTCACTTCGTGATCTTCGTGGATAACTCCTTTCCTTTGGCATTTGACAAACGCTGCAACCTATGCTATTCGCGATTTCGTGGCTTTTCGCAAACGTCAGTAAATCGGGCAGATCCTTCCCAACAGCTT
>JACRIR010000127.1 GCA_016215705.1 Candidatus Poribacteria bacterium | reverse complement strand
GTTATGCGTATGAGTGCAGCCCGCTGAGCAGGAAATTAACACCGAAATAGGTGAATACCACAGCAAGGAAGCCGAGGATCGAGCAGACCGCGTTAAAGAAATTGATGTCCTTTATGCCGAATCTGCCGGAGACGTACTTGAAGTGAATCATTATGGCGTAGATGATCCACGTGATAAGCGACCACGTCTCCTTCGGGTCCCAGCTCCAATAAGTTCCCCATGCTTCGTTCGCCCAGACCGCGCCTGTAATGATTCCTATCCCGAGGAAGAGGAAGCCGAACCGGACGGCCTCGTAGTTGAATGATTGCAGCACGCGAACTGCTTCCGTGGGACTTGCTGCGCCAGCCGCTTTAGGCGCTCTGCCGGAGGCTATGAGGATCAGGTAGACAACGCTTGCCGCGGCCGAGATCGCAAAGGCGGCGTAACCCACGAAGCACGTGAGCACATGGTACAAAAGCCAGTTGCTTTGAAGCGCGGGCACGAGCGCCTCGATTGTGTTATCGAAGAAGGAAGCCGCGGCAATCGCTATGACCGCGAGGATCGATGCGATAGCGCCCGCGACCCGGATGCGGTACGCGAACTCGAGTATGAGATAAATGAGCGGGATGGCCCATGCGAACAGTATGAGCGATTCGTACATGTTGCTGAAAGGGGGCCGATTCGCCAAGCGCCACCGGATGAGGATGGCGGCGGTCATCATGACGAGGCCCGCGAGGAGGGATAACGACCCTGCATATCCGAGCGCTTTGCCCAGTTTTTCCCGTTTGACGAAATTATTGGCCGCGTAAACGAACGAGGCGATTATGAAGGTGAGAAACGAAAAATTGACTAGCGTTCCGCTCATTGCGCTTTTCTCGCTTTCTTAATAAGAGGATTTATGTAGAAGATGATTATCATCCCCACTATCTGGGTCAAGAAGCCGGCGTAGACAAGAGGAACGCCCGGGTCCTTCTTCACTTGCAGGCCGCTCCATGTCTGGCCTTCGGAGTCGTACGAGGCCTGATAGAGCGCATATCCCGCATAACGGATCGGGTCGTTCACCTCGATCTTTTTCTCGGCCACGATTTTCCCGCTGTCGATTATCTGGAGGACGCTGTAAAAGTCTTTTATCCTCGGCTCCCTCCTGTAAAGCATTTTGTATCCATTCACGTCCGCGGGCTCTCCCTCCCAGAGGTAAATCGGATGCGATTCGCCGTGCAACTGAACTGCAAGTTCCACCGCGGGCCGATTGGACATTTCGGGGCGGTTAATCATTTGTCGGACCATGTTGGCGTTTTTGAAGAACTTATCGACGATTATGCTATAGCCAGTCGCCTCGGGGTTGACGGGCACGCCGAGGCTAATCTCTTTTCTTGAAGCGAGCTTGCCCTGGCGCACGTGAGCAAGGATCGGTTTGCCACCCTCGGGGTTTGCCACAAGAATATAGTCTGCAATGGCGCCGACGAGCTCATTCCTCACAAATTTGATCTCGAAAGGCAATTCGCCGGTCGCATGCATCGTTGGGTAGTTCGCAAAAATCCATTGCTCCTTTGAGCCGGAGGGCGACGTGATCCGCACGTGGACCGCCGGATTGCGGGGCAAATCAGACCTTGAGAAAACCGTCCCCGTCTCATCCCTCACGAAGTCAGCCACGTACCTCAGCACTTCCAGCGAATAGTTGGTCCCTTCGACCTTAAACCTCGAGCCGACTTCGGCCGGATAATCCTTTTTCACTCCTTTTCCCGGAAGACTTATCTCAATCTGATTTTTCGCTTTGGACAGCGAGGCCACTTTCCGAATCTGCTCATCGATCTCGTTCGCCGATGCGATCTCGCTGTAGCCGATGCCGACGCGCCCGCCGTCAAGCAGATAGGGATGTTCGACGTTCGAGGCGGTGAAACCCTCGAGCTCGCTGCCGTCTTTCTTCACACGGAAAGACATTGCGGCTATGCCGGTCGGCTCTGGACCTTCGGTCAGCGAGGGCGCCAGCGTGGCATGAGGCAGAAACTGTTTCACAGTGAAGTTGTCGCCGCCTTTGGGTTTCATTCCCACGAGCGATGCAAGCTTTGTCGAGCGGGGGGCGAAAAGGGAAACAGTCTGTCCTTCGGAGAGTTTGTATCCTCTCTCCTTATTTGCTTTTACATTGAGAACCAATAGTCTCTCTTCCGGTGTTTCTTCCTCGTCAAGGATAAAATCGACGAGCTTTACTTTGAAGGGTACGGTCGACATCGTTTCGGTCGCCCGGCCGACGCTGATCTTGTCAGTGGTTTCGCCCTCACGGATGACCATGAATCCCTTCTTGCCAAGGGTTGCGCCTACGAGAGAGCCTATTAATATGAGCAACAACCCGAAATGGGTAGACATGGTGCCAAGCAGCGTCCACTTAAGCTTGAGGCGATTGATGGTACAGGCAAAAGTATTGACGCCAAGCAGCACGAGAAGAACAATGAAGCGGATATCATGGTAGATGTCGTAAAAACCGAGATATCTGAATATGTTGTTCCACGCAGGGCCGTAGGTTTCGGCGTATTTGCTTGGGTCCTGCGCATTCTGGACGATGATCGTGCCGATAACGGAAGGTATTAGTATCAGCACGAAAAGCACGATTGTCAATTTTACGGAACAAAGGAATTTCCAGAGTTTTCTAGCCATTTCCTCTCCTGGGTGAATGTCAATGTTTTATTATAACAGAGCGGCGTCAAATCCGGGAAATCGCCGCATCAGCCATCCTTCCCCGTAATCACTACTCATGTCGCATATCCAC
Source organism: Candidatus Poribacteria bacterium (assembly GCA_016215705.1). Taxonomy (GTDB): domain Bacteria; phylum Abyssobacteria; class SURF-5; order SURF-5; family SURF-5; genus JACRIR01. The sequence goes on along the minus strand of JACRIR010000127.1, from coordinate 37,009 downwards.
AAGCTAATGTGCAAGGAGTTTGCCATACTGGACCCGGGCATTATCCTGTAAGATGTTACCCGTTGGAATCCAATCACATACAAGACAGCTTACACCAAGGACTTCGTTGTGCCGAAACCAAGAAACTGTTTGTATTCCTTCACTCAGCCGCCTGTTTTCAGATAGTGTCCTGAGAAACTGTTGCTGAATAATCGCGCCGCACAAACGAAGTCTGCTCACAAAACCGGTTTTGGGCTATATAGACCGAACAAGAGAGACATCGTGAAGGGCGGTACAGGTGTGCGGAACGCGCATTTCCACCGCAATTTTCCGGCTCTATCTTTCCCGTGCAACTATGTAGTCGCACAGGTCGAGCATCGATTTCTTGTATTCCGAATCAGGAAGTATCTCAAGCACGTGTTTCGCCTGAGAAGTGAAATGGCGGGCGACATCGGCGCAGTATTCGTCCGCCCCGGTGGCGCGAATGGTCTCCGTAAGCCAATCCTTGTCTTTTTCTTCGAGAACCCGCTCTTCGAGAATGCGCCTGATTCTGGCGCAGCCTGCCGTGTCGAGTCGCTTCAACATGCAGATAGTCGGCAGTGTGGCTTTCCCGTCCTTGATATCGCAGAATATGGGTTTGCCCACCTGATCTTCATCGGCGACGAAGTCGAGCAAATCGTCCACGACCTGGAAGGCCATGCCAAAATTGTGGCCAAAAAGCCGCATAGCGTTTATGGTTTCGGCGGATTCTCCAAGAAGATGCACCGGCATTTCGCAGACAGCGCCCATCAGCGAACTGGTCTTGTGCCGGATAATGTCGTAATAATCGGTCTCACTGATTATGCCGTCGGCGCCTGCGGTTATCTGGTGCAGTTCGCCTTCCGACATTTCTTTGATTGCGCTCATTATCGTGCGAAGCACGCTTGAATTGTCATAGTCGCTGAGGATGTAAAGCGCCTGCGAAATAATGTAATCCCCGAGGAGCACGGCCGCTTTGTCGTGCCAGCGCGCGTTTACCGATTCACCGCCGCGGCGTGTCGTGGCATTGTCGACAACGTCATCGTGGATAAGACTGGCAAAGTGAGTCATCTCGCTCGCCACGGCGACATTGATGAGAACGTCGTTCTTATCGGGTCTGAGTGACAGACCGGCAAGCAGGGCAAGCGCGGGGCGAATCTGCTTTCCGCCGACAACAGTGCTTTCAAAGCCGATTCCTCTGATAAGGCCGAAGGCGTCGCGCAGATGCAGAAGGAGCTTTTCCCTGACCGCCTTCAATTCCTTCTCGATAGGCTGGTAGATTGTGGTCAGACTTATATCCTGCGAAAGCTGCATGAATTGTCTCCGTATCTTCTCTGCTTTGGACCTCATGCCGGAAGAGTGATTCTATTGCTGCTTCGATGCTTTTTCGCTTCCGTCACGGAGGTAATCTTAGCATAAGCCGACAAGGCGCGTCAACGAAGAGGGAACCCGCTTATTCGGGGACGCCATGTCTCGCATGGTGTCCCCGAATAAGCTCCCGTCTGCAACGGGGTTGTCTTCGCGATGACTGCGGCTATGATGCCTCCTCAGCGGTTGATCATGTGTATGGCCTGTTTATGTATGCCTTCAATGGCTTCGTGAATGGCCTCGGAGAGCGTTGGATGCGCGTGAATCATTTCCGCGATCTGGCCGACGGTCGCGCCGAGATGCACCGCGAGCACCATCTCGTGAATGAGGTCAGTCACTTCGGGGCCGATCATGCTGACGCCGAGCACCTTGTCGGTTTTCTTGTCGGCCACGACCTTGACGAAGCCGGTGGTATCATTGATGATCATCGCCTTGCCGAGGGCCGTGAACTGGAACTTGCTGGTGGCAACTTCGTAGCCGGCCTCGACCGCCTCACTCTCTTTCATGCCCACGCTGGCGATTTCAGGACGCGTGTACACGCAGTTGGGAATCGCTTTGTAGGAGAACTCTCGCGAGCCGCCAAGTGCGTTCGCAGCGGCTACCATGCCCTGGGCGCTTGCAACATGGGCAAGCATCACGGTTCCGAGGACATCTCCGATGGCGTAGACCTCGGGAATGCTTGTCTGCATCTTTTCATTTACTTTGGGGGCTCCCCGTTCATCGAGATCGACGTCGGCCTCCTCGAGGCCGAGCCCCTTTGAGGCGACGGCGCGCCCGACCGAAACGAGCGCTTTTTCGGCCTCGAATGTTTCGCCGGACTCTATTTTGGCGGTGACTTTGCCGCTTGAGACATCCAGACTGACGATTTTCGAGTTGGTCAATACATTGATGCCCCGCTTCTTCAACTGGACTTTGAGCAACTGGGCGACTTCTCTTTCCTCGCTCGGGACCAGTTGCGGGAGCAACTCGATGAGTGTCACCTGCGCCCCGAAATCGCGAAACATGCTTGCAAATTCGCAGCCGACGTAGCCGCCGCCGATGATTAATATGGACTTTGGGACTTCCTTCAGATCAAGGGCCTCGTCGCTGGTGATAACGTTGACTCCGTCCACCTTGAAGATTGCGGGACGCATCGCCACGGAGCCGGTGGCGATGATAATCTTCGAGCATTCACCTTTTGCCTGACCCTGTGGAAGCGTAACATTGATCCAGCCATCGCCGAGCAAAGTGGCCGCGCCGCGCACAAATTCTATCTTGTTTGCCTTGAGGAGACCGTGGACTCCGCCGACAAGTCTTTGGACGATTGTGTTCTTGCGCTCCAACGCCTTGTCATAATTGAGTTTGGCTCCGGAGACGCTGACGCCGAATGCCTCACTTTCGCTCGCTTTGACCAACGCATCCGCCGTGGCCAGGAACGCTTTTGTGGGGATGCAACCACGCAGCAGACAGGTTCCGCCGACTTCGTCTTTTTCTACCAGAACAACTCGGGCGCCCAATTGAGCGGCCCTAATGGCTGCGACGTAGCCGCCCGGCCCGCCTCCGATCACACCTACATCGAATTTTTCCATCACTTTTTCCTGTTCTTTGAGTTAGAGGGTGAATAATGCGCGGGCAATAGTTATTTCAACGATAGCACAAAAAACGGCGATAATCTAGCACACAGACCCTGAGAAGTCAAGGCGAAACGCCTTGACCAGGCGAAAGACGAAAGGAGCAAGACGAAAGGGAAAGAAAGCAAAGAAGAGATCCTTCGCTTCGCTCAGAATGACGTTCTGGCTTCAGGTTTCCAACGTCCTACTCGTGCCATCCGTTCACGTTTGTGGCACTTGTGTTCCATCTCCTTTTCTCCTTTTCCCCTTTCGCCTTGTTCCTTTCGTCTTTCCCTTATTCACTGTCCGCGAAGCCACTTCTGGATTTCGGTTTCTGAAGGCTCGACGGGGTCAGGCTTAAGGCCGGGGATATAACGACAGGCCTCGTAGAGGGCAGGCGCGAAGTTGCCGTGAATGCCCGCGACATGGTGGACATAGGGTCCGCGAACGACATGTTCTTCCCAAAGGGGCCAATTCCCGAATTCGGCCCAGATGTACGTGCCCCGGCTGAGCGGGCCTGCCACCGCTTTTCCTTCACCCATTAGGAGCGAGTACTCGCCGTGGTCACCGTCCATTCTTGCAACGGTGATAGGGCCTTCCTTGAGCCGGAACTCTCCGCAGCCGATCATGTTGCCTTCCATTCCGAAGTGAGGGCCGCATGCAAGGGTGGGACTTTTCTCGTCTTTCAGTGCGAGCGGGAAGTTGCCACAGTGCCAGAGGAGTTCGGCATTGTCGTTTTGCGGGTGGCGGATGGTAAGATCCGCGAAGAAGATGGGACGCTCATTGAGTCCGACCGCCTGGAGCAGAATCGCGGTCATAGCCCCGTGGATATCGGTTTCGCATGTGACCGGCAGTCCCTCGCCTGTCAGCAAACCATTGATGAAGCATGGGACGATTCCGATCTCTTCCTGCATGGCAGTCCAGCATTGGAGCGCGATTGAGCCCAGCCCCTCGGCTTCGGCCCATTCCTTGAGCACCAGTTTAAGGCCGACCATCCGTTGAAGCGACTCCTCGCTGCAACTCGTCGTATCGACGGCGGTCTTGATCTTTCTGACATCCCTGTTGATTGCCTTTCTATCGGCCTTGACTTTGTCTTCGGTGCGCTTGATTATTTCTGAGAGCGTAAGCGGAACGACCTCGAGACCGAACCGTTCGAGCAATTCGCCCTCGTTGACCATCATCGTCCAGAACGCGCCGGGCCTCGGGGCCACCTGCCCCACGCGCATGTTCTTGAACGCTTTCACGGCTGAGGCGGCTGCGGCAAAAGTCTTGAACCCTCTCTCGAAAACCGGATCGTCGAGCGTCGAGTTGACGATATAAGTGAACGGAACGCCCATGCGCCTGAATACTTTGCTGGTTGCGAACAGGCCGCACTGCGTGTCGCGCAGTCGCAGACCGTCGGGCCCAGGCGCATCATCGCGCGGACCCCATAGAAGCAGGGGCAGTCCAAGCTCTTTGCCCAGTTTCGCGACGGCGTCCTCCGTGCCGAAGTTGCAGTGGGGGACAAAGACGGCATCGACGAACTCGTGGCGGAATTTCTTGAAAACTTCGTGCGCCTGGCTGATATCATAGATGAGGCCTTCATCATTCAGCCAGTTGATGTCCACCACCTCGACGCCGCCGAGGCTCTTGATCTTTTTCAAGATTAGTTTCCGTTGCCGTCCAGCCTCTTCCTTGCTGAACACTTTTCTGCGGGTGGGGGCAAAGCCAAGCTTGAGTTTTCTTTTACGCATGAGATCACCTCTCCAGTCTCTATGCCGGTTGTTGGGGGAAAAGGGAAAACGGGCAAATGGTCAAAAGGGGAAAGAAACGAATTCCTTTCCCACTTGCTCCTTTCGTCTCTAATGCTTTGTCAACTTTGGTCGGTTCCTGTATGGGCGCAGCATGCTGCGCCCATACAGGAACAGGATTTTGAGTCCTATCCTTCTTCACGCAGAAACTTCGACGATCTCGATATTGTTTTTCTGCGTCGTACCAAGCCCGATCTCTTCGGCGTAGCTCAACTGCAGGGCTATCATTTCGGGGTCAAATGTATCATCGTATTTCTTCATCAGATCAGCGCAGTAAGCGTCTGTGGCAACCATGTCACCGCTCAGGATCAATTTATTGATATTCCGTTTGACTTCCGACCTTCCCCTGAGCTTCGGCCCGTCTTTAGTCAGCAGTGACCTCGCATCTACAATTGTAAGTTCAGGCCTGACCGCATCCGCAAACTCCGACAGCGTCTTGTCAAAGAGTTTTGTTCCATCCGCCCCCTCCTCTGCCTTTCGGTGGGCCGACCAGCGTTCCGGGCCGTAGACAGAGCCAAAATGATTCTTAAGGGCGCAAGTCAGGCGAGCAGCGACATGACGCTTGGGAACCACCACATTTATGATGAAAGAGGCTTCGTGCAAAGGCCTGAACACATCGATGCTTTGACTGATCTCCCATCGGTCATCGCGAACAGGGACAAACTGGCTGCGAGCACCGGCGTCACCGGCTACTATCCTCACGCCGGATTGTTTCTCCAAAGCGAAGTATCCGAGACCCTTGAAGGCGCGATCTTTGTCCATGCCTGTAGTGGGAGCGTCACAAATGATAACATCTTCAGTCCCGGAATCTTTTATATATCGAACCATTGGCTGGATCAGTTCCATGTCGATATTGACCGGATAAGGATCGGCCGAATCCGTATTGGTTTTCATGGCCAGGCTTTTCGGCATCCAATCCGGAGCAAAGCTATTCAGCCTGCTCAAGCCGGCCTCCAGCATTTTGCCTGTATCCGTACCCTCCACCACAAGCAGAACTGCTTTCCCGTTGCTCATGAAACGGTTTGTATGATCAGATCTGGGAGACACGGGAGATGCGGCACATCCGTATACGCCGGCCGAGAGCGAAACTGCTGTTGCTCCGAAGGCTGTCTGCCTAATGAAGTCTCTGCGCGAAATATGCTCCCGGGAGTTTCTATTCATGGATGCGTGTGTGAGAGTATCGCCATTTGGGAAAATCATTTACCTCTGCCTCCCGCTAACCACCCAAATCTTTGTTGGGTGATTCTGGTTTGCTAATCTCATCGGCGGCAACAATAGCTCTATCGGGGCTCTTCGGACCCTTAAAGGCGAGCAGCAGGTTTATGAAAACTCCGGCCCCCAGGATGCTCATTGCCTGCATGTCAAGACTGCGGGTCCAGTCGACCATTATTGTTGATAATCCCGCAGCCACTCCAACCAATCCGCCGATGGCGCCAAGAAAGAACCCGCCGATGCCGGACTTTAGCGATTTTTCGAGGATACCTGCGGTCATGCCTATGAAGCTTCCGACAAAAACCCATGTGGCGACGGAATGGAAGAGCAATCTTGAGAAATGCTCGCCGGAAATCCAACCTATGCAGGCCAAAGCCATGCCCAGCACTACCTTTCTATGCGACTTTTCAATAACGCCCGCTACTGCGCCTATAAGAGCTGCCGCGATAACCTGCGCCCAGGCCAAATAGATGCCGTTGCGGTTAAGAATGAATATGATCAAAACCGATATCAGGCTGGCGGCAAAGCCCAGAGATGCTTTTGGAATTATTCTTCTCTGACCGGTCATGTATGGTGTTATCGCCGAATACAAGTGTCAGGTCAAGTTGTTTTTGTTAGTACTTGTGGGGGCACGGCGCGCCGTGCCCCTACGAGGAACAGCGCGTCAATCTCCAAAGATTTTGTCATGACATGATGCTAGCCAATATTATTGTCCGATGGAGTTTTCGCAAAGAATAGCATATCAGATTGCAGTGAGGATTTCACGGATTCGGGGAAAAGAAGAAAAAGAAGCATTCTTAACCGCCGATGAACGCAGATGAACGCCAATATCAAAAAAAGGGGAAAGAGGGAAACGGCAACCGATGCGGAATGATGAGTGATGAAAACTCTGAAGCGAAACAACGAGAATCTCTGGCTCACGAACTCTGAGGCCACAATCAGGGTGAAAGTCGGCGCCAGAGGAGTTCCCGCTCAGCAGGTAGTGCCCTGCTGTTATCTTTTGCTCATACCGGGATCACGAGATCCTGCATTTTCTCAGGCGCATTCGTCAGTTTCACGTTGCCCGTTTCTGTTATCAATACCGTATCGGAGTGGCGAAAACCACCTTGTCCTTCTATGTATATTCCGGGTTCAATGCTGATGAGCATCCCCGGAACAAGCTCTCTGTCATCCCCTATGGCGATATAAGGAGCCTCGTGACCCGTTATTCCGAGACCATGTCCGGTGCGGTGGAGAATCCGATCTCCATAGCCTGCATCTATAATCACTTTTCTCACCTTCTTGTCTATCTCGCTCAAGATAGCACCGGGTTTCGCCATCTCATAGGCCAAGGCTCTCGCCTGCATGCAAACTTCGAAGGGCTCTTTAATGCCGTTCGGCACATATCCGAGGAAGAAAGTCCTCTCGATCTCCACGCCGTATCCGTCAACCTGACCGCCGACACCGGAAACATGAGGGCCACCTTCCTCCATCGGGAGGAACGGGGTCGGCACAAAATGTGGATCGTGAGATTTTGAGGGAGGCAACACTGCTGCCCCGACCTTCGTGACATAATAATTGAAATCCGGGATATCCGCGACGAGCTTTTCCATCAGGAATTTCTGAACTTCGGTGAATATTAATAGTTCCAATGTGCCGGGTTTTGCGACTTCGAGAAGTATCTTGTGCCCTTCGCTTATGAGTTCGCATGCGTGAACGGTCCGCCCTATTTCGTATTCCGTCTTTACAAGCCGCGCCTCGTCGATTATATCGGTGACGATTTGTTCTCCTGGGGTTTTTTCTGATATGAATAAGGGCATAACCGACTCAACTCCCACTCGGGCTTTGTTGCTGATAAGAGGTTGATAAACCTCATACCAGTTTTGACCCTCTGGCGCCGGGAATTCGTAGTAAGTCACATATTCCATTTTCAGCCGTGCCCGCGTTTTCACATGGGTTGTCTCCAGGAGAGGACAAACCATTTTAGGCGTTCCGTCTATGGGAATCAGGAGAATGAAAGGGCGTTCGTGCACATAGTTGGCGAAGTTGGTGAGGTAGTAGATGTTTATTGGATCAAAAGAGACATAGTAATCCAGCTCCTTTTGAGCCATCAGGGTCCTGACCTTTTCCAATCGGCCTATCAGTTCTTCTTCGCGTGGGGGCGAGGAAATCGGCTTCAATAAGTTCTTCATAGCTTCCCTCCCATGTTCTTTGAGCTCGATGCCTTGAAATTCCTCCACTACATGAAGAGCTGTTTGACTTCGTCTCTCAACACCTTGCCCATTCGATTCTTGGGGAGTTCGCTCACTATGAGGATCCTTTGGGGGCATTTCCAGTTCAAGAGCCGCTCTTTGCACATAGACTTAAGCGCTTCAGGAGCAAGATGAACGCCGTGTTTGACCACCACGGCTGCCACCACGACTTCGCCCCAGGTGTCATCCGGGATGCCCACAACCGAAGACTCAACAACATCGCTGTGCTCATTGATGATCATCTCGACTTCCTTGGGTGAAACATTTTCGCCTCCCGTGATGATGATGTTTTTGATCCGATCGGTGAGGGAGTAATAGCCGTCTTCATCTTTCCTGCCCAGGTCTCCTGTTTTGAACCATCCGTCTTTAAAGGCGCGTTCTGTCTCCTCCGGATTTTGCCAATACCCCGGGGTGATTCCCGGACCTTTCAACCAGATTTCGCCGACCTGCCCCGGTTGGACATCCTCAAAAGTATCAGGGTTGACTATCCGCACTTGAAGATATGGCAGTGGCAGTCCAATCGAGCCGGGCTTTCGGTTTCCCCGAAGAGGATTGGAGAAATTCATGAGGGTCTCCGTCATCCCTTCCCGTTCGACCGGCTCCCTCCCGAAGGTCATCTTGATTCGCTCAAAATCTTTCGTGAGCAAAGGAGCGGAGCCCGAAGTCAAAAGCCTGAGATGGGAATAGTCCACTTTGGCCTTCGGATGGCTTTCAACCAATTTAGAGTACATCGTCGGCACAGCCATGAACATGGTGGTCTCTTCTCTGGACAGGATATCCAGGACTACCTTGGGATCGAAAGAATCAAGCATGACCGTGGTGGCGCCGGCAAGAAGAGATGTATGGAGCCCGAAGCATAACCCATGCACGTGAAATAGAGGCAGGGCATGGCAAAAGCTGTCTTCCGGGCTGATTTCCCATATTCCAACAACATTTTGGGCGTCATGGCTTAGGTTGCCCTGCGTCAGTACCGCGCCCTTTGGCCGGCCAGTCGTGCCTGAAGTAAAGACAATAATTGCGGGATCTTGGAGGCCGGGCTCCTCGATTCCTCGAAGGATAGGCGCCTCGTCTGAATAAGACGGGCTCTTATATGATTCCTCAGGGTCAACGCAATACCTGCGGAGGCCGGGCTCAATCGTCCTGATCAGTTCTTCCTGGTTAATTCCGACCACGACCAGCCTGGGCTCGGTTTCTTTGAGAAGATATTCGACCTCATTAGCTTTGAAGGCAGGATTCAAAGGAACGTTGATAGCCCCAATCTTCTGAAGGGCGAACTGGGCTACGACCCAGTAAACGCATTTGGGCAAGAGCATAGCTACACGGGTGCCTTTTCTTACACCCATCTCGATGAAAGAACGGGCAATGGAGTCGGAATCCTTGTCCAATTGATGGAAGGAGAGGCTTGTATCAAGGACGCCTTTGCGTAGGAATGTAATGGCGCATTTTTGGCCCAAGCGATGGAAAGTCTGCCGCATAAGCGCAATGAGCGTTTGATTCTGGATGACTCTTTGGGGTAAAGCAGGCATTGTCAATCTGATACTTCCAACTTTTCTCTGAGCCGGTTTGCGCGGCTTTTCAGCATCTTTATCAGATCGCTGATTTCTTCGCCCATTAGCTCGCCGACCTGTTCCGCCACGCCTTTGGAAATTCTATGGGGTTTCAGGTCCGAATGTCAATGAAATGCAGTCCCGCGTCGCGAGTCCCGGGTCGAGAGTCAAAAGGGAAAGAACGGATAATGATTGTCGGCGTCGCTCCTTCTTCATTTCCCCCTTCGCCTTTCGCCTCCCATCATCCGCATTCATCTGCGTTAGTCTGCGGTTCCCATTTCTTCTTTTTGGTTGGGGCTATGCTTCGCCGTGTGCCAATACGGTTGAATCATATTCTGACTCTGAAGACGAATCGTGTTTGCATTTCTGCCGGCGTCTGCTATATACTGACGGTGAAAGATACGGAGTTGCCTGCTCTGCCGTGTCGGACCAACAGGGAAAACCGGGCAAATTCGTTCTGCCCAAAGAGTCGCCCGAATCGCACACGAAAGGCGAGAGGGAGAGATGAAGCCGCTAGGTTTGAGAGAAATCAAGACAATCCTGCAAGAACGACGAGATGAACTGTCACGCGACTATGGCGTGACCGAGATCGGAGTCTTCGGCTCCTGCGTTCGGGAGGAAGCCACCGAAGACAGCGATATCGACATCTTGGTCGAATTCGCCAGGCCCGTGGGCTTCTTCAAGTTCCTCGAACTCGAGGAACGCATGAGCGAATGGCTCGGCGCGAAAGTGGAATTGGTGACAAAAGCGGCGCTAAAGCCGCGAATTGGCCGCCACATCCTCGACGAAGTGGCCATGCTGTGATGCGAGACTATGGCGACTATCTGAAAGATATCCTTGACGCCATTGACGAGACAGCCGAGTTTACCGTGGGCATGTTCTTCGAGCAGTTCACGCATGACCGCAAAACGATCAACTCCGTGGTGCGCAGTCTGGAGGTGCTTGGCGAAGCCGCCAAACGGATTCCCGACGACTTACGCGCTCAAGCGTCCATCGTGCCATGGAAACGCATGGCGGGAATGCGCGATAAGCTTATCCATGAATATTTCGGTGTGGACCTGAGCATTGTTTGGACCGTCATCAAAGATGAATTGCCGCCCCTCCGCCCCGAGATCGAGCATCTCCTGAGAAAATTGGAAAAAACGGAATAGCTCCCCCGACAACCTTCGCGAGTATTCTTGACGTTGCCCTTTGCGACGCTGCCCATCAGCGTTCATCGGCATGGCTGACCCCGGAAGTCCTGCGCTTCATGGGATTCCTCGTTTCCGATTCAATCCGCAACCGATTGACCCGAAACTCTTCCTGTTCCCTTTCGCCTCTTCTTGTTCTTTTCCCCCGAAGCTTTTTCAATGGAAAACACTGCTTTATCATCACTCTTGTCCAAGATAGCTTTTTGTTTTGGACAGCATTTTAAGGTTTGGAGCACGCGAAGCGCTCAGATCAAGCCAATGGGACCGTAGCAAACCCTTATTTTATGAGCTTGGAAGCCTTCTGATCGACAAAAGGCCTCCACTTATGGCCCTTGCGTGTCTTGGACAGCATTTTACGGGCTAAAGGGAACCTCATTTCCAGAGGACCAAAAACATCCGATAAAATCAGGGGTTTTTCTTGTCCAGGATACCGTTTTCAGATTATCTTGGACAGCAGTGACTTTCATGGCATGACTACGGTGATGGAACAGAGTGCAGAGTTGCAAACGAACTCTTCACTCTCTCGGGGCGATATTTGAACGGTTGGAAGAGTGAAAGCTTCGGAATAGTCAAGGTTTGAACGAGTTCATATCCTTTCGGAACATTTGATTCTGGTCATCTGGGAATAACCGGCAGAGTTATGTATGACGGGTATTCCTCGCTGTGGTAGATATTCTGGGTAGCTTTTGCCGTTTCGGAAGTCGTGGCGAATTCGGCGCCGGTGTTCAGATTGCGATCGAATCGGTCGAAGTTGCTGCTTGATATTTCGACGCGTATCTTGTGGCCCGCTTTCAGAACATAACTTGTGGCCCAGAGATCGATGTTGTACTCATAAATCTCTTCGGGCTTGAGAAAGGTCGGCCCTGTGTCGGATTCGCGGGAGCTTGCCCGCTGTATACCTTCCTGGATCAAATGCAAATATCCATTCGGAAAAACATCGACCAGGGTGGCGGTAAAATCCGTATCCACAGCCGATGACGCGGCATAAAGCGTGACCTTGATCGGACCGGTGATTTCCGTATTTTCCTCCAGCGGCGCGCTCGTATACACAAGAGCGTCTTCTCTCTTCTCTGCAGGAAGCCTATCTTTCATCTGCGCGGCCAGTGCCCAGAGATCAATATCATAGTGTATCTTTACGGGGTCCTTGGGATCATATACATAAGTGTCAAACGGTTCATCAAGGGGGGCGCCCGGATTCAATGTGCCGTCTCCGTTCAGCGTGTTCGCGCTCCCACCGCTGTGAAGGTAGTAATCCGTATATTGTGTTCTTGCAAGAGGCCACTCGTTTTCGTATCGCCAATCGTTGTCGCCGATGACGAAAATCCGGACCGGCGGCGTTTCTTCGAAGCCGTTGTCGATTCCCTTCAGGTATTTGTCATAAAACTCTTGCCTGACCTTCCAGATCGTCGTAGCGCTTTTGGCACCGATATCAAGCCGGCCGATACGGTTTGTATGCGATGTGGTAGACTCATGATCAATGGGGCCTATGAGTACCCACTGTTTTCCTCCGGCTTCAGTAGCCGCGTTCTTCTGTTTTTGCATGAACCAGTCATCAATGGTAGTTTTGAGAAACACGTCGTACCAACCTCCAACAACAAGCGTCGGTATCTCAACACGTTCTCGCCTATTGTGAAGATTGTAACTTTCCGTGACCTCATCCCGAAACGGATGCTTGAGGAGCTTGTCGTAAGACTGGGTGGGGATGCCGGCTTCGTCATCCATTGTGATGAGTGGAAGATGCATTCGGTCGAGACGTATCACATTCTGATATTTCTTCCCATGCATCAAAATGGGATACAGTCCCGCCGTCTGCAGCGTGAGCGCGCCGTTTTGGAATATCACATTATGGAAATCCATCGCGGTGTTCATAGGAGAGATACATTTCAGACTTGTGTGTCCGCTCACAGCGGCCGCCCAGGTCGTATAACCGTAGTACGATTCTCCTTCCATCCCAATGTTGCCATCGCACCATGGCTGTCTTGAAATCCATTCGAGCGTGTCGTATCCGTCTTCGACCTCGTTGATGAGAGGGTCGAACTCGCCGTCGGAACAGAATTTTCCGCGAACGTCCTGAGCCACGAAAGCGTATCCCTTCTTAGCCCAGAATTTTCCCATGGCAGGCATGGAACAATAGTATTCATCCTTGCCGTAAGGGAGCCTGGTCAGGATGACCGGGAATTCCCCATCGGCCTTCGGCCTGTAGACGTTGGCATAAAGCGCAACGCCGTCACGCATCGGGATTCGAACATTCTTCTCGATCTCTATCTTATCGTGCCTGTCCGGCGTCCCGTTCTCGATCTTCTCGTTAGGCAGCTTGAAATATTTGTCGAATTCATCGATGAGGGTGGAGAACTTCCACTGCAAGTCCGCCTTAAGGAAACTCCGCTTCTGATATCCATAGGACTGGCTTCCCACAGAGGACTGATTCGCAGTGACAATCATACAGAGTGAGACGGCCAGTATTCCGAGAGAACCTGCTAATTTGCTTGTTATTTTCATCTTTGAAACTCCTCCGATTCGTTGGGTCTGACGCTTTCTCTGACGATCATCTCTATTGTGAGTTCTATGAGTTTGTGGGAAATGCGTCCCAGACATGAACATGTCCTTTATGGATATTTTGATCACGCCATGAAACGCAGCCCAGGCCGAACACGGGACCTCTTGCGCGTGGCCGGACTGACTCCGGGCGCCGCTGGCGTTGGTCTGCACAGGGGCAGGCACGCGACCGTGTCGTGGCATCTGAGCAATGCTCCCCCTTTGAAAAAGGGGGGAACGTCGCCGAATCAATGCTATGTTATTTGGGAAACGCTCTACCTAGCGGTCTGTTTCACAAATTCAATCACGTTTTTCACCAGAACACGGATGCAAGGGCGACCCACCGGGTCGCCCCGACGTAAGGCCGGGGATACGTGACCATATTTATGAAAACATATTCTTGGTCACTGGACAGTTCTTCAGCCACTGATTCCGGCCATTTGTTTTGCCAGGTTTGCGTATTCCGAGAGGGGCGCCTCGAGGAGTATCATCATCTTTTGGGCTTCCATCGAGCCTTCTGCGTGAACCGTGGTGACTTCCATGTGGGCGTGTTCGGCGGACGCGGTCCAGCGGTGAGTTTGCTGGATTAGTCGCAATCGCTCCTCTGTTGTGAATTTGTCGGAGCCGCCCAGGTAATGCTCCATGAAGCCGCGCGTATCCGGATTGTTCCAGTCTTCATATGTGGGGAAGGTCGTGATGATTCCGCCTGAAACGTCCTGAACCAGTTGAATGAAGTTATGGTAGCCGCTTGCGAAATGGAGCTTGGCCATGTTGGCGACGAGGGGGTTGGGCATTGCGATGCCGCCGTACATGATTGGGTCTCTTGCGGCGGCGCGGGTAAGGGCTTTGAGCGTCTCGACGTATGCCGCCATCTGCGCGAGTTTCCCGCGAATGTGGCCGGCCTTTTCGAGGCCGTTCGATTCGGCCATTGCGACGCCGCAGCCGGCAATGAGCTCGACAATCGGAATCTTGTAGCTGATGGCGGTGAACCGGTGGAAGCTCGCAAACGTGTATGCAAGCAGCATCGAGAATTGCCATTCGCCACACATGAAGACGCGCTCCCATGGGACAAAGACGTTGTCGAACACAACCATCGCTTCGGATAGAGTGCGCACTGGCGCGCCGGAGGGGAACTCATAGGGAGTCTGCTCGCCGCGTCCAGGCCTGCATATCATGGTGATCCCCTCGGCGTTCGCGGGAATCGCGAAGCTGACGGCATAATCGCCCTCGTCCTCGCGCATTTGCCGGGTGGGAGTGACAATGATCTCGTTTGCCACCGGCCCGCTCGTTATGTGCATTTTGCAGCCTTTGACTACGATGCCGTCTTTCTGTTTGTCCACGACGTGAAGATAATAGTCGGGATGCGCCTGTTTTGAGGGCGGTTTGCTACGGTCGCCCTTGGCATCGGTCACGGCGCCACACATGGCGGAATCGTTCTTCCGGATGAAGCGCAAATAGTTTTTAGCGCGCTCCTTGTACTCCTCATTGCCCATCTGGTCGGCGACGACCATTACCGCATTCAGGCAATCAGTGCCGACGTCCTTACCGAACGGCAGACCACCGGTAAGGCGGATGGAGCGCGCGATCATCTCGCTCCTTTTTTCGAGGTCAGCGGTGTTTTCCGGTGTTTTGAAGAAGCGGCTGATCGGCTCGCCTGTTTCGTTGTCAGGAAAGACAAAGAGATTTCGGATTTCGGGGTCGTTGGATTCCGTGAGCGCAAAATCCTGCGCCACTGTTTCGACCGCGACTTTGAGCAGCGGGTGCGCAGTGACATCCGCCACTTTTTCGCCGAGCATGTAGATGCGTCTTCCGTCGCGCAGGCTTTTCCGGTATTCTTCGGGGGTTCGAAGGGCCATTTGAAGTAGCCTCCTCTCGAGTGATTTTGGATTTTAGATTCTCGATCAGAGTCGAGGACAGGTTTTGGATTCTGGACTGAACAGAATTAAATCATAAAAAGGCGAAGAAGGCAAAGAAAAAAATGACAATCCGCAGATTGCAGAGCGCGGCGAAGCCGCAACCAAATAAAAGCAAGAGAATTTATCACCAAGTTGCCAAGAAAAGAAGAAACAAGGAAATGGATTTGGGAGGAAGAAGAAAAAGAAGAGGCATTCTTATCCACAGATTCACACGGATTAACACGGATTCGGGGAAAAAGAAAAACTATTGGGAACACGAATTACGCGAATGGACAACCGTCGGGGTCATTTCCGCAAGAGCGGGAATCCATTTCAGGACAATGAGTTATCCAAATGTGTTCAAGAAAATCGCGAAAGAAACTCAAGAAATTGACAGTGAGCAATACAGATTTGCGCAGAGAAGAATCTGGGAGAATCGGCGTAATCTGCGGATAAGAGAGGTTTTGTCGTTTTTTGACATTTTGATTGGTGGTGGTTATAATGAATTGGTTTGCGGGGGTGGTGGAACTGGCAGACACACCAGCTTGAGGGGCTGACGGGAGCAATCTCGTGGGGGTTCAAGTCCCCCTCCCCGCACTTGCCGCTCACGTTTCCACGTGAGCGGCTTTTTGTTTTTTTGGCGGTAGTCACGATTGAGATCGTGGATTCACGTTGCTATTTTGGGGCGATGTTTCCTGCACGAATTGTGCGAATAAATTCACACCAACGGGAGGATGCGTATGCGCTTTCAGGGATGCGAATAGCCTCTTGGGTAAGGGCGACTCACCGAGTCGCCCCTACAAAGAGATGGGAATGCATCCAAGGGCGAAATGAATTGCGGCCCTACATATTTAGGAGAACTATTCACGCAGATCGGGGAACTATTTCCGAACGTAGTCTTTTGCGCAACGGAAGCCTAGGTCGGAGTTTCTTGCATCGGGCGAGAAGTACTGGCGGTAGCTGGTGCGGACGTAAAGATTGAGGTTGCTGTCCCATGCGCCGCCGCGCGCAACTCTGTACGCGCCTGTCAGGGGGCCAAGCGGATTTCTGGACGGCGCATCGCGATAGTAGCTCTCGGAGAACCAGTCTGCAGTCCATTCCATTACGTTGCCTGCCATGTTAAAGCATCCGAAGGGACTCTTGCCTTTGGCGAAGGAATGCGCGGGCTGCGTCGAATTGAGGAAGCTTTCTGCCGTGTTGCACCTGTCCACTTCCCACTTATTTCCCCAAGGCCATTTGCGCTCGTCGGCTCCGCGCGCGGCTCTTTCCCATTCCGCTTCCGTCGGCAAGCGTTTGCCGGCCCACTTCGCATAGGCGGCCGCGTCATTCCAACTCACAAGCACGACGGGATGGTCGCCCTTGCCGGGAGGATACGTGCCGTTGTGCCAGTTGAACGGCTCGGCCCAGAATTCCTTGACCAACGGCTGGGGACGCCCTGTGGCTTCCACGAATTTCTCATATTCCGCATTTGTGACTTCATATATGTCGATGAAGTAGGCGCTCAGATTCACTTTGTGTCGTGGGCGCTGGTCGCTGAACTCGGATTCGCTCCCCATTATGAAATCGCCGCCGGGAACATAGACCATATTCTCGGGCGTGTTTGCGGGCTGCGGAGGAAGGGATTCGCCGGACGGCTCCGTTGTTGCTTGACCCGCCGGGGTCTCGCTTGTTTCGGCCTGTTTGAGGTCAGTGGAGGGAGGACTTGACTTGCCGACTGTCGAAAGAAGCCATATGAGAGCGGCCAGGACAACTGCAAACAAGCCCGCTGCCCCTATGGCCCTGATCTGGAACACTCTCTTCCAACTTTCGACCTGAAGGATGAGCGACATGCGGGCGGCAAGTTTGCTCCATTGCGAAGTCTGCGTTTCCCGCCGCAGGTCGTCAGCCAGTTCCGCCATGGACTGATATCGTTCAGCGGGATTCTGGCGTAGGGCTCTCAGGATAATGCCATCCATCCTCTTGCTGACTTCCGGATTCAACTGGCTTGGGAGAGAAAAATTGCCGATGGGGAGGCGTCCGGTAAACGTTTCATAGAGCATCACGCCGAAGGAGAATATGTCGGCGCGATGGTCAACGGATTTCGCATCCACGCGCTGCTCGGGGGCCATATAATCGGCGGTGCCCATGAAACTGCTGACGACCGTTATCGAAGTGAGCGGAAGTCGGGACTTCGTTATCTGGGCGATGCCGAAGTCGGCTATTTTTGCGCGGCCGGTGCGGTCGATGAGTATATTGTCAGGTTTTACATCCCTATGAACTATCCCTTTCCTGTGGGCGTAATCGAGCGCAGCGGCGGCCTGGAGTAATATTTGCGCCTTGGTATTGAAGGCCAGTTTTCTATGCCTGAGCAAGCGGGAGAAGCTGGCGCCGTCAACATACTCCATGACGAAATAATTAGCGCCATTCTCAACCCCCTTATCGAGCACCCGCACGATATTGGGATGACTGAGCGACTCGAGAGCGAGGAATTCCCGGTCGAAGCGAGCCAAAGCCTTGAGACTCGAGGCAAACCTCTTCTTGAGCACTTTCAGAGCGACAACGCGCTGCGTGGACGTGTCGAACGCTCTATAGACGGTCGCCATTCCCCCCTTGCCAATCATTCTTTCAATTCGATAGATGCCGACTGTGTCGCCGGCCTTGAATTCCTGAGGTTGCTTATCATCCGGGCGCGCTTCTTTTTCGACTTGGGGAGATGGGGGCGACACACTTTCGGGAGGGGGAGTCGGCTTTCCGGCATCCGGCGACTCGTCCGGAGGAGTAATCGGCTTTCCGGAGTCTAATGACTCGTCCAGCGGGGGGTTAGATTGCACGGAGATGGCATCCTCATCAAGCCTTTTGTCGAGTTTGGAGTCCTCGGCGGACGGCATATCAGCCTTTCTCTCGCTGGAACGATGCCCACGGCATCGAAAATACACAAGGGTATTTCCAATGGTGTATTATAGCATATGTGTTCAGGACTGCCAAAGAAACCCACTATCACAATTGAATTTTGGGATTGATGCTGTTAGAATTGCGTTCGTTATGAGAATGGCGTTCATTTCTCAGGAGGATTCATCATGACGATAAAAGAGAAGGTTGAAGCTGCGCTCAAAGATGCAATGAAGAGTAAGAATCAGGAACGCCTTTCCGCCTTAAGAATGATCAAAGCTGAACTGCTTCTGAAAGAAAAGGAAACGGGCAAGACTCTAGAGGACGCGGCGGCCAATCAGGCGGTCCAGAAGATGCTCAAGAAATATGAGAAGGCGAAGGCGGAATACGAGTCTCTCGGCAAACCTGACGAAGTCCGGGGGTATCTGCGCGACATCGAAGTAATCAAGAGCTTCTTGTCCACCCAGATGATGGACGAGAGCGAGATACGGTCCGCCATGCAAAGCCTCGTGGCGGAGTTGAACGCAACCGAACAGAAGGATTTCGGGAGGGTGATGAAAGCGTTTATGTCGGCTCACTCGAACGCGGATGGGAAGATCGTGTCGGGGGTGTTGAAGGAAATGTTGAAGATCAGCTAA
The DNA here is from genome assembly GCA_016215705.1 of Candidatus Poribacteria bacterium. Lineage (GTDB taxonomy): Bacteria > Abyssobacteria > SURF-5 > SURF-5 > SURF-5 > JACRIR01. The sequence goes on along the minus strand of JACRIR010000127.1, from coordinate 18,149 downwards.
AGCGGCAGAGGGAGCCGCAGATGGCTGTGGGCCTTTCTATTTTGGATTTTGGATTGGAAGAGAAGAAAAACGTATTAACCACAGATAAACACAGCGCGGCGAAGCCCCAATGAAAGCAAAATAATTTACCATGAAGACACCAAGAAAAGAAGAAACAGGGTAGGGATCAAGATTTCAAGCATGAGCAATGCGGGCCACAGATCGCCGACCGAGAGGCAGAATAAGGAATCAACAGACGACATGAGAGACTGTGCATGACGCTTTCAATCCAAAATCCAAAATCCAAAATCCAAAATAAAACAACCGATGACGCTTACCGCCGGGCATTGTACAAGGCGGTCGGGTACTCCGACGAGGACATGAGGAAGCCATTGATTGCGGTAGCCAACTCGTGGTCGGAGATGAACCCCGGCCATTATCATCTCAGAGAGACCGCCGAGCGCATCAAAGAGGGAATCTGGGAAGCCGGCGGCATGCCCGCCGAGTTCAACACTATCGGGCCTTGCGATGGGATCGCTCAAGGGCGCGGAATGCATTACGTTCTGCCTTCACGCGACGTGGTTGCCGCGTCGGTTGAACTGATGGCAGGCGCACATCAGGCTGACGGTCTCGTGCTCATCGGCTCATGCGACAAGATCATACCCGGGATGCTCATGGCCGCTCTCAGGCTCGATATCCCCTCAATATTCTTCACGGGCGGCATCATGATGCCGCGCGGCGACATGGTGACGTGCGACATCAAGGAAGCGATTGGAAAGTTTGTGGCCGGCAAACTGACGCAAAAGGAGTTCGACGAGATAGAGTCGACCACTTGCGCGAGCGTTGGCGTCTGCAACATGATGGGAACCGCGAGCACGATGTGCTGTCTGCTCGAGGTACTGGGGCTTGCCTTCCCGGGCACGGCCACCATCGCGGCGGTCGACCCCGCGCGCTCTCGCCTGGCTCGGGCAACGGGCAAACAGATTGTGAAACTGGTTAGGCGAAAGATGAAGCCCTCGAGTTTTCTGACGCGCTCGTCGTTCGAGAACGCCGTCAGAGTGCTGTTGTCGTTTGGCGGCTCGACGAATGCCGTGCTGCATTTGCCTGCGGTCGCCGCCGAACTCGGCATCAAGCTTCCTTTGGAGGAGTTCGATCGTTTGAGCCGTTCGACTCCCCTACTCTGCAAATTCAAACCCGCCTCTGCGTTCAACCTGCTCGATTTTCATGACGCGGGAGGAGTGCCGGGCCTTATGAAGGAATTGTCGCCCCTGCTTCATCTGGACCAGATGACGGTCTCGGGGAAAACTCTGAGACAGATCGCGCGGTCGGCGCACGCGCCCGAGAGAGAGATCATCGCGCCGCTCGGCAAGCCGCTCGCTGAAGAGGGCGGCATCGCGGTTCTCTATGGTAACCTCGCGCCTGAAGGCGCAGTCGTGAAGACAAGCGGCGTGAGTCTAAAGATGATGAAACATGAAGGACCGGCGGTGGTTTTCGAGCGAGAGGAAGACGTCCGCGAGCATCTGACCCGGCAGAAGGTAGAGCCGGGCAGCGTACTGGTTATAAGATACGAAGGCCCGCGAGGCGGCCCGGGCATGCGAGAGATGTCCATACCGGCAGCCATGCTCGTCGGAATGGGTTTGGGCGACTCGGTTGCGATGGTGACCGACGGACGCTATTCGGGCGCGACGCGGGGACCTTGCATCGGCCACGTAAGCCCGGAGGCGGCGCAGGGAGGGCCGCTTGCCATCGTGAGAGACGGCGACCTGATTGAGATTGATATTCCCGAGAGAAAACTGAATGTCAAGCTCACGAAATCAGAAATAGCGAAGCGAATGCGCGTATGGAAGCCGCCAACGCCGAAGATGGCAAAGGGATTCTTGGGTATATATCAACAAACTGTCGGAAGCGCGTCGGAAGGAGCTCGCTTGGATTATTCGGGGACACCTTGCGGCAAGGTGTCCCCGAATAATCGTAGCAAAAGGAAACGATTTACATGAAGGTGGCAAAATTGGGGACACGATGCGCCATCATGCCCGCAATAAAGGACGGCAGAAGGAGACAATCCACATGAAAATGACCGGCGGAGAGATCGTGGTCGAATATCTTGTAAAGGAGAAAGTGCCGTATGCCGTCGGCATCCCGGGCCATGGCTGCCTCGGGCTGGTTGACGCGCTATTCAAAGCGAAGGACAGAATCTCAGTGATCCAGGTGCGGCAGGAGATGAGCGCGGTACACCTTGCCGACGGCTACTACAGGATTTCCGGCCGACCGCTTGCGGCTTTCACTTCGATCGGGCCTGGCGCGATCAACACCGCCATCGGGCTCGCGACGGCATATGTCGATTCGACCGCCGTCCTCGCTTTGACCGGCGACACACACGTGCACATGTTCGGGCGCGGAGTGCTCCAGGAGATCGAGCGGACGCACAGCGCGAATTTTCCTCGAGTGCTCGAGCCTGTCGTCAAGCGGTATTGGCAGGTTGTGGACGTCGCTCAGTTGCCCCATATCATGCAGCGCGCATTCAGTCATATGCTGTGCGGCAGGCGCGGACCAGTGCTGATAGACCTGCCGATGGACGTTCAGGCTGACTGCGCAGACGTCAAGATTCCCGATCCGCAGGAACACAAATGCGCAACTCGAGTGAAGCCCGACCCTGCTTCCGTCGAGCAAGCGGCGAGATTACTTGCGACGGCGGAAAGACCTGTGATATTAGCAGGCGGAGGAGTGATTTCTTCCCAGGCGTGGGAAGAGTTAAAGGTGCTGGCGGAATTTATCGGGGCGGCGGTTGTCACAACCATGATGGGTAAGAGTTGTTTCCCGGAGAACCACCCGCTGTACGGATGGCATGCCGGCAGCAAAGGCACGACAGTCGGCAACACTCTGTGCTCGCAGGCCGACGTACTCCTCGCGGTCGGATGCAGATTCGCCGACGAGACCGCGTCTTCCTATCGCCACGGCGTGAGTTTCTCAATTCCGCCGACGAAGCTGATCCATGCCGACGTTGACGCAGCCGAGATTGGAAAGAATTATCCCATTGAAGTGGGCTTGATCGGAGACGCGAAAATCGTGCTGGCCGATTTGCTGAACGCCATTATCCAGAGCGGGTACAAGGCCGGACGGAAGAAGGGGGAATATTTCAGGGAGATACAGGCGCTCAGGAAGAAATGGCTTGCGGCTGTCGGTAAACTGCAGGAGGCCAATCGAACGCCGCCCACGCTTTCACGCGCGCTCAAGGAATTGCGCGAAGAACTGCCGGAGGAGGCAATTGTGGCGTGCTCGTCGGGCAACTCGCAGGCGCAGATCCTGCAGGAGTTTCCTTTCACAAAGCCGAAAACACTTCTGACGACGGGCGGCTTTTCGACAATGGGGTGGGCGCTTCCGGCAGCGATGGGCGCAAAGCTTGCCAAGCCGAATGCGCCGGTAGTGGTCGCAATCGGCGACGGAGATTTCATGATGACAATGCAGGAAATGGCTACTGCTGTGCAGTACGACATTCCCGTTGTGGTGTTCCTGGTGAACAATTCGGGCTGGATATCAATAAGAGATTTGCAGATGTCGGCGTACGGTGAGGAGCGGGCGTATGCGTGCGATTTCGAGAAAAAGGGCAAGCCCTACTCACCCGAATTCGCGAAAGTGGCCGAAGCATTCGGATGCCATGCCGAGCACGTGACAAAGGCCGACCAAATAAGACCGGCTGTCAGGCGCGCGCTCGACAGTGGCAAGCCGGCGGTCGTAGAGGTGATAGTCAACCGGCAGCATCCTTACACCGGCAGCCCGGCTGTCGGCTGGTGGGACGTGCCTGTGCCCACGTATCTGAAAGCGCGGCGCAACGAATATGAGAAGGCGCGGGAGGAGGAAGCGCTTTAGAAACAGAGGCGAAAGGGCAAAGGCAAAAGGGAGGAAAAGACAAGGGAAAAAGGGGAAACGCGACATATAGTGAAGGGTGAAGGAGCAATCGATTTTAGATCGCGAATCCCGCTTGCTTCTCCGCTTTTATCAGCCGTTCATTCATCATTTCTTGCCAGTTTCCTTTTGCTCTTGACCTTTAGCTTTCGACCTGTGACTCTTGACTTATCAGTGCGTCCACTTCTGCAACTCGATCAAGTTCCCTTCGGGGTCGGTCACATAAACCACGGTGAGCCTTCCATACCCTGGGTAATCCACAGAGACAAGCTTACCGAAGGCCTTGCCGCCCGCTGACACCACGGCATTCTTAGCAGCTTCGACATCCTCGACTGCAAACGCAATGTGGCCGAAGCCGGGCCTATTGGCAGCGGTTTCGTCCCTTGTTCCGGCACGATTGTATTGGAAAATTTCGAGCGTCGGTCCGCTGTCACCGTGGCCGGGGAGACGCAAGTGGGCCCCTTGAATTCTGGCGCGCTCCACGTTTGTGACATCCTCGAGCCACTGGCCTGAGATGTCTCGTTCGGGAGGGACGACGGCGCACCCGAAAACTTTCTGATAAAACTCTGCGAGCTTCCTCCAATCTTCAGCGACGATGTTGACATGAACGAATCTTGCTTCGATAGTCATGAGTTCCTCCCGGCCGGCGAGGTCAGGCATTGCCGGTGTGTCGCCCAAAAGACTCATCCACAGAAAACTGCAAGAAACATGGATTCCCATTTTCGCGGGAATGACAAAAACCCAGGAATTCTCCGAGCAGCCTGCTCCGTTTGAGCGAGAAATTCATGGGAATCCATCCGGGCAACGCGCCGTGGAAGTTTGGCCGTACTACGGCTTTTCTTGAGTGTGATACTCCAACGCCTTGAGGGCGAAGCGGCTGGAGACGGTCGCGGGACCGCCACCCATTTCTATCCCCACTTCGATAGTTTCGAGGATTTCTCTTTCAGTTGCGCCCGCTTCAAGCGCTTGATGAATGTGCCATTCCATGCACGATTCACAATTGATTGCGATTGATATTCCGAGGGCAATGAGCTCCTTATGATTCTTCCCGAGGGCTCCGATCGAAAAAGCTTTTCTTTCCACTTCGAGAAAAGTCTTGTAGACTTCCGAGTTTTTCAAGAGAAGCGCGTGGTGGGCTTTCTTCCTGTCGTCGATGATCTTCTCGATTTCTTGTCTGTCTTTTGTGTCCATTTTGTCCTTCGTCTCGCGACCGCATGCGGAGTTCCGGGTTCCAAGCGCATGTCGGGCGCGATGAATCGCGCCCCTTCAGGATTCTTTGATTCCCGTCAGATTCTGCGGACTCCCGATCTATTCTGCGCGTCAGATGTCGATTATCGTTGTCTCAACCGGAGTCTTTGTGAGGACTTCGTTGCCGCTTTCCGTTATCAGGACGGGACATTCGAGGCGCATTCCTCCGACGCCCGCTCTGTTTATCACAAGGGCGGCGACCTCGGTCAAATTCGGCTGAAGCGTCAGGTGGCTGAACTCCTCATTGTTGACAATCGCGGGGTACCATTCGTGGCCGACGATGCCGATCCCGTGCCCGAAGGCAGCGAGAGTATCCTGCACGTAGCCCACCGAGCTCAGATGGTCCATCATTTCCTGCCATATGTCGCCTATGCGCGCGCCTTTCACGAGCTTCTTCAGCAACAGGTTTGCGGCATCCTCGTACACTTTGGCAAGTTTGTCTTGCTCGCGCGTCGGCTTGCCAATGATGTAATTGTGCGAGAGGTCGGAATAATAGTGGCCGTAAGTGCTGTGCAGGTCAACGAGCAGGTTGTCGCCGGGCTGCAGAATTCTGTCGGTCGGTGGAGTGCAACCGCACAGGGTGTAGGCCGTGCGTTCGCCCGAGGCGATCTCGTTGCTGCCAGTGATAGGCCAATGGAACTCGCTGCCCAGTTGGCGCATTGCAAGCTCGCCGATGCCGGCAATCTCGAGTTCGGTCAAGCCGGGCCGCAGTTCCTCTTTGACCACTTCTTGTGCGGCATCGCATATTGCGGCCGCGCGCTTCATGAGCGCGATCTCTCCCGGCTCTTTGATCGCGGAGACCCTGTCCAAAATATCGACCGCATTCACAAATTTCGCTTTCGGAAGCCCCTTCAAAAGCATCTCGTACTCGGTCGCGAAGAGGAATCCTGCCGCAAGCCGTGGAGAATGTCCCAGTTCGACGCCAATAGTTTTCTGCGCGCAGCCCCATGATTCGATGCGGCTGATGGCCTGCTCGATGAGCGAGAAACCCGGCATCGTGGGTGCGGAGCCGACGACGTTCTCGAGCCACGATTCGGATTTGACGCGCTCTGCGTCCATCATAAGCGTGTTCAGTTCGATCTGGCCGTCGGATGACACAAGCGCGTAGCTGCGCCACGGCACAAACGCGCCACTGATATAACAAACGCTTTTCTCGCGAGTCGCCAGAATGATGTCTATTCCTTCTTCGGCCATTTCCTTGCGTATTCTCGCCATTCGGCCCGGATAATCGATGTAGACGTTCATGAAGTCCTCCTGGGGCATGGTTTACAGTTTACAGTTTACAGTTCACGGTTTACAGTTTGCTGTCTACGGTCTTCAGTCTACGGTTTACAGAATAAATCATAATTTCTTGGCGCGTTCGAGTTCGTCTCGAACTTCATCGTAAAGCTTCTCATATTGTTGCTTCATCAGTTGCTCTCGCATGTCCGCCTGATATGCGGAAGTCTGAGATTGGTATTCGCGGACGATCTCCATCTCTTCGCTGCCCTGCGGCACAGGAGGAGGCATTTGCGCCATCTTCCGGGCCGCAATCACGAATTTTTCGCGTTCGGATTGAAGGTAGCGTATGCCGTTTTTCATGGCCTGTATCAGCTTCGCGTGCGTAGTCGCCATGAGGAAAGGCGGTTGCATAATCTCCAACCGCCCCAGAAGACCTTGTTTTTCGCCGATACAACTGTCGAGCGTCGGGAGGTAGTTCGGGTCCTGGAATGCGTTTATTCGGGGCAGTTGCGAAAAGCGAGCGTCAACGGCGTCGTTCTGCTCGACAATGGGCACAACCTGCTCGAGGTATTTCTTGCGGCCATGGCCGCAGCCGGGCAAAAGAGTCAACGCCATAAGCAGCAATATGACCCATTTCGCCGCGTGTGGAATGCCTGGGTGTTTCATCCGCACTCCTTCGTAATTATGAATTTTGGATTGGGAAATCAATTCACGGTCCACGGTTTATCCTTCATAGTCTCCTGCTCTTGTGTGGCTTTCCTGTTGGAACGCAATGATGTGGTTGAAATCTTCCTTCTCGTTTCTGGTTTACAGAACTCGAAATGAATGGATTCCCGCTTTCGCAGGAATGACACTGCGGAGACCGCATTCGTGTAATTCGTCTCGCGCTTTGCGCGATTCGTGGTATTCGTGTTCTAAAGATGTTTTGGTTGAGGCTATGCCGTGCCCTCTGTGGCAGAAATCAGATGCTTTCGCGTTTGATCTTGTGTTTTTGGATTTTGTAGTTTATCACGCGCGGGCTTATTCCGAGGAGTTTGGCGGCGTTTTTCTGAACCCATCCCGTACGCTCCAGCGCCTGCACAATCAGCAGCCGCTCGACTTCCATCAACTTTATTCCGCCGTCGGGAATCTCGAGGGCGGACTCTCGCTTTTTCAGCGGGCGCCTGTCAAAAAGCGCGATGTGTTCGGGTGAAATCTTGTCGCTTTCACACATAATGACGGCCCGCTCGATCACGTTCTGAAGCTGGCGTATGTTGCCCGGCCAATGATAGTCCTGGAGCATTTTCATGGCGGGGCCGGTCATTTCCATTGCTCGGTTGCATATCTGAAAAGCGTATTTCCTGAGGAAGAACTTCACGAGCGGTTCGATGTCCTCGACCCTCTCGCGAAGGGGGGCAAGCTCGATGGTGACCACATTGAGGCGGTAGAAGAGGTCTTCGCGGAATTGGCCCGTGTTTATGAGCTCGGGCAGGTCCTTGTTCGTGGCGGCCATGACTCGCACATCGACGTTGATGGTCTGAGTTCCTCCGAGTCGTTCGAATTGCTGTTCCTGGAGCACGCGAAGGATTTTCGCCTGCGTGCTTGCGCCCATGTCACCGATCTCATCGAGAAAAATGGACCCGCCGTTGGCCTGCTCGAAGCGGCCCACGCGTTGTCGATGGGCTCCCGTAAATGCGCCTTTTTCATGTCCGAAAAGCTCGCTTTCGAGCAGATTTTCGGGAAGCGCGGCGCAATTGACCTTGATGAAGCTGTTCCTCGCACGCGGACTGTTGAAATGTATTGCGCCCGCTATGAGCTCCTTTCCCGTGCCCGTCTCTCCCATGATGAGGACAGTAGCGTCGGTGGGCGCCACTTTGCCCAGAATCGAGAAAACGCGCTTCATTGGAGGCGAGACGCCGACGATGTCGTCGAAGCGGTAGATGACGGGCTGGGTGTGCCGCAGGAAGTCCACCTCATTTTTCAGACGTCGATTCTCGATGCATTTCCAGATGCGCTCGAGAATCTCGGCGGCGCCGGTCGGTTGATGGACGAAATCCACGGCGCCACGGCGCATCGCCTCCGTCACGTGCTCGACGGCTGCGTTCGGTGAGACAGGTATTAACATCGTCTGCGGGTTGTGACCGAGGAACTTGTCGATGAATTCCGCAGCGGATGCGTCGAATTTATTCACCTCGAGCAACGCAACGTCGTACTGCAATTTTGTGGCAAGGGAGAATGCGACCTGGAACGACTGAGCCCAATCGAGCTTCAGCTTGTCCTGCCCCATGGCTTGAGTGAGCGGGTCCTTGAGAGCACCCTCTCTGCTGATGAGAAGGATATGTTTCATAATAGTTCAGAGCCCTGAAGCGCCTAAAGTGTACCAGGGTATCCGGACAGTAAGACCACGAATGTCCCCGAACTCATGAATCGAACCGCCTGGTGCTAGGCAACTGCTTCAACTAACGCATTCACACGCGCCTTGTATTCGTCATACTTGCCGACGAATCTCTCGAGCCTCTCCCGGTCGAGATCGGGGCGCTCGGCCAGTATGATTTTCCACGCCAGATTCTTTCCGAACGCCTCGGGCGAAGCCGAACTTTCCGTAAAGTTCAGGTCGGGCTCGCACGCCAAAATGTCACCAAGGTGGACGATAGCCGTGAGCGCAGGCTTGCCGCTCGGCGTGGGAAGCGCCAGGACATCCAGAGGGCTATGGTGATACGTAATGGCCTCGACGAGGGCCGCCGGAAGATGCCACCGCTGCGCCAGCCACGCTCCGAGTGTGGCGTGGTCAACGCCCATAATTCGCGACTCGGCTTCAAGAATCGGAATTCCCTCTTTTTCGCTCAGATTCCAGATTTCGTTCAGCTTCGCATGAAAATACTGATCCATGATGAGTTTGCCGATATCATGGAGCAGGCCGGCAACGAACTCGACGCCCTCGAAGGCGAACCGCAACTCTCGCGCGAGCATTTGTGACGCGGACGCGCAGCCAAACGAGTGCCGCCAGAATCTGGGCCGGTCGAACCGCCCCGGAGATTTCTGGGATCCGAACATTCGCACCAGCGAAATGCTGGTGATAATGTTTATTATCTCGTTGAGCCCGACAATTGCAAGGGCGAGCTTAAGCGATCCGACTTTCTCGCGGACGCCATAATAGGGCGAGTTCGCAACTTTCAGAATATTGGCCGTGAGAGCGGGGTCTCTCGATACCGTCTTGGATATTTCTCCCATCGAAGACTCTTCGCTTGCGATAAGCTCGAGAATCCTCATCGGGACATCCGGAAGAGTGGGAAGGGCGCCTATCTCTTCAACTTCGCGCCTGATTTTTTCGAGCGCTTTTGCCGACATATCCTCAGACGGTATCCCACACAGGTTTCGCCTTCACGCTCGTTTACCTCGGGTTCGCGCGTATTGTAGCATAGCACAGATTCGTTTGGCAAATCAGGGCGCTGCAAGAGCCCGTCCTGCGTCGGTTTGCGAAGCCGGATAACAAGATTGTAACATAGTCCACAAATCCGGGATGTTACTCATCTCGTGGCGGACACAGCATAGTATGAGCAATGCGAGGAATCTCCTTTTGCGAGTTGATGTGGTTTTCATCACTTGTATACGCTCGGGGAAACTTGTTATAATAATATATGGAGTAGGCTGGATGGCCGCGGCCCGGCATTCGCGTTCCGGGCTGAGGAAAGTCCGAGCTCCAGAGGGCAGGATGCTCGCTAGCGGCGAGTGGGGGTGACCCCAAGGAAAGTGCAACAGAAAACATACCGCCGGAATCCCGCTGAGGCGGGATGAGCCCGTGTCGACAGACGCGCCGGTAAGGGTGAAATGGTGCGGTAAGAGCGCACCGGCGGCAGGGTGACCTGCCGGCCTTGTAAACCCCATCCGGAGCAAGATCAAATAGGGAGGCGATGGAGTGGCCCGCTCCTTTGGCCTCCGGGTTGGATCGCTTGAGGTGTTCGGCAACGAACATCCCAGAGGAATGGCCGTCTCGGTTCCGTTTTTGAGCGGAGCTAGACAGAACTCGGCTTATAGGCCTGCTCCAAGAGTCCTAGATGCGGAGGGAGCTTCTCGCGAAGAACCCTCCGCTTCCTTTTTGTCTTGTATTGCCTAATCCGGCCTCCTGGTGTAAGGTTATTGGAACAGGCGGAACGACCGTTTATCATTCCCGCAAAGGCGAGAGCTTATTCGGCAATACGATGGGCGCTTATTCGGGGACACCATATCGCATGGTGTCCCCGAATAAGCCGGCGATTTCTCATGAGATGAAGGGAAACATTTCGCATTGAGCGGCAGTGTGCGAAAACGGATATTCAAGCTGGTCGTCAAATTCGGTTTGCTCGTGGCAGCGCTTTGCGTTGCGACTGTGGTCGCTCTCTGGTTATTCTTTCCGGAAGAGAAAATCAGAACCGCGCTCGAAAGAGAGTTGTCGAGAAAACTCGATCAGATTGTTGCCATCGATTCAGTGTCCATCGGTTTCTATCCTGACCTCGAGTTCGTGGCGTGGGACGTGACCATTGTTGATCCGCGAACATCCCAAAGGTTGGTTTCCGCACAGAAAGTCCGCCTCGACCTGGATACGCGGGAACTTCTCAACAAGAGATATATCGTGGAGAACATTGTCGTCACTGCGCCGGAGCTCGAATTTGATCGCGACATAACCGGGAAATGGAACGTGGAAGACCTCATCGGACGGCTCGGCTCGAGTGAACCCCCTACGAAGGAAGAGACGGCCAAGACTTCACCTGAAACGGAAATCGGCCCGATAGCTATCCGTCAAGGTGTCTTGCATGTTCACGACAAAAAATCGGGGATTCGCGTCGAGGTGTCAAAAGCGAGGGCCACCGTCGACTTGAACAACGACCTCATCAGGTTTGATTCAGCGTCGATTTCCCTTCCCGCCGTGCAGGCAAAAACGTCCGGGACTTTATCCCATCTGTCGGACTCGAACCCTGTTCTCGATTTTGAGACGGACGTTCGTGTGGAGAAAGAAGGCCCGTTGAGGAATTTCGGGCCCGCCCTTATTTCCAAAAAAGCAACGATAGTCGAACTCAGCGGGAGCGTTTCGGGTCGCCTCGATTCCTTGACCATCAAGAGCTCCTTTTCCATGAATAGACTTGCCACCGCCGGCATTGCGACAAGAGGAAATGTGAAGGGAACGTTGAAGACCAATAAAAACGTTTTTGAGATTTCGTCACTCGACGCTTTGTTCGGCCGAAGCAAAGCCTCTCTTTCGGGCGTGGTGAACGGCATCGGATCAAGCGGGCGGAAAATCAGTCTCGAAGGAAGGGTCAGATTCATGCTCGAGGACGCGCAGGCAATCCCCGGCGTCGAGGCGTTGGAAAGGCTCGAACCCGCCGGCGCAGTTACCGGTCCGGTTTCCGTAGTTGCCATCGAAAAGAGATTTGATGTGAAGGGAGATTTGAACCTCAAGGAAGCAGAGATAACTTTTCCTAAGCTCATGCGGAAACAACGTGGCGCGCCGGCCTCGCTCTCGTTTGATGTCCGCTACGTCATGCCGGCTGAACTCATCGTGAATGATCTCGAACTACTGGTCGCTGGAGCGGAGGTCGCTGGAAAAGGGCGAGCTGCCCCCGCCTCAACGCCGTGGCTGCAGGCATCGGTCACTACTTCGGATTTCCCGCTGCAGATTCTGGATCAATTGCCTTCCGCCAGTTTCGAGAAAGGCTCGCTCGCTCTCGCAGTGGACGTCGAGCAGGCGCGTCCGGAAGACGGCAGAATAACTCACACGGGCAAGGCGGCGATTGCAAAGGCGACGGTTGAGCTCGATGCGCTGAGAGAACCGTTCCGCGAGTTGAACGCGAACGTTACCTGGGACAATCAAAAGGCGGTGGCGGACTCGGTCTCGTTCTTGTTTGCGGGGTCAAGTCATGTCGGCCACGCGCAAATCAGCAACTTTGCCAACCCCAGATTGGTTGGAGAAGTCCACACCGACAGCTTGAACGTACGGGCAATCACGGCCGCGGTGGGCCGGGAAAAGAGCAGAGACGATGAACCGGCCTCAGCCGAAGGGCCAGGCATGTCGATAGAACTGAACGTCGAGGCGGACTCGATGGACGCAGCCGGTCTCAAAACCGGTCCTCTAACAACCACGTGGAAAGGCTCAGCGGATTCGCACAGCTTTTCGCCGTTCCAAATTCAAGTTTTCGGTGGCGCCCTTAGCGGAACATCCGAACTCAAGCCGTCAGAAGAAGGACTGCGCTGGACCGCGCAGTTCGAGGGCAAGGACATGTCGCTCGAGACCGTGATAGCGGAGTTTCACAAGGGCTCCACAAAAGGGAGCGGCCTGGTTAACGTAAATGGAAACATCAGCGGCATGGCGACGGGTGGAAAAGAAAATGTTTTGAGATCTCTCGGCGGAAACCTGCGGATTGCTGTCCGCGAGGGAGAGATCATGGAGTATTCGCTGCTGAAAGACATCCTGTTGCTTACACAAGTTCCCGTCGGCCCTTCGCTCATACCCGGCCTCAGGGAAGTGGTTGGCGTAAGCACGTTGCTTGATGTTGCGAAAACGGCCGGCCGTACTCTCGACCCTACCAGAGTTTCGTTTCATAAAATCGACGGCAGTTTCAGCGTCGCCGGGGGGGTCGCTCACACCAAGGACTTGCGCTTCGAGAGCGGCACGGTCGACTTGATATGCAAAGGCGACATGGACCTTGCAAAGAATATCATGGACATGAAGATAAGGGCTACGCCGCTCGGCTTCGTGGGCTCGCTGATGGGCAAGGCGCCTATCGTGGGCGGCGTGTTGAAAGGCACAAAAGAGGCCATCCTCTCCACCGACTTCGTTGCGCGCGGGCCAATCGCCCACCCCGATGTCAAACTGGCGGCCGTGGATAAGTTGCTGCCAGGCAAGAAATAGAAGTGAAAGGGTCACTACTCCGGTCTTCTAGACCCTCAATGTTGGCTGATACCAGTTCATCGGGATAGGGAGAAGCGCCAACCTGTAACCTTCCTCAATGGGGTTCACGTCCACATCGAGAACAAATGGGGCGTCGCTCAACAGAGCTTCTTTGAGAGCCGGCCCAAAGTCATCCGGCGCCTTGATCTTCCTGCCTTTGACTCCCATTGATTCTGCCATTTTGACGTAGTCGGGGCTCCAGGACTCACCGGTTCCCGCCATTTTCGTATCGCAGAAAGAGGAACGCCCGTAGATCGCTTCCATCGCCTCTCGCTCGATCCCGATGGTACGGTTATTCAGGACCACCCAGACGGCCGCTATATTGTGTTCGGTGGCGGTGGAGATCGCCAGGCCGGTCATCATGAACGAACCGTCTCCGATGAATGCCAGCGATGGATGCTTCTTGTTTGCCAGCTTTGCGCCGAGCGCCCCGCCGCAACTCCAGCCCATTCGCGCAAAATGGCCGTTGTTGGTAGCCATATGAACGGACGTTGCCTCGAAGAACGCCGGCGCAAAGAGCAGCATGTTTCCGGTATCGAATGTCACGGATGTCTCGGGATCGACTTCCCTGACCACTTTGGCGGCATCGTGCAGAATCCTTGCGTTCGAGATCGGCATGCCCTGGTCGTTCCTGCGCTCTCCGATTTCCGCGACCCAATCAGCGCGCCAACCATCGATTTGGCCTCTCCATTCCTTGAATCCCTTTGACTTCAATTTGGCGCCGGCCAGACTTCGGTTGAGCGCCTGCAATCCCAGCCGGGCGTCCGTTATGAGAGCGACTGATGAGGGATAGTTCCGAGAAAGCTCGATCGGATCGATGTCCATGTGGATCAGTCGGGTTTGGCCGGGGATTTGATACAGGCACCACGCCAGCGTGTTGAAGTCGTGGAATCTTGCTCCGGCGGCGATGAGAACATCGCATTCGCGGGCAGCCTGGTAGCCGTGTCGCATGCCGGAGGGATCAATGGTACCCACGCTCAAGGGATGGTTTTCCGGAAACGCCCCCTTCCCGGAAAACGTCGTGCCCACCGGAATTTGATATGCCTCGGCAAGCTCCATGAGCGCTCCGGCGGCCCCGGCATTGAGCACTCCACTTCCGGCCAGCAATAGGGGACGCTCTGCTTCTTTCAGGATTTCGGTCGCCTTATTGATTGCCTCGGGGTCCGGGCCGGGCTGGTGAACGTGCGTCCACAAGTCGGGCATCGGGATTTCGTCCAATTCGATTTCAGTATGCTGAATATCGAACGGCAACTGAACCACCACGGGACCCGGTCTGCCGGAAAGAGCTTCTTTATATGCGCGCACCACGATCTCCAGAGCCGTGTCGGGCCTCGTGACCAGAGCGGCTTTCTTGCAGATAGGCTTGATCACCTGGATGAACTCTTCGGGCCCATAACGATAGCATTCCTCGAAGCAACCCTTGTCCATCCATTGCGTCGGGCCCGCTCCGGCGAGGATGAGCATGGCCGAGGATTCATAAAAAGCGTTGGCCATGGCGGCGCATATGTTCATGTTGCCGGGACCAACCGTTGTCAGGACCACCGGCAGCGGCCCGTGGCGGCGCATCCGCCAATAGCAGTCGGCCATGTGAACGGCGGTATCCTCAGCATTAGCCTTGATGCCCCGTATTCTTGACTCATGCTCGATCGCGTCGAGCATCGCCCAGTTTCCGTGTCCGTTGTATCCAAAAGCTATTTCTACACCGGCTTTTTCGAGGAACCTGACGATAGCAGTTGCGACATTCATTTTCATTTTTCGCCCATCCTCCATTGCTTCTTCGCTGTTTCCAAGTCAGACAAGCATAGATAGCTTGATTTTGATATCATTCAGCATGTCATTATACTATATCAGACCGCATTTCTCAGGGTGGAGCGGGAGACTATGAACGCAGGGTGAAGCGGCATGGATGTGCCGGGATGTCAAATCGAGTTCGCGTGCAATGGCGCTGCTGCATCGGCTCAGCAACTCTTAAGACTTTCGTTTCTCCCGGCTTTGCGTTCCTTGCGACTTTGCGGTAGAATCAGCGTCTGAAATCACGGCGCGCATCGCAGACATATCCTTATTTGAGGGAGGAACGCGAATGAGCAAGGTATTGGCGGAGAGAGAAGATCAGGTTTTGGTTATCACAATAAATCGGCCGGAAGTGCGCAACTGCGTCGACGGCGAGACAGCGACGCTCCTTGAGGAAGCATGGAAAACGTTCCGGGACGATGAGGACTTGTATGTGGCCATTCTCACCGGCGCGGGTGACGTGGCTTTTTGCGCCGGCGCGGACTTGAGAAACCTTCAGACGCTTGGGCCGGCGCCCGATGCGACTCGCCATGAAAAACGGCGCTTCATAACTCATGGACCCGGATACATGGGCTACACGCGACAGGTGGACATATATAAGCCCATCATTGCAGCCGTCAACGGATACGCGCTTGCGGGAGGCCTCGAGCTTTCCTGTCTCGCCGACATACGGATCGCGACCGAGAACGCGCAATTCGGGGTCGCATGCCGGCGATGGAATGTGCCGCTCCTCGACGGCGGCACCCAGCGCCTTCCCCGTATAGTGGGAATGGGATGGGCGATGGAGATGATTGTCACGGGCAGATTCATCGATGCAAAGGAAGCTTATCGCATCGGTCTGGCGAACGAGGTTGTTCCGCAAGGTCAGGCGCTGAAACGCGCAAAAGAGCTGGCGTTGCAAATATGCAAACTGCCGCAGGGCGCTCTCCGGACTGACAAGCAAGCCGCTCTCATGGGATACGGCCGTCCGCTCGAGGAAGGACTTCGCATCGAGGCCGAAGTCGGCCAGACCGTTCTCGACAGCTACGATATCATCGAGGGCTCATCCTCCTTCATCCAGAAACGCAGGCCGTCATTCAAGCAGGATTCATGACGATCTACATTCACGGCAAGCGTGACTTGACTGAGAATGGTCAAATGTGCTAGCATTAGCCCGACTGAAGGCGCAACACTCTGAGTTAATCAGCAGTTTGCGCAAATACGTCGGTTTTTCGCATCTTCTTCGACTGCCAGGTTGAGAGATTTCCATCTTTGGGAGGGGTCAACCGGCTGTATTCTTCACGTTGTCCTCCCATGTTTGCTTCGTGAGCGTCCAACAAGAGGTGGGTTTTGCGATTTCCCTGTCCAAACCTTTTGACGGCCAAACTCGCGCGAACAAAGCCCATATTCCTTTCCGGTCTGATTGTTCTAACCCTCCTTGCGCAGTCCCATTCATTCGCGCAGAATGACCCGCGCGTCAAGGTTAATATCGGCGTGGACGGCAATTATAAGGCCAGGACATGGGCGACCGTTGCCCTTGAAATCGACCCGGAAATCGCGAACATGGCCCCGGTTGATGTCGTTCTGACGATCTCGCAGCGTCAGGGACACGAGGTGAAAACGCTCCGGCATTATTCAGCCTCATTGTCAAGCCATCACGGCGATGCGGCTGCCGAATTGTCGATACCTATCTATCTTACGCCGAATTCGAATTACATCATCCTCCAAATCTCAAAGGATGGACGCCGGCTTCTTCAACAAGCCCATTTCCTGGAACGGCTGGAAAGAGGCAGGGAAACGTTCGTCCTGGTACTCACGTCGCAGCCTGAATCTTTCAATATCATCCCCAGCATCAAGATGCGATACGACATAAAGACGATGTTTCTCTCTCCATCATCTCTCGGAAAAGACTGGACGTTCTATCACGCGCTCGAGTGTGTGATCGTTGACAATGTCAAACTCTCTTCTCTGACCGCTGAGCAGTTCGATGCCTTCGCCTCATGGTTGTATAGAGGAGGCAATGTCGTGTTCACGTCAGCCGGACTTGACGCGAACGCCTCCGACCAACGGCTCAAGTCGCTCTCCGGATTCGAATACTCGGGGAGAAGAACCATCATGTCTCCTTATGCGTTGGCAGCGTTTTGCGACGAGGGCCCGGACTCGATTGAGAGACTTGATTCGCTCGAAATCGCGGCGGAAAACCGCGATATTTTCTTGAAGACCCAGGAGACGCCGCTTATCCTGCGGCATGAGGCAGGCATTGGTTTCCTTTGGGCGCTTACGTTCGATCCTCAAGAGATTTCTTTGAAAGACCGCAGTCGATCCGATCCGATCGTTAGAAAGATTTGGACGACCATACTGGAACGCTGCAAACGCAACGAGGGAAGTGTGTCGTGGAATGAATCCGTCGCCGAGGCGCCCCAGACAAAGATGCAGAACGTTTTCGGGCCGGTCGCCGTTTATCTCATCGTCCTGGTCGTGGTGTTGGGGCCGATCAACTATGCGCTCCTCAGAAAACTCGACAGAAGGGAATTCATTCTCCTGACGATCCCCGTCGTGACTCTCCTGCTGGGAATCGGGGCGTTTTGCGCCGGATTGTCCCTGAAAGGAGATAAGGCAATAAAAGTAACTAGGGCCGTGACAGTAGGAAAAGCGGGAGATACCGTCTTTGACCACCGTCGATATGTGGGCGTTCTATCCCCACGCAAGGGGCTTTTCCAACTGTCGGCGCTCGAAACGGATGGTCACATCCCTCATGTTGTCGATCCGATCATGGTGACGAGCTGGGATGAAGTTAAAAAAGTGGGCCGGTTCCCGCTACAGATGCGCTACTTTGGCGACAGAGTGAAAGTATCCGACATCGAGATTCCGATGTGGGGAATGAAATTCCTGGAATTCCAATCAGTTGCCAAACATGCAGATGCGATATCGTGTTCCTTGAATCTGGAGCATGGCGTCCTCACGGGGCGCATCGAGAGCGCCTTGCCGTTTCCGCTGAAACAATGCTTCATAGTCTCGCGACATAACAAGGTGTCACTCGGCGCATTGGAGCCGCGAAGCGGGAAGGATTTCGAGTTGCGTATTCTTCCGCCTCCGTCACTGGACGGAATCAGACTGACGGCTTATG
>JACRIR010000021.1 GCA_016215705.1 Candidatus Poribacteria bacterium | reverse complement strand
TTATTCTCTTGCATTGTCTTTTGCATGTTTCTCCATCTTGCTTTCCGGTATTCCTGGCCTTCTCATCCGCATGACTCAAAATCGCGCAGCCTTTTCTCGAATCTTGACCCACGATTGTCATTCCCGAGCCCCTTCACCGCCATTCTTGAGCCCCCTCACTGTCATTCTGAGCCCCCTCACTGTCATTCTGAGCCCCCTCACTGTCATTCTGAGCGAAGCGAAGAATCTCTCTGATCTATACCCTCAAGCTTGAGTCCAATTTCGACTAACCCTAAACACCGCGCGCTTCGCGCGGCCCCCTTTCGCATCCTCCGCATTCATAATTCATCATCTTTCCCTTTCGCCTTTTATCTACGCCGTCGGCAGAAGCCGCGCAAGCAAATCCCTGCCCGAACTCATAAAAAGCTTGTGGAACGTAGTCGGCCCCGCAAGTCGGGACAGTACGCTCCTGTAAGAATCCTCACCTGAGACGGCCGTATAGAATATCTCTCGCAGGCGTTTGTCATTCTGCGCAACGCGAAGAGCGGAATCGAAAAGCCCGAGCGAGCGGCTGAAGCGACATAAGCCGCGGACGGCCAGCCCATAATAATAGTCCTTTCGCAGGTCGGCGCAATCTCGAGCATATGCTTCAAAAGCTCTTTGTGAAAAACCACGCTCGAAAATGGTGTCGGCAGCCCTGATCCCGCTTATGACCGCCGTATTGATGCCTTTCCCCTTGAAGGGCCGCATCCAGCCCGTGGCATCGCCCACGAGAACGTACCGCCGTCCATATGGATTGCTTGCGGGAGTCGTCGGGAAATATCCCGCGTAGAAGTTGACTAGGCGCCGATCGAATTGAGGGAGAAGGGCTCTCACCTGGGGCCGATCCAGGAACTCGTCAAGGTCGAGCGAGCGCACGTCCTTTCCCGCAATGTTGACGATGATATGATCACCCTTGGGTGTGACCGCGCCGAATTCCACCCGTGATCCGGACAACAAGAAAGCATGTATGGTGTTTCCGAGCACAGACTCGATGAACTCGGGGTCGGTATGGATTTTGGTCACGAAAGTCTTTAACAGCTTCTGGGGCCTCTTGTACGGGAACGCTGCCTCCTTTGTCGCATGCTCCCAGTGGTCAAGCATTGCCTCGTCGAGCCCGAACGCGCCCACGACGACGTCGGCCCTCAGATACAAGCTCTCGCTGTAAATACGCGCCTCGTCCAACCCATTCGCATTGACAAACTCGATGCCGGTCACTCGGCTGCGAATCACCTCCGCGCCGGCTTCCTGGGCTTTGTTGAGCATAAGGCGATCAAACATGACTCGTCGGACAGTGTATGTCGGATCGGACTCAGGTGGCCCCTCAAGAAGAACGTGGGCATTGTCACTGTAAAGCTTGTAACTTTCGATTCGGCGTTTGATCAACTCTTCCGGCAACTCGACGCGCAGGCTCTCGCGCAGCATCCTCTCGAGCGGAGGAGAAAGCGCGCCGACGCATTGGTTATAGTGCCTGTCGAAGTCCTTTCCCTCGAATATCACCACACGCACGGGAATATGAGCGGCGTCCGCCCGTTTCAAGAGCCTGATCGCGCAACTTACGCCGCCCGGACCTCCGCCTATTACTGCAATCACACTTCCGGGTGCAAGGCGGAGCTTCCGATCGCCTCTGCGCGGCTCATGTGCGAGCGCCACTGAGCCACCGCGCGAATCGCCGAGTTTCCTTGCAGCGTAAGCATCCCACGCATCGCTCCTCAATATCGCCGACACCCCCGTTTCAAATAACAATCGCATGATAAGCTTGGGGCTCAGCAAGTCTCTCAATATCCGCTTGTAAGGAACGTCGCCCGTGAACATGCTCCAGAGCGAATTGGCGAGAACCTGCCTCTCCCGGCTTTCATGCATTCGCTCTCTCTCGGCAACCATCAGGTGCGCCCGGGCAATCCGATGACGCGCCGCGGCGGCATTGTGGAGCGCGAAGAGAACTTTGCCGCAGCGGTTGTCGAAGCCGAATCGCTTCTGGCAGAGGCGATAGTAGCTCGCAAGGTCGCGCTCGCCTATGCCGACGTTCAGGCAGGTCTGCGCGGCAAACAACGCTGTGAAATATGCCGACTCGATTCCGTTCTTCAGGTATCGGGCCTTGCAAGCGTCACCCACCAGCAACCCCCTGTCCCTGTACGGCTTCTTGGCGGCAGTCACCGGGAAATGTGGGTGACAATGACACGTGATGGTCCAACCCTCCGGCAGATAAGGCCGAAACTCGGGGCGCTGGAGAATCACATCGAGGTCCACCATCTTGACGGACGGCCCGATCGCGGTAATGGTAATGAACTTACCCTTTGGAGTCAATGCGACAAACTGAATCCTCGACTCTCCCAGCGCAAAGACGTGGATATTGCCCCCGAATGCCCTGCGGTTGAATTCCGGGTCGACCGGCATCTCCGCCTGACACGCCACCCATGTGCGCGGTGGCTCGTAGCCCTCCATAAACTTGTGGCGCAGGCTCGTGTTCACCCCGAATGCGCCAACTACTAAATCCGCCTCTGTGTCGCCGCCGTCTTTCATGAGCAGTCGGACCCTCTCGGAAGGTCTCTCCGGCCAGATCACCTGTGTGACCTTATCCCGAACAAACTTCGCGCCCAAAGAAACGGCGCTGTCAAGCAGGTACTGGTCGAAACTGATGGCGTCTTCAGAGATGGGGGAAGCCGGTTGAGGAATCGGGCTCTGGCCGCGAAAGACCGTGTAAATGGGTTTTTCATCCTGTCGCAAAAACACCTTCTTGTCGCGCACGTGTAGAACATAGCCCCCTATCTCCTGCCTGACGACACGAGAGGGCAGTGGGATACCCTCTCGACGGAGATGGTCAACCAGATGGTGGCCGATAGCGCCCGCGCACATATTGCAGCCTTTTGGGCCATAATCGAGAAATGATTTGCGGTCATATATGGTTATATCGGGCCTGATGCCCGCGCGTGGCCCCGCGGTGAGCATGAAATGGGCGAAGAAACTGCCCGCAGGTCCGCCCCCTATGACAACTATCCGGGCTTCCCGCTCAAGTTTGAGGTTCACAATCAATCCCCCTCAACGGTCCAGACGCCTCAGCGCTGCCCTTTGCAACCTCGCTGAAAATCCTCTGCCATATCCGCTCATCCTATTCATTTTATCATATTGACCCGCCTCTTGCTCTGTACTTGTGGAACGTGTTATGATTTATGCAAAATTTCGGAAGGAGGACATCAATGGCAGGCCAATACCACGAGTCGGCTGAAAGACTTACGAAGCTGACCCTCGATCTTCACCGCGCATGGATGTCGATCAAAGAAGAACTCGAGGCGATGGACTGGTATCAGCAGCGAATCGATGCGACGGATAACAAAGAACTGAAGGAAGTATTGAAACATAATCGGGATGAGGAGAAGGAACACGCCGCCATGCTCATGGAATGGGTGAGGCGAAACGACGCCGCATTTGCAAAAGAGCTGAAGGATTACCTGTTCACCGACAAACCGATAACTGAAATAGAAGAGTCTCCGAAATAGGCTCCGAGTAGAGCGAATGATACATTTCCATCGCCCTCTCTCGACGTTGTCCCATTTTCACGAGCACGAGGAAGCCAATCATAAGCATATTCACCGGGCCGTCGAGCAAAAGCGCCTGGTATTGACGATGGCGCTCACCGGCTCGACGATGGCTGTCGAGGTAATCGGCGGCCTTTTCACCGGCAGCCTCGCCCTCTTGAGCGACGCCGGCCACATGCTCACTCACTTCTTTGCGCTTATGGTCAGCTTCATAGCCATCAAGCTCGCGACCATGCCCACCCGCCCGAACCGCAGCTTCGGCCTGTATCGGATCGAAGTCCTCGCCGCCCTCTTGAACGGGCTCACGCTCCTGTTCATCACAGGCTACATCTTCTATGAGGCCGGAGGCCGCCTCCTCCACCCTTCCCCCATCAAGGAATTGCCCATGTTTGTGGTGGCCGTGGTGGGTTTGGCCGTCAATCTAGCCAGTGCCTTCATTCTGCTCGGCGTGGGCCAGGCGGACCTGAATGTGAGGAGCGCCTTCATGCATATGGTGGGCGACACGGCGTCGTCCGTAGGTATCGTGGCAGGCGCAGTCATAATTTACTTTACCGGCTGGTACATAATCGATCCCATCCTGAGCCTGCTCATTGCGGCGGTGATCCTCGTGTGGAGTTGGAACCTCCTCAGTGATTCGGTCAACATACTGCTTGAAACCGCGCCCAAACACGTAAATATCGATGAGGTCATCAATGAGATACGAAAGGAGGCCCCGGAGGTCTCGGACGTCCACGACATACATATATGGGAGATAACCTCGCAAATGTACTCGATGACCGCCCACCTCGTGTTCCGCGACGACTGTTCATTGAGCGAATGCGCAAAGGTCTTCCATCGCCTTAGTGGGCCGCTTCTCCATAAGTTCCAGATTTCGCACGTCAACCTTAGCCCCGAATACGAAAAATTTCTTTATCATCCCTAAGAAACCTCAAGAAACCTCCTTTCCAAAACCCCAATACGCCGCTATAATATGAGAAGACGAGAGGTTGAATATGTAAAGCGGTTCGTTGCCGCCGGAAAGAGGGGATTTGTCCACTACAAAGGGGGTTGTTATGGCCATCTCAGCTTATGTCTTTATCGAATGCACGCAAGGAAAAGCCCTGGATGTGTGCAAGAAGCTCTCGAAAATAAAAGGCATAAACTCTTGTCACGCCGTGACGGGTCCTGTAGATGTTATCGCTTTTATTGATTCGCCGGATATCAACGAACTTGGAAAGTTTGTGGTCGAGAAAATTCAATCAACCCCCGGAGTAATGCGGACATCTACAAACATCGTCACGGGCTGAAGAGACCTCTGCGGCCTCCGCAATAATTCGCCCGGGGATTAATAGTTCCCGCGCGCACCGGTTCTTGAGGGAGGGATCACGATGAAAGTTTGTTCGGAATGTAATGCCGTTTTTGACGGAAGGAAATGGAGGTCGACGCCCGAGACTGACCGACACGGCGTTGCGGTGCTTGAGAAAACGTTGTGCACTGCGTGCAAGCGAATGCGGGACAAAGTAGTTTTGGGAACAGTTCACCTCGATGGAGAGGTTATAGCCTCGCGTTCCGGTGAGATTCTGAGAATGATCAGACACGAGGAGGAGATCGAACGCGCGCGCAACCATACTTCGCGCATTCTCGACATACATAGCAGCGGCCAAAAGATGACAATAAGAACTGTCAATTCTCTTCTGGCAATCCACATCGCCAAACAATTCAAACAAGCTTTCAAGGGGAGAATCGACATATTCAAGGACTCACCCGGCCACAGACCCAGATCCAAACAGGATGAGGGAACCATATCCGTGAAGTGGATGCAGAATCCGCAAAAACAGGACTGAATGATTATGGAAGAGGCAAACCGAAATAGGGCCAATGGGGATAAGAGCTATAACCGCGAAGATGCAAAATCTCCGTTCTGCGAACAGCTTCTCGATTGCTGCGCATGCGGAAAGATTTACTTCTCTCGCCAACCGATTGTCCTGCTCGCCCTCGGGAAGAAGACCTTTCGCGTGTGCGCGGAATGCAGCAAGAAATTGAAATGCTCCATATGCGGCAAGCCGCTTCCATTGGATAACGCAATGGCGGTCGAAAATATTTCCGGACTGCGGACCGGCTTCCTGTGCCCCGGATGCAGAGAAATTATCCTTTCGCGATTCCGCACAGTTCCGCGCAGTTTCGGAATACGAATGTGGTTGAAGATGAAGTTTGCAGTGGCGGTGGCGCTGAGTCCATTCCGCAGAATCGGACGCATCAGCATCTGGCCACGCCACAAGAACCGTTAATTCGGAATGGCAAGAAAATGGGGACTGACCCGACGTTTGGGTCTGTCCCCATTTTGCGTTACGTCAGCGACCCGCCGTCAACATTGATGATTGCGCCAGTGACATAACTCGCGGCGTTCGAGGCAAGAAATATCGCAATCCCCACGATTTCGTCCGTTCTCGCAAGACGCCCGATCGGAATCCCCCGAACAACCTCGACATGCATCTCCGGGTTGCTCCAGATCGCCTCGCTGAACTTCGTTTCCACCATGCCCGGAGAGATCGCGTTCACTCGGATGCCGACGCCTCCGAGTTCCTTCGCCAGTACCTTCGTAAGCATATCCACGCCCGCTTTGCTTACACTGTATGCGCCGAGCAACGGAGCCGCTTTCTGGCCGGCAACCGATGAAATGTTGATGATGACACCGCTCCCCTGCCCCATCATGATTTGGCCCACAACCTGCGCGAAAAGAAAATAGCTCTTCAGATTGGTGTTGATTATCTTGTCCCACCCGTCCTCGCGCAGGTTCATGACGGGCGACATGATGCTCCGCGCCACATTGTTGACGAGAATATCGATCCGTCCGAACTTGGCCATGACGTCCATCACAAAACGCTCGATCTCTTCCCGCTGGGTGACCTCGGCCGCAAATGCAAGCGAGCGCCTTCCCAGTTTTTCTATCTCCTCTGCGACGGGTTGCACGTTCTCGATCTTCCGGCTGCAAACGGCAACGTCCGCACCCGCCTCGGCGAACCCGATCGCAATCGCCTTCCCGATGCCCCGGCTGGCCCCGGCCACGATCGCAATCTTGCCGGTCAACGCAAACCTTTCAATCGACATGGCTATCCTTCCCTCCGCTTCTCTTCTTGTCGTGTCTGCTTCTATCAGTCTATTCTGCTACATTCCGGAAAAAGCCGCCAAATAATATCATCGCCCCCGCCGCTTGTCAAACAAAGAAGACACGAACACGAATGTCATTATTCGTGAAATCCGTCACCTTCAATATACCGCGTGGCTCTTCCTGTGAATTTCATAGATAGTCGCAAACTTGTATTTCTTAACCGGCTTCGGCGCGCCATAATTCGGGAAAGCATTGTGATATCTTTCCCGCAGCGTTATCCCCTGTTGAGCGACAAACACCTCCACTCTTTGACGCGCCTCATTTTCAACTACGAGAATCCGCTCACCCTCAATTACGTCTGAACTCAGGTAGCCGACAGGAACGCCATACAAGATGAAATAGTATCGCAACACCGTACTGGCAGCGGGCACAATGACCCTGTCGCCGGGCCTAAGATACTCCTTCAGGAAAACCGTAATCTCTTCTGCGTCTCTCAACGTTCCGGTCGGATCGTAAATATACTCCGTATGAAGCACGTTCCATCCCATCCAAAGCGACAAAGCAATTGCCGCAACCGGGACTGCAATGGACCTGTAATTGCCCAGCTTTGCCTTGACCGGCTCCACTATATAGCTCAAGCCGGATGACGCTGACGCTACGTACAGAGGCAGCAGGAACAGCCAGACCCTGTCGATCAGCAGAACCCGGTATATGAATATCATCGGAATTAGCCAAATGCATGCGGCAAGGACCACGGGAATCCGATAGCGTGAGATTCGTTTGTGGAAGACCAGAGAGACCGGAAATCCGATTGCCAGTAGATAACTGACTGCAACCGGCATATCCTTGTTCCAGTCGCCCCAGCAAATGCGAAGGAACGGATAAAGAGTTGAAACATACTCGCGCCAAGGCTCCGGCTTCAGATGACCCTGAGACATGATCGGCTTCAGACCTGTCATAATGATAATGGGAGAATACAACGCGAGAGCGAGAAGGCCTGCGATAAGCAGCGCTTTGAATAGTTGTTTCAGTAAGATGCCGCGGGCAGTGCTCGTCTCTTGAAATGCGATTGAGAGAAGAAGCCACACTACGACTATCCCGAATGGATAAATCATGATGGGCATGGCATAGAAACCCAGAGCGGCCACTGTGCCGAAAAGGAGCCACGCGCTCGAGTTGCTGCTCTGCCGCAGATATGCCGCGAGACCAAGAAGAAGAAGAAAAATCAAGAACATCAAACTGTATCCGCGGGCGAGTATCGAATACCGTATGAGCGGCGAAGAGCAGGCAATAATGCCGGCGGCCAGCAGCGCCGCATCCTTATTGAAAAAAATGCGGGTTACAACATAGGCTGTCGGAACCAGAAGGATGCCTGCAAACAACGCAGGCAGACGCAATGCCCACGGTTCATTGCCAAACAATAAATATGCGATATGAACCAGAAATGTGTTGAGAAGATGGTTGTTCGTCGAACTGTAAGTCGATAGCCCAACGTAGAAAGGCTTCGACGCATAAGTCATGAACGTGAAAGCCTCATCGAAAAGAATCGGTTCTGACAAGAAATAGAGTCGGACTCCAATCGCTAGCAGAAATATCGCAAGAAACGAGCATAAATGTGATCTATCCTCGTTCCCGGCTTCTTCCCTCAGTTGACTCAAGAGAGGGAAAAATGTCGCCGGCGCACCGCCGCCTCGTTCTTCTGTCAAGATGACGTGCCCTTCCAATTCATTTCGGTTCAGTCGCTGCCCCAAATGACTTTTATTATACCATACCTTTTCACACGAGAATGCGGCCGTTTTTCTCTGCCCCCTCGGGTTCAGGCTTCTCTATTTTGGACAGCAGTGAATCTCTGTCGTGATTTCCTCTTCTTCTTCCCAAAATCCGTACTACTTCATTGCATTTTCTTTAATTTCCGTCGTGATTTTCATGAACATGAGGGCATAACTCATTGTTATTAAACGGATTCGAGCTTTAGCGCGAATGACAAAAAGAAGGAGTTCATTCGTGTAATTCGCATAATT
>JACRIR010000020.1 GCA_016215705.1 Candidatus Poribacteria bacterium | reverse complement strand
TTGTCCAGTTCGGCAAGTCCGGGCTTCATTCGGGGCTCGTCCTCGAACACGTCGAGCGCCGCCCGGAAGTGTGGATGCTTTTGACAGTGAGTCACGAGCGCTGTCTCGTCTATTACCTGTCCCCGGCTGGCATTGAGGAGGATGGCGTTCTGTTTCATTATTGCCAGCCGCTCGGCGTTGATCAAGTGATAAGTGGTGTCGTCGAGCACGGGATGCAGGCTAACGACGTCTGCCTGTCTGAGCACGTCTTCCACAGAGTCTGCGCGCACGCACCAGACCGCCTTCTCTCCCTGCGACTCAAGGAACCGGCCATAAGCAGCGATATAGTCTTCGAGCGCCTTGTTCCGGTGGAGGTCATAATACATAAGGTTCATCTTCGCGCCTTCAGCCATCATACGCGCATATGTCGCGCCGATGCGCCCTGCGCCTATGACTCCCACAGTCTTGTGGTTGAAAAGCTCTCCAAGGAACAATGTTGGCAGCCACCCTTTGTACAGGCCGGCCCGCATGAACCTGTCACCCTCGACCACACGACGCGCCGCCGCGAAAGAGAGAGCCACGGCCATCTCGGCTGTGGTTTCGGTCAATACGCCCGGCGTATTTCCCACGGCGAGGCCGTTCCTGGTGGCCGCTCCGACATCCACATTGTTGAAACCGACAGCGTAATTGCTGTAAACTTTCGCGCCTGCCGCCTTGAGCGCCGAGAACAGTTCCTCTCCCCACTTTTCAGTCAATTGACCGATTGCCCCGTCGCACCTTTCTCCGATCGCGGCCTTGATCTCGGCGGTGTTCAGGATGTCCGTTGACGCGCATATCTCAATCCGACAATTGGCTTTGGTGAGAATCTCCAGCCACTGTTCTCCGGGCAGCATTTTGGTGACGACCACGCGCCTGGCGCCGGAGGGATTGTGCGTTTTCCATTCTTTTTGGTTTCTCACTGAAATCTCCTACTTTTCCTCCACAATTAACCATCCCGCAGGCGAGTTCACAAAATATACGGGACCCGCCAATTAAAGTTCTTGTACAGCACAAACGTCTCGGTCGAGAGGACGTCCTTAATCTTGGACACCTCTTTGGTATAGAATTCCAGCAAATCGAATTTGTTGTTCAGTAAGACGGTCAGGATGAGATCGAAGCGTCCGGTCACTACCCCGACCGAGACGACTCCCTTCAATTTGCTGAACTCTTCTCCTTTTTTAACCAGGTGCATGGTTTGTAGTTTCACACCGACAAGCGCAAGGTAATGATTCGGAATCTTGTCCGGGTCCACCAAACCCATTATGTGCAAGATGGACTTCTTGATGAGTTTTCGCACCCGTGCTCTGACGGTGTTCTCGGTAATCGAGAGGGAGGTGGCCACCTCCTTGAATGATTTGCGTCCGTCGCGAAGGTGTTTGACAAGTTTCATATTCGTCTCATCAACATTCATCAACGTCGCTCCTAATAAAGTCGGTTCAGGGTTTGGGGGTCATGGTTAAACTTCCGAGAAGCTGAACACCACACGTAATTCCCGCGAAAGCGGAAATCCATTTCACCTGCCGGGAAACCGGCGACCGTTTCCCTTAATTCGGGGACACGATGCGGCATCATGTCCCCGAATTATGGGGGCCATCAGGCCCTCCTGCTTGCCATTCAACAATCCGGGGCCATAGGTAGAATCCTTGTCGTTTCTTGAAGTGTCCCCCGACTCCCTACGACAGTTTAATGATAAATTTGCGTTTTGTCAAGAATAATATAACAATCATGCGCAAAACAGTAATTTCTAGCTCAATAATTGATGATTTAGAGCAATATCAATGACACAATAGGGGGCCGCGTCAAGCTGTAGTGCTCACTGTTGATTTCTTGAATTTGCGTCGTGGTTTTCAAGACCATTCCCTTGCAACCAGGTGTTCTTCAACGGATTCCCGCCTTGTTTCTCTCTTATTTCTCGCTCGCTGCCGCTTCGCCTTTTCCCCGTTTCTCCCGAAGCCTCAGATCATTCGTGGAATTCGCATAATTCGCGGAATTCGTGTTCCAATTTGTTTTTCTTCTTCGCTTATTCCCCGTCCTTTTCGCCTTTTCCCCTTTTCCCCCCCAAGAATTCTTATTCGTGTAATTCGTCTCGCGCCTTGCGTCCCGCGTTTCGCGGGATGACATTCGTGTTCCCAGAGTTTTTTCTCTCTCTTGGTTTCTTCTTCTTTTGGTTGCGGCTCCGCCGCGCTGTGGACACACCTCACGCCCTTGTCGGTTCAAGGTTCAACTTTCAAAGTTCGGGATTCAGGGTTTAGGGTCGAGTGATCTTGGATTCTGGATTGAACAAAGCAGGAGCAAGGGGAATCCCGCGAAGCGCGGGACTTTCCCCGCTGGGGCGGGGTCAGCCATGCGGATGAACGCTTACTCCTTAATGTACGGCCACCGCCTCACCGAACTGCGGCCTTTTCAGCAGAAACAGAAAAGGAACCGTCAGGAAGAAGATCATGAATAGATACCTGAACGAGTCATTGAACGACAGCATCAATGCCTGCCGCTGCAACTCTCTATAGATGACGCCGAGAGCCGCGTCATCTTGCAGCGCCGGGATGACTCCCATCCGCGGCAGCGCCAGCTTCAGCGACTGAAAAGCCTGCTGAAAACTGATTCCCGTCGGCGCTAAGTGCTCAACCAAATGGTTTTGATTTATCTGCGTATGACGCGCCAGCATCGTCGCAGAGAATGCGACCCCGAAGCTGCCGCCGAGGTTGCGCAAAAGATTGAAAATGCCGGTTGCGTTTCCCATCTCCTGCTTCGGAATATGCGACACCGTGAGAGTCGTCAGCGGCACGAACAAGCATCCGATCCCGAGTCCCTGTATTACGCGTGGCATCAGCACAAATTGGTAGTTGGAGGCAAGATTGAATTGCGTCATCATGTAGAACGAATAGCACGTGAGCGAGATCCCGAATGCCAGAATGAATCGCGGATCAAATTTCCCGATAAGCCGCCCCATGATTGCCATCGAGATGAGACTCGCGATCCCACCCGGCGAAAGCGCCATGCCGGCGAGCGTCGCGGTGTAGCCCATCAGCAATTGCAGGTAGAGCGGAAGCAGCACAATGCTTCCGAAGAAACAGAAAAACGCGACGAACATCATGATGTTTCCGCCCGTGAATGACCGGTTCTTGAACGTTCGCAGATTCACGACCGGACTCGGCGTCGTCAACTCGACAACTATAAAGAAAGCAAACGCCGCGACCGATATCGCCGACAGAATCACGATGAAATGAGAATTGAACCAGTCTTTCCGGTGGCCGTTGTCGAGCACGATCTGCAGGCAGCCGACCCACGTCACAAGCAGCGCCAGCCCCCAGTAATCTATTCTTTCTTTTTCTTCTTCTTGGATTTCTCCTATCGCCTTGCCCCTTTCGCCTTGGGGCTGTGCTCCTTTCCCCTTCCTTCTGAGATACGATGGGTCATAAATGAAAGAATACGCCATTATCAGCGCGACCACGCCAATCGGAATATTGACATAGAATATCCAGCGCCAGTTCAGGTTGTCGGTCAGCCAGCCGCCAAGGAACGGTCCCACGATCGGCCCAAACATGACTCCCACGCCGAACACGGCCATCGCGACCCCATGCTGCCTCGGCGGGAACGACTCGAACAGTATCGCTTGCGACATCGGCTGCAACGCGCCTCCGCCGATCCCCTGCAATACGCGGAAGAACACCAGCGTTCCCAGGTTCGGCGCGCTTCCGCACATGAACGAGCTGATCGTAAAGAGCATGATGCTGAACATAAGGTAGCGCTTGCGCCCGAACGTGCGTGCGAGCCAGCCGGTGATCGGGATGATAATCGCGTTCGACACGAGGTACGACGTGAGCACCCACGTCACCTCATCGACGCCCGCGCTCAGGCTCCCGCGTATGTGGTCGAGCGCGACATTCGCGACGCTCGTATCCACGATCTCCATGATCGTCGGAATCATCACCGTCGCCGCAATCAACCACTTATTTACGTAGACTCTGTCGTCCATACTAAGACAATGATTGGAACCGCCGATGAACGCCGATAAACGCCGATTGGGAATTAGAAATCTTGCACAATACGTCTTACCTCGGCCTTGGGTTTACCGAAATTTATTAGCAGACACACCGGAAGTCCTGTTGCTCTCAGATAGTTCATGCATTGAGCTGTATGCACGTCATCAAAAGCTTTCACGGCTTTCAATTCAACGATTACGTCCTGTTCTACCAGCAGGTCAGCAGTGAACTCGCCCACAATTACGCCATCATATTTCACCCGAATCGGATATTGCTGATCGGACTTAAGACCTGCCTTCTGCAGTTCCAAAACAAGGGCATTTTCATACACCTTTTCCACAAAACCCGCCCCAAGCGTATTGCTCACCTTGTAGGCACAGCCAATTATGCTTTTAGTGATTCTATCCAATTCCAATCGGCGTTCATCGGCTGTTCCATATGTTCCTTTGTTTCTTCTTTTCCTTGCACTTTATGTCATCGGTGGTTCCAAGCTACCTCGTGGTATCTATCGTCGGTGTCACCGACATACCCACCCTCAGCACATCCGGATTCGCCCTCTCCTCCAACACTATCTTCACCGGTATCCTCTGAACCACCTTCACGAAATTCCCCGTCGCGTTCTCCGGCGGAAACAGCGAGAAGACCGCGCCCGTCCCCGCCATAATACTCTCCACCCGCCCCTTCAGCTTCACGCCCGGATACGTATCCACCTCGATCTCCACTGGCTGCCCCACCTTAACCCTCTTAAGCTGAGTCTCTTTGTAATTCGCAGTGATAGTGAGACCCTCGAGCGGGACAATCATCATCAGCGGCGGAAAGCCGGCATCAATATTGTTCCCGACCTCGACCGTCTTCCGCGTAACATTGCCCTTCACCGGCGCATAAATCTCCGTATAACTCAGATTCAACCTCGCCCGATCCAACTCCGCTTGCCTCTTCATTATCAGCGGATGAACCCCGTTGCTGTCATTCCCTCGAAGTCTGTCCTCGACTCCGATCGGGGAGCGGGAATCCATCTCTTCCGTTTTTGCCTTTTCCTGACTTTGAACCTTGAACTTTGGACCTTGGACTTCTTCGATTTCCCCTTCGCCCTTTGCTTTGCGCCCTGACCCCGCCTCGGCGGGGGAAGTCCCGCGCCTCGCGGGATTTCGCCTTTCGCCTTCTCCCAATGCGGCCCTCGCCCGTCTCAACTCCTCCGTCGCCATCCTCACACCCGCCTCCGCCGCCTCATGCCCCGTCTGCGCCTTATCCAATATCTCCTTCGGCGCAATACCCTCCTTGCATAAATCCTCCGCCCTGCCGAAATCAATATCAGCCTGCTTCAGCGCCGCCTTTGCGTTCGCCAGCCGCGCCTCAGCGGCCTTCACCGCTG
>JACRIR010000134.1 GCA_016215705.1 Candidatus Poribacteria bacterium | reverse complement strand
TTTTTCGGTCGATTCAGTTCAGGCTAAGATGGGATTGCGCGGAATGCCGACGGCGCGGCTGCATTTCGAGGACTGCCGCGTGCCTGCCGAGAACCTCGTCGGCGAGGAAGGCGAGGGCTTTATTATTGCGATGGCGGGTCTTGACTCGGGCCGCCTGCAGTTCATCGGCGCTGTGGCGGTCGGCGCATCGCAGAAGTTGCTGGAGCTTTCAGTGAAATACTCCAATGAGCGCAAACAATTTAACCGGCCGATTGGGCATTTTCAGGCCATTCAATGGATGCTGGCCGACATGGCTACGGAGATACATGCGGCCCGGTTGATGGTGCATGACGCCGCGCGCAAGCTTGACTCCGGCGAGCGGATCACTCTCGAGTCGTCAATGGTCAAGGTGTTCGCGTCCGAGATGGCGTGCCGCGTGGCCGACCGTGCGCTCCAGATACACGGCGCGAGCGGATTGCTGAAAGGCTCGCCGATCGAGCGCTTCTACCGTGATGCGCGCCTCGGTCGCATCTGGGATGGAACATCCGAGATTCAGAGATACATAATTGCGAGGATGCTGCTGGGCTAGCAAGACGTAAGAGACGAAAGGAGCAAGACGAGAGACGAAGGGCAAAATCTCACCACCAAGACGCCAAGAAAAAAAGAAACCGGGAATCACGGATTTGCAAGAGAAAAGAAGAAGAAACAAAAAGAAGCATTCTTAACTGCAGATGCACGCGGACGTAAGAGACGAAAGGAGCCGTTGGTTTTCCTTCAGGGAAAGAGATGACCGCAATCATTTCCACAAACGTGTTGGCTTTGTCAATGTGTAGGTCTGACCCCTCTACTTTTTTTTGACTCTGCAAAGCCATTTATGTATGATAAGAAAACGGCACGCGCTGTGGAATTGAGGAAATCTATGGGTATCGATGAGGAGTTGGTCAACGAGATAGTGCGGCGGATATTGGCGGTTGCCAACCCGAATCGCATCATTCTTTTCGGTTCCGCCGGCACGGACGGAATGACCCGCGACAGCGATATTGATCTCCTGATACTGGAGGATTCGCCGTGCAATGTTCGCGCAGAGAGTGTGCGGCTGCGTGACGCGCTCCGGGGACTTGGTTATCCTTTCGATGTGATCGTGATGCCGACCGAACGTTTTGAGGAGACCAAAAGCATTATCGGTGGAATAGCTTATCCCGCCAACAAATCGGGCAAGGTCATCTATGAAGCCGCTTGACGAGGCAAAACGCGAGTTTGTCCAGCAATGGATCGACAAGGCTGAACAGGATTTTGGGTTAGCCGAGCACATGCTTGAGGAGCATTCTCCCTATCTCGGCGCCATGGGATTTCATTGCCAACAGGCTGCCGAGAAATATTTGAAAGCCTTCCTTATTCATCATCAAGTTGACTTTCCAAAGACGCACGACATAGTTGAGATTCTCGACCTCGTCGCGCAAGTCGCTCCGGCCTTGGCTCAATCGCTCAGGGAGCTTCGGGCTCTGAGCCCGTACGGAGTCAATATTCGATATCCAGGAGATATCCCGGATCTCACCTTGCCCGAGGCCGAACAGGCCGTCGAACTTGCCGGCAGAGCGCGAGATTCAATCTTGAGCGCCTTGCGCGGACTTATCTGACCCTGCCTGACACGAGATTCACGATGATTCGGGATTCATAGTCTTTCGTTGTGTTCAGGGACTGAGATGGGGCGGAAAAGTGCGAATCCAGCGAAGCGCAGGATACGGAGAGGATCCGGCTTTGTCAAAAAGTGCAAACGCTAAGCCTTGTGTTTTCTTGTCTTTTGGCCTTGGGAATTGGCCAGATTCACGATTAGAGATTTTACCCTCAGTTGCACCGTTGTCGGGACTTGGCCACGTTCTACGAGGTGTAAATATTCGCACACCTTGCACAGTCTCTCTGGAATTTCGCCGGTAGCCTTTGTCCGAGAATGTATTCTCTCCAGTCGATTTCTTGGTTTCTCTTCAAGGAAGGAGATGACCTTGACCATTTCCACATACGTGTTGGCTTTGTCAATGCGTAAGTCTGACCCCTCTGCTTTTGCTGGTATGGCGCCAAGGTTATCAGCGATTTGTCGGCGCGTTCTTCGGATTTACTGGAATGCTTCACTTACTTGCGGGGCTGCTCTCTCTCGCCCTTCTGAATTATTTTATTTGCCAGCCAGGCCACAGCCCCTTCTACCGAAACCCATGCATCGATGCACTCACTCACATAAACAATGGCTTCGTTCTCATCGCCCATTCCATAGAAGTGAGGCTCTTGTTTCGGCATCTTCTTCTTGCCGAAGAGGTAAAGAGGCACATTGGGATTCGCGTTCATTGCCTTGATGAGTAATCTTTGCGCCTCCGGCGTGTCGCCGGACTTCGCAAACGCGAATAATGCGCGGTTATACAGCCACATCGCGGAACCCTCTTTATGGTCATTGAGCAGCTTCTCGAGTTCCTTATATTTTTGCAGAACAAAAAGGCATGTTGCAGCCTCGTATCGAAGCCCTTGATTATCGTTCGGGTTCAGGCGAAGCATATCCACATAATGCTCCGTGGCTTCTTCTCTATTCCCCATCGCCCAAAGACAAGCGGCCAGGCCGGCGCGAGCACGCATATATGGCCGCGTCTCCATGAGTCCCCAGAAATGCCCGACATCTTCCTCGAACATTTCCGGTCCGAGAGCTCGTTTCCCCGCTTCGACCCCTTGAGCATAAAGGTCTCCTGCCTCTTTCAGGCTCGTGGCGGCTTCTTCGGCAAGAAGAACGTATGCGTCCGCGCAATCGGGTGAAATCTGAAGCGCTTGCCTTGCAAGCCTGACTCGATGCGAACCCTTTGAGTCATATGCCTCATACATCAGTTCCTGCGCCTGCTCGAGTTGAGTCAACGCACGCGTCGGCTCCTCAATCTCGCCTGAATTCATGACGCTGTTCAGATAGGCATTCGTCTCGTCTATCGACTCAAAGTGTTTTCCTTCGAGATGTCGATGTATATCCGAAAGAGACTTCTCCATAAGACGAGGGTCCGGCGGGGTGGGGATTCTTTTCGACTTGCCGGAATCTTTTCGATTCTGTTTCTTTTTCTTGCTCATTTGATGTTCCGTCCTCCGGTTGCCATAATTGTCAGCACACGATTCTTTTGCAGGGCATCCCGTACCGCCATGTTGTCCGAATGAATTGGCGCCTACAAGGGCGCAATGAATCGCGCCCAGCCGGCGGCGCATCGGCGGTTCCCGTTGATTTCCCTTCTGGTTGCGGCCATTCTGCTATCAGGAACACTCACTTTTCGACGATTACGTGTTCCTTGGCCAGGAAGATGACTGACCGGTCGAAGTCGATGAAGTTGGCTTCGTCCATGAGGGCGGCGAGGCCGCCGGGTTTGCCTGAAAGCTCGCGCAGGTCAGCTTCATCGAACCAGAGTTCTGCGACGCCGTCGAATGGTTCGTTCTTGCCGGCAGGATGACCCTCCGCGAGCATTTCCTGTAGTTCTCCGCCGAGCGCATGGGCCTGCACGTATCGCTTGACGCCCTCGATGTTCTTGCCGAAAGCGGCGTGTGTTCCGAGCCAGTATTTCTGGAACTCCTCGATTGACATGCCCGCTTTGCGGCGAAGACAATAGATGACTTTAATCATGGATGAGTTCCTCCATAATGTTGAACAGACTGATCAGCCGGAGACAGATGCCTGCTTTTTGTTTTGGATTTTGGATTGAGATTCTTCGCTTCGCTCAGAATGACATCCGAGTCGGGCAGAATGACGTCCGAGTCAGGGGTTTCCCGTTCGTTCCGGTCTTTCTCCTTTCCATTCATCATTCATCATTCTCTTTACTTCTGAATTCAGTCGGTGTCATGCCGAGCTGAGACTTGAAGACTTTGGTGAGATAGCTCTGGTCGCTGAAACCGGTTTTATGCGCGATTTGTCCAAGGGTAAGGTCAGTCGATTGAAGCAAGCGCCGGGCCTCGGCCACACGCAGAGAGGTGACATAATCGGTAAAACTCATCCTGAAATGCCTTAGCATGAGCGCTTTGAGCGCCTTTTCTTTCAACCCGAATTTTTCGCCAACCGACCCGAGGGTGTGCTTTCGGGAGAGGTTTGCCTCGAGGAATCGCTGAATCATTTTCACTTTTTGGGGACGCGGAGCGCTCGCCGCGTCTTCGGCCACCGTGATGAAATTCCGGCACGCGCGCTCGACGTCTTCGGGAGAATCCGTCCATTCTTTTCTGAGCGCATCCTCTACAAGATTCGCCTGTCTACGCCGCAGATTCGCCGGAACTTCTCCGCCGTGGGCAAGCATCCTGAGCAGGCGCGCGAACGTTTCGGCCAGGAGCAAGCTTGCAGCAAACCCCTTTTCAGAGGATACGCCGCTGCCCGCGATCACAATATCTGTCAACCTTCTCAAGGCTTCTTCGGGCCTGCGATTGCGCAGCAGGATAACGATTTCTTCTTCGGCGCCCCGCTGTTGGCGTTCCTGTCCGCGCTTGAGTTTCGATTTCTTTGTTTCGCTCCGCCGGGACGGCGGGAAGATAAGCGGCGTAGCCGGGACAACGCCTTGCGGCTCCCGCGAAACAGGCACAGGGGTTCCGACAGCGTGGGCGTTCTCCATAATAGTCGCAGACAACCGAAAAACGAACTCGGCGACAGCGCGCATTCGTTCCCGCGGGAGCACGGCTACGGAATCGAGAGACTGCGCCAGCGCGGCAGGCTCGACGCCATGCGCGGCGGCGATGCGTTCCATATAACGCACAACTGCGACATCGGGCTCGACGAAAAATGCCCCGCCGCAGAGAATCGCAGCCGGCAGCGGCTCGTCGTTTTCGAGAATCGGGACGGCCCATCCGGCGAGTCTCATATGACAGTTGAAGACGTAGGGGCGTCGCAGTTCAAAAGCCATCGCGACGGCATCGGCATGGCTCTTCGCGCACATGTCGCCGAACGCTCCATCCTTGCTCAGGACGGCGCACGGACCGGTCAGTGGAGTCGGAGGCGGCGCGCCGGGCAGTAGCCGGCCGTCGGGGCCGCAAAACTTTATGGGAACGCCCGCGATGCTCGCGAGAGAAAGGTAGAGCGAGAATGGCAGATCGGGACTAGACTTCAATTCGCTCTCCGATAGTGTCCTGGTCGCCCACGAACACACCCACGTCGGCCCGGCCGATGCTTTCGAGACGCGTCTTGACCATCGAGAGCGCATGCTGCGCGGAATTCGCCTCGCGGCTGATGTGCGCGAGAACGACTGTGCGCAGTTGATCGTGCACAAGCCCGCACAGAAGCTCCAGCGCCGCCTCATTCGACATGTGGCCGGTCTTGCCGAGGATTCGCTGTTTGATTTCCCAGGGTCGTTGACACTGCCGCAGCATTTCCGGTTCGTGGTTGAATTCGAGAACGAGCGCGTTTGACTCGCTCAGTCGGTGCTTGACGAGCTTTGTCGGATATCCCATGTCGAGCGCGATGCCTATGCGACTTTCGGAATTCCGGATGCTGAGGCCGATAGGCTCGGACGCGTCGTGAGGCACGGGATAAGTCTGAACGGCCAAATCTCCCATGATGAGCGCGTCACCGGTCACAAAGACTCGGGCCGTCGGTATCTCGCCCACGTGCGAGCGCGCGGCATCGAGGGTTGCGGCATTCATGTAAACCGGAATCTTGTGCCGGCGCGAAAGCACGCCGACGCCGAGAATGTGGTCCTGATGTTCATGCGTGATGATGACAGCGGAGACGTCGCCGGGGCTCAGGCCCGCCTGCGCCAATCGTCTCAAGAGCTCGCGGCAACTGAGCCCCGCGTCGATGAGAAAGTGATAATTTCGTGAAGAAACAAGGATGGAATTTCCGCAGCTGCCGCTGGCCAGCATTTGCAGCCCAATCCCATGACCGCGTGGAGATTCCGACATTCAATTTACCTGCTCGAAAAGTCTGGTTTACGCGTTGATTATGGCCGGAGTATAGCAACGAATCGGCGTGATTGTCAATTGACAAAAGGCCGAACATGCGGTAAAATTAGACCGAAAGAACTGAGCGAGGTTAGAGGATTAACAGGTAGAGGAAAATGGCACTCCAACAAACGCTTGTCCAGGGGACAGTACAGCAGATGATACTGACCCCGAAGATGCAGCAAGCGATTGAGATATTACAGTTATCGACGCTCGAACTCGAGTTGTATATCGAGCAGCAACTCACCGATAACTTTATCCT
>JACRIR010000125.1 GCA_016215705.1 Candidatus Poribacteria bacterium | reverse complement strand
TGGAGGCGGAAACGAGAAAACAGGAGCCGGCGAACTGTTTGCTCCCTTCGCCTTTCGCCCTTCGCCTTTCCTCTGCCCTTTTGGGCCTGCTGCTCGCGGGCGGCGCCCGCGAATATATAAACCCACATATTCAGCACCCGAACATCTAACCCGAAACCCAAGACAATCTGTGTCTCCAGGCAGATTCCGGAGAACAAGGAATAAAGAGGCTTTGATATGACAGAACAAGTGTATATGTTTGACACCACCCTGAGAGACGGCGAACAATCACCCGGCGCAAGCATGACGGTCGATGAGAAAATCAGGATGGCCATCCAACTCGAGAAGCTCGGCGTCGATGTCATCGAAGCGGGATTCCCGATCGCGTCGCCCGGCGAATTCGATTCGGTCCGCAAGATCGCAAGCTCGGTCAAGGACGTCACCGTCGCGGGACTCGCGCGCGCCAACAAGCCGGACATCGATTCGGCGTGGGAGGCCATCAAAATCTCGGCGCATCCGCGCATCCACATCTTCATTGCGACATCCGATATCCATCTGAAACACAAACTCCGC
This sequence comes from Candidatus Poribacteria bacterium, assembly GCA_016215705.1. GTDB lineage: Bacteria > Abyssobacteria > SURF-5 > SURF-5 > SURF-5 > JACRIR01. Next base: position 27,338 of record JACRIR010000125.1, on the reverse strand, counting down.
AGAACGCGAGAGCAGGCGCTCGAAGACGCAATCGGGGCCGTCAAGTACGCCCGCCGGTATACCGCTGACGTCGAGTTCTCCGCCGAAGACGCCACCCGGAGCGATACCGATTACCTTTGCGAAGTCGTCCGCGCGGTTATTGAAGCAGGAGCTTCAGTCGTAAACATTCCCGACACGGTCGGCTATGCGACTCCGGCCGAGATCGGAGCGCTCTTCAGAAGAATCCGGGAGAAAACGCCGAACATCGACCGCGTTATCTTGAGCGCTCACTGCCACAACGACCTCGGCATGGCAGTCGCGAACAGCCTCGCAGCGGTTCGTTTCGGCGCGCGGCAAGTGGAATGCACGGTGAACGGCATCGGCGAGCGCGCGGGCAATGCCGCCCTTGAGGAAATCGTGATGGCTATCCGCACCCGCGAGGACCAGTTGCCGTTTCACACGAGAATCAACAGCCAGGAAATATATCGCACCTCGAAGCTGCTCAGCACGATCACCGGCCTCGTCATCCCGCGCAACAAACCTATCGTCGGCAAGAACGCATTCGCCCACGAGTCGGGCGTGCATCAGGACGGCGTCATAAAGCAAGCCCTCACGTACGAGATCATGACGCCCGAGTCGGTCGGTGTCCCCCATAGCTCGATTGTGCTCGGGAAACATTCCGGCAAGCACGGGCTCCTTGCGCGGTGCGAGACGCTTGGGTTCAAGCTCAGCGAAGAAGATCTGAAAACCATCTACAAGAAGTTCATCGCCCTCGCCGACAAGAAGAAAGAGGTGACCGACGAGGACCTCGTGGCCATCGTCGAGGAAGCGCTCAATCTTATCAAGGAATTCTACAAGCTCGAGTACATGCAAACCACAAGCGGAAACAAGACTATGGCGACTGCCACCGTCCAGCTCCGCCACGACAACAAATCGGACGTCGATTCAGCCGTAGGCGACGGGCCGGTGGATGCAACCTATAAGACAATCGAGCGCATCACGGGAATCAGCGGCAAACTGCTCGAATACTCCATCAATGCCGTCACCATCGGTGAAGACGCGATGGGCGAGGCGTTCGTCAAGCTGCAGTTCAAGGACGACGTCGTCGCCGGGCGCGGCCTGAGCACCGACGTCATCGAGGCCAGCGCAAAAGCGTATCTGAACGCCCTCAACAAGTGGCTTTCACTTAGCAGCAGAAAATGAGATTTTTCTGTTGTGCGCATGTGAAAAACAGGGTATAATCTTGACAAGGGGGGCTGCCCCGCAGTTCGGGTCTGTCCCCCATTAGAAGCCATAGCGCGGTTTAGAATTATGCACAGAGGTTTGTAGTCGCCGATTTGTTCGCATTCGCACGGCCAAAATGAGCCGGAATTATTGCGCGAATGAATTCGCGCCTGCGCCGGTGTTCCCCGAGTTGCTGTTTGCGGGGCAGTATTGTCATCCCTGGTATCGGGAGGTCCCATCATGCTCTCCGGCTTGAAGCCTGCAGGCTGCAAGAAGCCTCTCCTCATTATCCTCGCCATGCTTATGCCCCTTTCAGCCGCGCAAGCGCATGCTGAGGAGAACGCGACGCCTTCGACGAAGCCCGCTCCATTCGTATCATTCCTCGAGAAAACCCTCCTCAAGGTTCCAGCGGCGCGAAGGATCGAAGTCGGAGATTTCAACGGCGACCACTCCCCGGACCTTATTTTTGTTACTTCCGACCCATCCGTCATCTGGGTAAGCTGTGGAGATGGAAAAGGGAAATTTTTGCCGCCCAAGAAGCAAGGTTTTGGAGGAGGATACAAGAACGCTGTCGTCGGCGCAACCCTCATCGCGACAGATGTTGACGGCGACGGCAAGGACGAGATAGTTACATTCCAGGAACGCCGCATCAGCTCGGAATCATCCGAAGCTTCGTTGTTCCTGGTCACCTCGAGTTTGAAAGACGAATCTCTCAACGAACGATTTGCCGTCGCCCTGCCGGCAGGTTTCAGCGCTTCCTCTCAGCCGTTTGTGTTTGGAGAGGATATGAACGGCGACAAGAAAACCGATTTCGTATTTGGAACCAACGGCGACACCGACCTTTTCGTTATGAGCGCAAGTACGGGCTCGCAAATGCCTTCAACGGACAGCATTGCTCGCATGAGTTCAGGCGCAGATGAAAGCAAGAGCTCGTTTCAGGCGCTTGCACTCGACGCCGACAACGATGGCGCAACGGATATCCTCAAGGTCGGAGAACAGCAGATTATCATGATTCGTGGAGAGAAGGATGTTCTTCACATCTCCGGCGGTTCAGTGAAGCCCGAACTCATTGTCTCTAACTTCACAGGTCCGTCATTCGACGGCAGCGCGATAATACTTCACGGGCGCATGAACGGAGATGATTTCGACGACCTTTTCGTTGTCGACAGGGCGGGAATAGGTTGGGTGCTCCTGAACGTCGGGGGAGAGCGATTCTCAACATTCCTCTCGCTGGGGCTCTCCGGCTATGCCCTCATCCAATGCGGCGACTTCAACGGAGACGGTCTGTCCGACCTCGTTGTCGCCGGAGGCGGTTATGACGGACTCAAAGTTCAACTGAATTCCGGCGAAGCACACTTCGACAAGATCATCGAGCGCCATTTCGGAGGCAAGCCGGTGAGCTGCCTCCGTGTCTGCGATGTGAATAATGACGGTTTGTCGGATATAATAGTCATCCTGAGGGGCTCCTTGGGGATGTCGGAAGGGAGGGTGCTCTTAAACATATCCCAAAGGTTGAAGAAATAGGATTTGGCACATTGGAAGCGGAGGAAGAAAACATGAAGCACCGGCATTTTCACGCAATTGTTCTTATCGTCATCAGCCTCATCATCGTTGGCGGCCTGCTGACTCCTGTCAGCGCTGAAGGCTTGAAGAAAGTCGTCGCGGTCTCCAGATTCGAGAACAAGACATCTTACAGCGGCGGCGGTCAATGGGACCTGGACACCGGCATGGCCGACCAACTCACTGACGCGCTCATCCAGAGCGGCCAGTTCACGGTTCTCGAAAGGGAAACGCTCACGGATGTTATCTCCGAACAGGACCTCGCGCAGAGCGGCAGGTTCCAACAGTCGAAGTCGGCCCGGACCGGCAAGTTGACAAGCGCGCAGGTCTTGGTCAAAGGAACCGTCACCGAATTCGAGTCTAAGAGCAGCGGGAGCGGTGGCGGCATCGGATTCGGCGGCTTCAATATCGGCTCCAACCGGGAGGACGCCCACGTGGGAGTCATCATTCGACTCATCGACACGACAACGGGCCAGGTCCTCGCCTCGAAGCGCGTCGAGGGCAAAGCTCAATCGGGCGGTATGAATCTCGGAGTGAACGTCGGTGGAGTCGATCTGAAGACCGATAGCTTCAAGAAGACGCCGCTCGGCAAGGCAACCCAGGTCGCGATCGACAATGCCGTAGAGTTTATCTCCGCCGAGTTGAAGAACCGTCCGTTCCAGGGCAGGATCGTCAAATGCACCGGCGATGATGTCGTTATCAGCGCGGGTGAACAAGTGGGCGCCTGCGCCGGCGACACATTCGCCATCTATTCGGTGGGCGAGGAACTGGTTGACCCCGACACCGGAGAACTCCTCGGCTTCGAGGAGAAGAAGATTGGCTCGCTGAAAGTGGTCGAGGTCAAGGAGAAATACTCCAAGGCCAAGCTGACCGCCGGCGGAAAAGGAATAAAAGCGGGCGATACTATCCGCTATGAGGAAAAACAGAAATAACAAGTGATGCAGCAGGATGCCGCCGTCGCGTTCCGGAAGCCTTTCAGGGAAATACCCTGTCGAATCTTGTTTCGGCGCTGATGGGTTTCTCGAAAGCCTGACGTAGAAAATTGGGGACACGATGCGACATCGCGTACCCCATTTTCGCGCATGATTTCTGCGCAAATGCACATGTCGCAAGAGAATCGCAACGAAAACTTATGATTCGAACAAGACTCATATAGGGCGTATGGGAGGCTTGCATATGAAAATTGCCGTTTTGCTCTTGATTCTCTGCTTTTTGTTCGCGCAAGGCTGCTCCACTTCAATGGAGCAAGTGAACAAGGACGCCAAATCGGGCGGTGAGACCGTGGGATCAGTCATGCGCGTGCCGCATTCCGCTGCCGAGGGCGTCGCTGAAGGCATCGCCGGCAAGCCGGAATCAAATCCTTATAACAGGTAAATTCGGCTGCTGACGCGATGGGTAGAAAGCGTTCTACCAGGGATTGCCGGACACATTCCCCCACGGAGATTCTCCCCATGAACGGGAAAAAACTCTCTCTGTTTCTGCTGTGTATTTGGGTTGCTTTGGCAATGGTTGCCCTGCCTGTCCCCGCGTGGGGGGATAGTCCTTACGGCGACATCCTGAAATCAATAAACAAAGAGCAGCCTCAACAGAAACAGCCGTCTCAGCCCCCTCAAAAGCAGCAACCGTTGCCTCCTGCTGCGCCGGTCCCTCCGGCAAAGGTCTCGCCTCAATCGCCGAAGCCTCTGCAAAACACGCCTCCGCCCGTTCCCATGAAACAGCCGCAGGCCCCCTCTGTTAAGGGCAAGAACATAAAGGCCAAACTCGATCTCACCATATCGGTCACCGGCTCGGCCGGCGGCAGTTCTTCGCAAAAGAATATCACCTCCGTAAGTTCATACGAGTCGACGGACAGCGGCAAATCTAGCGTTGATGGGAAGGCTATCGTTTCGATTTCGTTTGAGGAAGCGCCGGCTTTTCCCGATACGCCCGGCTCACCGACCGTGCTTGCGCCGATCGGCAGTTTCACCTATTACATTGAGAAGAAGAGCGTGGACGAGAGCAAATGGAGCAGCTCGGAGAAAGTCCTTGGAGACTACATTGCGCATCCGCAAAAACAAGGCAGTGCGCAACGATCCAGCATTGAAGAAGCGACCACCCGTTGTGACGGGAGCGAGGTATATCAGGGCGCGACGTATCAAACGCGCACCACGCCTGCGGTCAATATGCCTGGTGTGAAACTTCCGCCCAAGAGCGCAAAAATGCTGGACGTCAAATGCATCCTGTACATGGAAGAACAACCCGATGGGTCAACTAAATACAGCTTCAGCGTCAGCACAATGGGAAAATGCACGGTAAAAAGCGCCTACAAAAGCGATTCCGAAAGCAGCGGGAGCGGATATGACTCGGGAGAACTCTTCTCAATCGATATCGAGGGCACACTCCCCAAGGGACAGAAGAGCGTTTCGCTAGGACCCGGAAACGTGAGACATTCGTTCCCGACCGAAATCGATATGGGAGGCCAGACAAAGCCGGTCAAAATCATGGTTACAGGGACCCTTGGCTTTCTGGCGGGGCCGGGCAAACTCGAGGTCACTCCCGGCGACAGCTTGGCCTCTACGGGCCCCGACGACAAAAACAAATTCAATCCTTCCTCCAAAACATATGTCCTCAAGAACACGGGTGAGTCCGCCATCAAATATAGTGTCTCGAAGACCCAGAACTGGCTGGGACTGTCCGCCACCGAGGGAACACTGGAGCCCAGGCAGACCTCCAATGTCATAGTCTCTATTAACGAGCAAGCGGCAAAAACACTCAAGGCCGGTGATTACAAAGACACTGTGACTTTCACCAACGTCACGAATGGGACGGGGAACACGACAAGGCAGGCGACACTAAGCACGGTCGAGGAACAGACGTGGCGCGTCTCGCTTACCGGCCAGGAAACCGACGACGTCGGCGGCCAGTTGATGTACATGAAAGTCAAGGACAAGTGGAAGTATCGGGAAATCGACTTCGGCGTGCGCTTCAACTACACCAAGCTAACGGCGGAATTCACGATCAAGAAAGTGAAAGGGAAATGGAAGTACAAGGAGGGAAAGATAACGTCGGCAACCGTGACTCCCATCCAGGTATTTGATCCCTCAGTCTTTTTTGTCAAGAGCACTGTTTGCAGAAACTGTGACAGAGTCAACGGGCTGGCTGGAACAAGCATAAACGGTGAAGTCGACGGGAACACTGTCCGCCTTGCGTGGCCTAAGATCACAACAATCGTGTCCGTTCAGAACAAACTGAAGCTTGAAAGCGGCTCAAAAGAGGAATCGCACAAGGGCTACAGCTCAAACGAATTCTACTCCGAATGCTTCTTCGATTACGCCTGCAACCATGATCTCCCCTTAAAGGAAGGAGAGCTGAAACCTTTCAAGCAGGAAAGGAAAAGCTACGTCAACCAGTACAGACAAGACAAGAAGAAACCCATCTACCTGTACCACCAATATTTCATGAAGAGGATCAAGTAATAGACGGAGTCCGCCATGCCATACGAAACGGTAGTTGTCCACCACGCCGACCGTGTTGTCACAATCACATTGAATCGGCCTCCAATGAACCCCATCAGCAATCAGATGATAGAGGAACTAAACTCCGTGCTCGACGGACTCGAACAAGATACCGAGACACGTGCAATCATTCTCACCGGCGCGGGCGAAAAAGCCTTCTGCGCCGGGGCCGACATAACTGAATTCGGCCAGGCATTCGGTGAAGGCAGCGTCAAAGCTCTCGTGATGACTCGCCACAAACTGTTCACACGCATCGAGCGGTTCCCGAAGCCCGTTATCGCCGCCATAAACGGCTACGCGCTCGGCGGCGGCTGCGAGCTCGCAATGGCGTGCCATCTGCGTCTCATGGCCGATACGGCCGCCGTCGGCCAGCCGGAGATAAACCTCGGAATCATCCCCGGCTACGGCGGCACACAACGCCTGCCGCGCCTCGTTGGACGAACGCGCGCATATGAACTGCTGTTCCTGGGCGATAGGATTCCGGCTCAACGCGCGCTCGAGATCGGTCTTGTCAATAAGGTTTGTTCAGCGCCTTCTCTGACGGACGAGGCGCGGGCGCTTGCCGAACGGCTGGCAAGGCAAGCGCCAATTGCGATCAAGATGATCATCGACTGCGTGAACCGCGGCCTCGAAACCACTATTGAAAAAGGCCTCGAGATCGAAGCCGACAACATGGCCGCCGTCTCGGCAACCGGAGACGCGATGGAAGGCGTCATGGCCTTCATGCAAAAACGCCCCGCAGATTTCAAAGGACAATAAGCATGAAAGAGTCCGGGAAGACTAAGGCTCAACTCCTCGAGGAGTTGGAAAAACTGCGCGCGCGGGTCGCTCAAATGGAGAAGGCCAAGGCCAGGCGTGATAAGGCGCAAAAGACGTTGCGCGACACGAACGAGCTTCTGGAAAGGGTCTTCTCCACCCCTCAAGTCCTGCTGGCCTACATGGACCGCAATTTCAATTTCATCCGCGTGAACCGCGCCTATGCAGAATCCGACGGACGCGCGCCGGATTTCTATATCGGCAAGAACCACTTCGAGCTTTTCCCGAACGAAGAGAACAAGGCCATCTTCAGCAGAGTGGTCGAGACCGGCGAACCCTACACAACCTACGCTAAGCCCTTTGAATACGCTGAGCATCCGGAGCGGGGCGTCTCTTACTGGGACTGGACGCTGATGCCCGTTAAAGATGTCACTGGCGCTGTCCGGGGTTTGACGTTGTGGCTCGTAAATGTTACCGACCGCGTTCGGGCGGAGGAAGCGCTTAGCAAGAGCGACGAGAAGTATCGCCTCCATTTCATGCACGTGGGCGACGTCATCTACACCACCGATCTGGAATTCCGGGTTACGAGCGTTTCACCATCCGTCGAAAACCTGCTGGGATACAAACCCGAGGAAATAATTGGCCGCAAAATCCATGAGCTGAATTTTCTGCCGACCGAATACATTCATCTGGCCCTTTCCAACACGAAGCGCGTTTTGGCCGGCGACAAGAGTGGCCCGACGGAGTATGAGTTTATTACGAAAGACGGAACAAGAAAGAGTGGAGAAGTCACCGGCGCCCCCCTCTTCAGGGAAGGAAAGGTCGTCGCCGTTATCTCTGTTGCCAGGGATATTACCGACCGCAAACGAGCAGAAGCAGAACTGGCAAAATACCAAGAGCGTCTCGAGGAATTGGTCAAGACCCGGACCGACGAGTTGAACACGGCAAATGAGCGCCTCCACGCCGAAATCGCAGAAAGGAAAAAGACCGAGGAAAAACTGCGCCACGCAAACGAACAATTGACCGACACCCTCACGAGCATCAGCGACGGCTTCTTCTCACTGGATGAGAATCTCGTCGTCACCTATTTCAACCGTGCGACAGCCAAGCTCCTCGGGTGGAAGGCGAAGGACATTCTCGGCAGGCAATTGTTCGATGTATTCCCCGAAGCCAAGGGCTCGATCTTCGAAGAGATGTTCGTGCTCGGCGTCAAAGAGAAGAAACCCCTTGCCTTTGAATCATACTTTGAGATATCCCCATATGAGAACTGGTACGATGTCAGGGTCTTTCCGCGCAGGGACGGCATCTCAGTCTACTTCCGGAGAACTACCGAGCGCAAGCGAGCTGAGGAGGCCGCCCGTTGTTTGCTGGAAGAATCCCGCGGACGTGCAGCGGAGGCAGCGGCGCTTCTCGAAAGTTCGCGCGCGGTGCTGGAGTATCAGGATTTCGCCGATGCGGCAAAAGCGATATTCGAATCGTGCAAGAGATTGATTGGCGCCACCTCCGGCTATGTCTCTCTCCTGAGCCAGGATGGAACACAGAATGAAGCCATCTTTATCGATACCGGCGGATGGGGATGCACAGTCGACCCGAACCTCCCAATGCCGATCCGCGGCATGCGCGCCGAAGTATATGAGTCGGGCAGGCCGGTATATGAAAACAATTTCCCCGAATCCGAAATGCAAAACCTTCTCCCGCCCGGCCATGCCCCACTTGAAACCGCTCTCTTTGCGCCGCTTCTGATCGGTGGAAACACCGTGGGGCTCATCGGCCTCGGGAACAAGCCGGGCGGCTTCACAGACGCGGATGCGAAACTTGCCGTTGCGTTCGCCGACCATGCCGCGATCGCCTTCCGAAATAGCAAGTATCTGACCGCCATCCGCAAGTCCGAAGAACGTTATCGGTTGCTTTCGGAAAGCCTCGAAAAGACGGTCAAGAACAAAGTGGCCGAACTACAACAGGCGCAGAGGCTTGCAACCATAGGACGTATGGTCGCCGCAGTGGCGCACGAAGTCAAGAACCCGCTCCAGAATATACGAATGGGCGTCGACGCCATGGAGAGAGCGATAGGAGAAGACCAGCCCAAAAGGGAGATTCTGGACGAGATCAATTACGGCGTCAAGATATTGAGAGAGATAATCGACCAGTTGTCCAACTACTCGAAACCCGTCAACCTGCAATATGCGCCATTATCGATAAGAGAACTCGTCCAACACTCCCTCAGAATGTTGTCTCACAAACTCGAAAACGTGGCGGTTCATACGGAACTGGAGCGAGAAGAAAGCGAGATATCGGTTGATCCGATTAAGATGGGCGAAGTGGTCGTGAATCTGATCTCGAACGCCCTCGAGGCCATGCCTGCCGGAGGGAATATCCGGATTTGCTCGACATTCGCCGAAAGCGACGGCGCCAAATGCCTGAAACTTTTCATATCGGACAATGGCTGTGGGATTCCCGAAGAGCATCTTGAGTTTATCTACGAGCCTTTCTTCACAACAAAGACCCGGGGCACGGGACTCGGGCTCTCCATCTGCAAAAAGATTATTGATGCGCACGACGGCAGCCTGAGCATAAGGAGCAAGCGAAACGAGGGAACCACGGTCGAGATAACGCTGCCCGCATAAGGAAAGCAAGACGAAAAATCGGGAACACGATGCGATATCGCGTCCCCGATTCTCATAACGGTAATTCTCAAAAAGATCGCGTTCTTCTCAGGGAGTCTTTGCGAGCAATCGATCCTTATTGAACTGAAGCTGGTCGCGATCATAACCGACAACCGAGACGATGCCCGAGTCCATGCGAATGGCATCGACCGGACAAGCCTCGACGCAGTAACCGCAGAAAATGCAGCGGGTCAAATCGATCTCAAACGAAACGGGATACTTCATGATTGCAGGATCAGAATGCTCGCCCGGCATGATGGATATGCACCGCGCCGGACAAACCGTAGCGCAACACATGCATGCGACACAACGCGGCGAGCCGTCATTGCGCTCCATGAGCCTGTGGCGTCCGCGCCAGCGCGGATGAATGAATCGCTTCTGTTCCGGATACCGTATGGTTACCGGATTCTTCAACGGGTTTGATAGGTTCTTGAAGAAATGACGTGAAGTTATGGCAATTCCCCTGAAGATTTCAGGGAAATAAAGTCGTTCCCAGAATGTCAAACTTGTCTTCATCGACATCAGCAAAATCTCCCGGCTGTTACTGCAGCAACAAAATAACCAGTCCCGTCACAAAGATATTCGCGAGCGAAATCGGCAACAGCATCTTCCATCCCAGCCGCATGAGTTGGTCATAACGGAACCGTGGCAGCGTCCAGCGTATAGTCAATTGCAGCCAGCACAAAGCCACGACTTTCGCCGAGAACACGCCTATCTGAATCAACGCTACGAGCCACCCCGGGAAAGCCTTAAGAAGCATCTCCGTCGTAACCCATGGTATCTGCCAGCCGCCGAGGAACAGGGATGCTATGATCCCCGCAATGACCACAATCTCGGCGAATTCACCCATGAAGAACATCCCGAACTTCATTCCGCTGTACTCGAGGAAATAACCCGCCACAATTTCTGATTCGCCCTCCGGCAAATCAAACGGCGTCCGCTTGCTCTCAGCCATCGCCGCCGCAAAGAAGAGCAGGAAACCTATCGGCTGTGTGACGATTCCCCACTTTGGTATGAAGCCGAAAAGCAGGTCCCCCTGGGCGCGAACAATCTCATCGAGCCTGACCGACTCGTACACCATCAAAATGCCGATTATCGTGAGACCGAGAGTCACCTCGTACGAAATCATCTGGGCCGCCGAGCGCAACGCGCCGAGAAGCGACCATTTGTTATTCGATGCCCATCCGCCCAAAAAAATGCCGAAAATGGCAATCGACATCACGGCCACCACAAACAGCAAGCCGATGTTTATGTCCGAGACCACGAGGTTAACATCATAACCAAATATCGGAAGCCTGTCGCCGAACGGAATCACGGCATAGGCGACGAATGCGGGAAACAGCGCAATGAACGGGGCGATCGTGTGCACCACGCGGTCGGCGCCGGCGGGAATAAAGTCTTCCTTCATGATCATCTTGATCCCGTCAGCCACGGGATGCAGAAGACCGATAAGCCTGATCCCGAACACGCTCGCGCGGTTCGGCCCGAGCCGATCCTGAATAAACGCGCTCTGCCTCCGCTCCGCCCACGTCAAGAGCCCGGCGAGATTCAGCACAAACATGGTTGCAATTGCAATTTTGACTGCCAGGATTAAGGCCTCTGCCATATCATCTATCCATTCTGTCTGGATTGGTCATCTATCCATTTCGCCGCCGATCATATTGACCATTCCGAACGTCGGAACAACGTCGGCGACCATCGCGCCTTCAAGCATTTTCGGCACTGCCTGCACTATCGGGAAACACGGCCCGCGACAGCGGCATTTCCACGGCTTGTCCGAACCATCGGAAACGACATAGAACCCGAGTTCGCCGTTTCCACCCTCCACCGCAAAGTAAGCTTCCCCCTTGGGTGGCCGAATCCCCTTAACAATAATATTGAAATGATGAACAAGCGCCCCGATTGAGGTGTAGACCTCCTGCTTGGGCGGAAGCGTGATCTTCGGATCATCCACGGCTATCGGGCCAGCCGGAATCTGCTCGAGTGCTTGCTCGATTATTCTTATGCTCTGGTAAATTTCGAGAACGCGAACAACAAACTTGTCGTAATTGTCGCCTGATTTTCCCAGCGGAACCTCGAAATCAAGGCGGTCATAAACCAGGTAGGGTTTCGCCTTGCGAACGTCGTAGTAAACGCCCGCTGCCCGCAAACACGGTCCGGTGACTCCATATGCGAGGCAATCATTGGCCTCGAGCACGCCCGTGCCGCGCATGCGATCATAGAATATCCTGTTCTTCTCGAGCAGCCCGCGCATGTCCTCGACCAGGCGCTTCACCTTCTCGAGTTCTTCCCGCGCCTTCCGCTCGAAACCGTCAGGCATGTCGTAAGCGACACCGCCGATGCGGGCCCACGTGGTCGTCAAGCGCGCACCCGACAACGCTTCCACCAACTCCCACATCCACTCGCGCGCCTCGATGCTGTACAGCAACACGGAAAAAGCCGCCAGTTCCATGCCGCTCGCGCCGAGACACGTAAGATGGTCGGAGATGCGCGATATCTCGCACGCCAGAACGCGCAGATACTTGCAGCGCTCAGGAACTTCAATCCCGAGCAGTTTCTCGACTGCCATCGCGTAGCCGACGTTGTTGATGAAAGGCGACACATAGTTGAGGCGGTCGGTGAATGGAATCACTTGATGGTAGGTGCTGTTCTCGCACATCTTCTCGAAGCCACGGTGAAGATAGCCGACCTCCGGCTTCACGCTGTGGATTTCTTCGCCGTCGATGTCAACAATCATTTTGACGGTGCCGTGCATCGCCGGATGCGACGGCCCCATCTGCAGCGTCATGCACTCCGTATGAAGCTCTTTCGTAAGATCAGCCATTTTCGCTCTTGCCGGGCGGCCTTCTCTTTTGTAGGGGCGTCCCGCCTGGGCGGGACTGCGCCCTCAAAGAATCAGCGCACGCCCTTTGTTTCCTTGCGCTCCTCGAAAAGGGGTTGTTCTCTGTCTATCGGATAATCCTTCCTGAGCGGATGCCCGACAAATTCCGGGTAAAGCAATATCCGCCGCAAGTCAGGATGATTATTGAATCTTATTCCATAGAAATCGTAAACCTCACGCTCGTACCAATTGGCGCCGACCCATACGCTTGTCACCGTATCGATCGTCGGGTCGCGCTCCTCTAATCGAACCTTTAGCCTTATCTCATGCCCGTTGTAGATCGAGTAGAGATGGTAAACGACCTCGAAACGCGGTTTCTCGTGTATATAGTCCACACACGTAAGGTCGCGCATCAGGTCATAGTCGAGATCATCCTCGGTTCTAAGAAACATGCACACGTCCAGTATGCTCTCGCGCTTGACCCTCACCGTATCCATCTTGTCAAAAGGTGAAGCCACAACCTCTATCTGGCCGCCAAACTTGGCCAGCAGCTTCTTTATTGTCGGATTCTTCTCTGCCATCTGAGCCTCTTGAGGTACAGCCTCTCAATTGTGGACACCATGCCCCTTAATTCGGGGACATGATGCCCCATCGTGTCCCCGAATTAAGAGCCGTCTTGATATTGTCAATTTCTGCGCTGAAACATGCTCTCGGTGTCCACTTTCGCCTGCATCTTCATGATGCCGTCCAGAAAAGCCTCTGGCCGCGGCGGACAACCGGTCACGTATACGTCAACCGGGATTATCCTGTCAACCCCTTGCACAACCGAGTAATTGCGGTAGAACCCGCCGGAACACGCGCACGCGCCGACTGCAATAACCCACTTGGGCTCGCACATCTGCTCGTGCACCAGCTTGACTACGGGCGCCAGCTTGTGGCATATGGTCCCCACTACGAGCATCAAATCCGCCTGGCGCGGCGAGAACCGGGGGAACTCGGCGCCGAAACGCGCAATGTCGTAGTGCGATGCAGCCGTCGACATGTATTCCATCCCGCAACACGCCGTGACGAACGGGTAACAAAAGAAAGACCACTTGCGACCCCAGTTGACTATCTTGTCTAATCGCGTCGTGATGATGTTTCCGCTAGGCGGTGATCCTATTTCCATTCCAGCGCCCCTTTTCTCCAAACATATGCAAGTCCGCCGACCACGATGAGAATGAAAACCAGCATCTCAACGAAGCCGAACAGACCCAGATCTTTGAATATTATCGCCCATACATACAAATAAACCACTTCGACGTCGAAGAGGATGAACAGTATGGCCACAACGTAGTATTTGATCGATACGGGCACGCGAGGCGTGCCCAACGGCGGGTTGCCGCAGTCGAATGGGTCAAGTTTTTCTTTCGATAGCCGCTTCGGGCCGAGGAAGGTTGCAACCGCCAGAAATCCGAGTCCTATGGCAAAAGCCACAAGGAACATTGCAAAGATGGGCGTATACACACTCATAGAGCCGCGCTTTTCTCCTGAATTATGCTATGGTCAAAAACCCATGCGAACAAATTCGCACATGCGTTCTTCGGGGTGAAGGACAGAATACGAAAGTATGATAGCAAAAGGGACTGAACGTGTCAAGAAAAATCTAATGAGTATCGGGATGACCGCAATGATGAACGGAAACCACTAGAGGCTCATCGCTTCTATGAATTCCTCGACAAGTTTCGGGTCGAGTTGACCCGTACGCGCGCTCTGGCGCATCTCTTTGAATGCTTCTTCCACACCGACCGCCCTGCGGTAGGGACGATCCGTCGTCAGCGCGTCGAACGTGTCAGCGACGGCTATGATTCGCGCCGCAATCGGAATATCCTCGCGCGCAAGTCTTCCCGGATATCCGGCGCCGTCAAAGCGCTCATGATGGCTCTCGATGACCTCGAACACATCAGAAAGGGACGACAGCGACCTGATTATGTCGATTCCAATGGAAGGATGGTCTTGAACCTTTTCCAACTGCTCGGTGGTAAGTTTCGTCCGCGAACGAATAATGGCGTCGTCGACCCCGATTTTTCCCACGTCGTGCAGCAGGGCCGCTCGCCTTAGAACCTGTAGTTCGTGTGCGTTCAGAGCCGCCTTCCGGCCAAGCTTGCACGAGTACTCCGCCACACGCTCGGAATGCCCCCGGGTGTAAGGGTCCTTCGCCTCAACCGCGCCAATGAGGGTTATGATAACGTTTTCGGCGCTCTCAAGCTGATCGGTAAGCTGCTTTATTCGGAGGTGGTTGCTCACCCGCATGAGAAGCTCTTGCTCGTTCAGCGGCTTGTTTATGTAATCATCGGCCCCGAGAGCAAGCGCCTTCATCTTTGCCTCGAAGTCATCGAGTCCCGTGACCATGATGACCGGAAGCAACGTCGTCCGGGGGTCCTCTTTGATCCTCCGGCACACCTCGTAGCCGTCGAGCACCGGCATGACAATGTCAAGGACCACCACGTCAGGTGAATATTCCTTCAGCTTGGACAAAGCATCCTCGCCGTTCTTAGCCTCTACCGTGTCATAACCAGCGCCGGTCAAATAAGCCTTGAATAACTCGCGGCTGAGCTTATGATCATCAACGATGAGGACCAAAAACTTCTTCTGCAAGCTGGATTCCGGCATGTCAACCTGTGAAACCATTCTTCTTCAAAGCTCTTCTCCCGCGCCGTTCTCCATTCTGTAGACGGAAATGATCTCCTTGGCCCGATCCGCGTCCCTTTGCGAAACCGTTATTCTCACTGTCCCCAGTCCGTCGATGTTCACAGGTATCACCGAGTGAGGGACATCCGAGCTGAGCGAGCACATTATGCCTTCGCTCTCGAGCAACCCCTTGATGACGAGCGCCTCTCTGTCGCCGCTGGCCTCATAAACCTCGACGAGCGGTATCCTCGGCTCGGCATCCGGGTTCTCCGGCGCAAGCTGCTCGACAAGAGGAGAGTCACATTCAGAACATCTTTCGACTTCCTGCTCGTATTCACTCCGGCAATTCGGACAAAAAGGCGCCATATTTTGAATCCCTCCACCAATTCTCATTCCGGACCACTACTCACTCAAACTGCTCCCTTGAATCCCACTCTTTTCGCCTTTAACTCCGTACTTCAGCTCACTTTAGACGCCTTGCGCTTCAGATTCCCTTTCGCCTTTACCCTCCCCTCATCCCTTTCCGCAAAGCGTCTCGTACGCTTTCCGAATCTCGATCACCTTGTTGTGCGCCAGTTGCTGAAACTCGCTTCCCAAATGGGCCACCCTGTCGGGATGGTATTTCATAAGCATCTCCCGGTACGCATGCTTGATGTCGTTCAGCGACGCCCCTCTCCTTATATTGAGAATCTGAAACGGGTCAAATTCCGGTTTGCCGCCTTGCGCGGCCGCCTCACCCTCGCCGCTCGCGCGCCAATCCCCGTCAGCGTCCGCGGACTGCGAAGCGGACCTCCTTCCATATATTCTGTGGCGATTTCTGGGCAGCCAACTCGTAAGAAACCACACAAGCAAAATGCCGGAAAGCAAGTCGTCGACCCACCCTACGAACACACCCGGCACAAGATCAACCGGGCTCAATATATATAAAATGATGAGCGCCACAACCGCCGGCGGCCATAGAGCACTGATGTGAGAATCGTTCTTCATTGTTTCCTGATTCGCGCTATTCGTCCCTGATCCGCGCCGTTCGCAATCCGACTCTTCTTCTCAATCAAGACCTGAAGTCGATTGCACCCAAGCTTCTTTTCTTCCAACCCCTAACCCGGTCGTGAACGTGAACGTCTCCCGTAAGAAGTATGGCATCATCCGGCAGGTAAACGACAGAAGTGGCGGGCGTATGACCGCCCACATGCATTATTTCGACCCGTCTCGAGCCTAAGTTGAGCGCAAGAGTCTGGCTGAAAGTCAAGAAAGGAAAGACCGGCTTGAGTTCCTCTACTTCGCGGCGCATTTCGGCGTCGATATCGGGGAAAAACACGCTTACCATTTGTGTGAAGACCTCAGAGTCCTGCGCGGCAAAAGCAGGCTCGGCCAGCATGTGAGCGATCACACGGTCACACAGCAGACAGTCCGTCATCATGTGATCGAAATGATAGTCCGTGTTTATGAGAAATATGGGCGGCTTGTCCGACACCCGCGAAAGCTGCCTCTTCCATTCCCGCGCGTCTCGCGGCAGCATCGGGCTGTCCACCAGCACAACACCCTCACTCGTCACGATCGCGCTTACATTCGCGCCTTCCCACCCCGTTTCACAAAATACGCCTTCGGCCACTTCTATCATTTTGGTTCTTCACCCCAAACCCCAAACCCCTTGCTGCTTTCGCCTGCCATGCGCCGGATTATAACACCGCTCCGAAAACCATGTCAAAGAAACAAGCCACGCTCTCTCACGTATTGCCTCAGTGGAATGAATCGTCCAACCATCTATCCTAACAAGAACACCACTTTCTTTGGCGCCGATTTATTGACACTTCTTTCCGGTGCGACCTATAATCTGTCTGTGTCACAAATAGACATAGGTATATTAGGAGCGAAACTATGATATCGAAAGGCGACTTGGTGCGGATGCGGCTGACCGTGGGCGGTAACGCGAGCGCCGGCGATGCAGGCGGCGCCGGCCTGAGGGAACTCATCGTGATAGGCAAAGTCGTAAACTATACGGAGGACGAGGACACTTACATCATTGAGCCGAAGGTCATCTCGGTCCCGAAGGAGCAGGTGACGGAAATAGTGACCTTGCCGAAGGATTTTGATTTTGATGACGTGTCTATGGAGATGCGGATGGGCTCAAGAAAGCACGAACGCGAAAAACCGGCGGATATCAGCGATGTTCGGTTTTCGAGAAGAACCTGAACCACAAGACGAAAGTCAGCGCCCTTCTATCGGGCTGTCCTTCCCTTTCGTCTTCTTTCATGCAAACAGCGCCTTATTGCCGGCGAGTTTGCGCGCGGCGGCAGGCGTAATGACGCACTGCTGAACAAGCTGCATCAGGTGTTCATCAAGCATCTGCATCCCGTATTTCTTGCCGGTCTCCATTAGTGAGACCATTTGCTCGATCTTCCCTTCCCTGATCGTGTTGGAGATTGCCGATGTGCCCACGAGTATTTCAGCGACTGCCACGCGCCCCTTCTTGTCGGACCGTTGCACCAGTTGCTGTGCGACGACGCCTGTCAGCGCCTCGGCGAGCAACGCCCGAATCCGATTGCGCTCCTCAAAAGGGAACACGTCGACTATCCGGTTGATCGTCTTGGCGGCGCTCGTGGTGTGGAGTGTGCCAAACACAAGCGCGCCCATCTCAGCGGTCGTGAGCGCCATCGCGATGGTGTCGAGGTCTCGCATCTCGCCGACAAGTATTATGTCAGGGTCCTGCCTCACGGCGCTGCGCAACGCCGCCTTGAAGCTGTGGGTGTGCAGCCCTACCTCGCGCTGAGTTATCAGCGACCGTATGCTCCTGTGGACGTACTCGATCGGTTCCTCGATAGTCACGATGTGGCTGTGCCGCTCACGGTTTATAAGGTCGATGATCGCGGCGAGCGTGGTCGTCTTGCCGCTGCCGGTTGGGCCCGTCACGAGGATGAATCCGCGCGTCGAACGCGCCAATTGCTTGACGCCTATCGGCAGACCAAGCTCCTCGATGGTCTTGATCTTAGTGGGAATCGTGCGGAGCACGATGCCCAGACCCTTCGTCTGCTTGTACACGTTGCACCGGAACCGGGCGCAGTCGGGCACTTCATATGCGAAATCGAGGTCGCCCGAGCGCTCGAATCGGCGAACCTGCTCATCGCTCAATATTTCATATATGAGGTTCCGGGTGGTCTCCGTCTTCAAACTCGAGCTATCCCTCCCGAAATCGAGCGCAAACAGATCGCCATGGACCCGCATCATCGGCTTCGAGCCTGAGGCGAGCATCAAGTCCGACCCCTCGTTCGCGACGAGGAACGTCAGGAATTTGTCAATCTCGGCAGCCATAAGAGACCGTGGTCATGGGTTAGGGTTCATGGTTTCTGGCTCCTCGTTAAAAGAGGCAAAAGAAAGCCAAAGAAATAAAGAGATTGCTTCGTTACGCTTGCAATGACCATAGCGCATGCAGCCTTTCCTTTACCGACCTTGCGTTCTTCTACCTTTTCCTCCTGTCTTTCCGTCCCTTTCGTCTTGCTCCTTTCGCCTTTCCCCTCTTCTCAGGAGGTGTCACCGCGACCTCCGAGGATGCCCAGGAACCGCTCGCGGTCGATGACTTTCTCCAACGCATGCTTCGGATCAACCAGACCCCGCTGATAAAGAGAAATGATATGCTCGTCCATCAGCATCATCCCGTGTTTCTTCCCAGTCTGCATGACCGACGGAATTCGATACGTATTCCCCTCTCGAATGAGCGTTGCGAGCGCGGACGTCCGCAGAAGTATCTCGAGCGCGAGCACTCGCCCGGTTCCCTCCGCGTTTCGAATCAATTGCTGCGAAATGACGCCCGCGAGAGATTCGGCCAGCATCGTGCGTATTTGGGCTATCTGGTCCGGCGGAAATACATTGATGATGCGCTCGATTGTCTTGGAGGCGCTGCGGGTGTGCAGAGTACTGAAAACCAGATGCCCCGTCTCGGAGGCGGTTATCGCCATCGCGATAGTCTCGAGGTCGCGCATCTCGCCCACCAGGATTACGTCAGGGTCTTCACGAAGAGCAGCTCTCAGCGCCGACGAGAAACTCCGCGTGTGCACGCCTACCTCGCGCTGGTCGATATGCGACAGGTTGCTTCTATGAACGAACTCGACGGGGTCCTCGATACAGATGATGTGGCGGCGCGAATCCCGGTTGATGAGGTCAATCAGGGCGGCCAACGTCGTTGACTTGCCGCATCCCGACGGGCCGGTTATGAGAACGAGTCCCTGATGAAGCCGGGTGAGGTTCTTCGCGGCCTCCGGCAGATTCAGTTCTTCGACCGTCCGTATTCTCGAAGGAACTACCCGGAACGAGGCGGATAGGCCGCGATCCTCATAATGCATATTGACCCTGAAGCGCCCGAGATCTTTGACCACGTACGAAATATCGATCTCGAAGTTTCGCTCGAGGTCTTCGATCTGCCGGGTGTTCAGTATCTCAAAAAGACGCTTTCTGTTCTCCTCCGCCGGAACCACGCTGTGACCGCGAATCGCACGCACTTCGCCCCACAACCGCACCATAGGCGCGCGGTCGGCGCAAAGATGGATGTCGGAGGCGCCTGCCTTCATTGACTCCGAAAGAATTCTGTCGATTTCTGCCAAGCAAATGCCTCCCGCGAAGCGGACTCTAGTCGGGGAATATTTCGGATTGGAGATATTTGATAGGTCTAAAAGCGTCTAAAGCCACATAATTCTTATAACACAGCCAGAATGTTTTTGCAACCCTCCACGAAGGCAGAGATAGCTGTCCCAAATCCGTTTTCATCGGCGTTCATCGACGGTTGCATGGCTCTCATTCTTATTCGCGGTCGAGCTTTGGCAGGCTCCGAAGAAACCTGGCCGACCTGAGTTCGCGGCCGGTATGATGAATGATATACGTGTTGAGCGCTCGCAAAATCTCATCAGCCGACGGCTGCGCGATGCGTGTGCGGTCGAGCATCGTCCAGTCGCAAGTCAGCAATCGCTGCATAATTTTAAGCGAGCCTGCATAGACCTTCTCGCCCGCCCCGCCGCTGCATCCTCCGCACAAGGCGCCGCCGGCGCTTGCCTCCAGATAAGCGTGGCCCTCGATCCCGCGCCTACAGCGAACGCAATGGTTGATCTCCGGCAGCAGACCCGAAACATCGAGCAATCTCAGGTAAAACGAGATCAAGAGGCTGGCGTAGTTCTTCGTCGTGCTTGCGAGCGTCTTCAGGGCGATTAGCAGGAGCGCGAAGAGAGCGCTCGAGTCTTCGTCTTCCTGCGCGAACTGCTCCATCAATTCGCATATGAGCGACGCCAGCCCAAGGCGAGTGAGGTCCGACCGGATCGAAGGGAATGCGTCAAGCGTTTCCGCCTGAGAGAGATTCTGAAGGTCACGCCCGTCCTTGAAATATATCTCCGCCTCGACGTGCGTTATCGGCTCGAGCGCGCTCCCGAACTTGCTCTTGGTGCGCCTCACGCCCTTCGCGACCGCACGCACCTTTCCTCTATACGGCGTGAGCAGCACCACTATCTTGCTCGACTCCGTCAGATTGTACGTGTGAAGAACGACGGCTTCAGTTTTCTCCATTTGCAGGAGGGATTCTACCGCAAAGGCGCAAAGAACGCAAAGAAAAACACAGGATCACGAATCGCATCGCGAATCAGAGGAATTAAGAAACAAAGCCTCCCAATTCGAATCTCATGCCATCCTCGGCAACCACGACATCACCGTCGAATATGTCCCTGCACTGCGCGACAAGATCATAACCGGCGCTGACGGGATAGATGTGCGTGAGCGCGAGTTTCTTGCAGCCGGCTTCCCGGGCCATCTCGGAAGCCTTTCTTGGATTGAGGTGGCCAGGAGCCTCGATCTCGTTGGGATATGAGCATTCGAGAATGAGGAGGTCGCAGCTCGAGGCCAGCCCGGCGATGCTGTCGCTGTAGTCGGTGTCGCCGGAGTACACGATGCTTGCGCCGTCGGCCTCGAACCGGTAAGCAAAGGCGGGTTGGCTGTGTTCCGCCGGAACAGTCTCGAGGCGCCATGTCGCTTCACCGGTCCGGTCGCCTGTGAACGGAACAGCCGGCAGTTCCTCTATAGATAACTCATACCTTTTCGGAACGAGCCATTCTCCATAGGCGACGACGAGATTCTGGAACAGCTTCTTCATGCCGGAGGGACCGAAAAGCGTCAGCGGAGCAGTCCGATTCGTGTCCGGAATATTGTACGCGAACAGAAGGGCCGGGATATCTCCGATGTGGTCGGTGTGGAAATGCGTGATGAAAAGCGCATCGAGCCGCGTCCAGTCAAGCCCGAACGAGGCCATTGCTCTGACCGCTCCGGGTCCGCAGTCGAAGCCGAACAGGTGCTTCCCGGCGCTCACGGCGATGCATGGCGAGCCGCGCCGCGGATTCGGTATTCCGCAGCCAGACCCAACAATGGTGACTTTCACGGTAGTCTCCTTTTGTCGATCTTGGATTTCAGATTCTGGATCGCTGCTCTCCCAAATGGCCTTCTTTCACCGCAAAGACTCAACGTTCGCAATAAGAATATTGGCCACAAGGAAATGCAACAACATGCGATTCTTCGCTCCGCTCAGAATAATATTAGGGTATGAGGGCTTTGCGCCTTTGCGGTTCAATTTCTGCCGGTCCCTCTTGTTCACACTCCAGCCGATGTTGAGAATTGACTTGCCGTTTTGCTACCATTATAATCGAATTGCTCGAGGGCGGCATAATCACCCTTCTTTAGGAAGTTTGGTCTCCGCCTTCTCAAAACATTTCTCCCGAGCAAACTGTCAGCCAAAGCGATCATCGAGAGCACAGACGGGGGGAAGAATCTCTCTGAACTCGGCGTCCTCTGTGGCCAGGAATCTTCTCAAGATATGGACCGTATTTTCAAATCTATCGCACAATTTCCCAAAATGACAATTCTCGCCGTTGTCCTGGCGACCGCCGCAGTTGCCATTCCAATGCGTTCACTCCGTTTCGAGACCGATGTTGAGACGATGATGCCCGAACATCATCCTGTTTTTATCTATAACAAGCAGATCGAGAAGATATTCAACACGAAGAAGATGATCGTCGTCGGCATCGTCAATGAGGGTCCGCATGGTGTGTTCAACCCGAAGACGCTCAAGCTCGTCGAGCAACTGAGCGCGATGATCGAGGACCTCGACGGCATAATCGGCGAGGACATAGTGAGCCTGCAAACGCTCGACAACATCGTCGGTTCCGAGGGGAGTCTCGAAGTTATCCGCCTCATGGAAACCGCTCCCGAGACTCAAGAGGAGGCTGACGAATTGCGAATGGCTGTCCTTGACAACGACATGTTCGTCAATAACGTGGTCTCTCCTGACGGGACGGCCACTTCGATATTCGCAAAGATCGAGGAGGGTTACAACAAAGTTGCGATGTACGATCACATCAAGAAGATCGTGGCGGAGGAGTTCGATCTTGGCGGTGACCAGGTCTTCATTGCGGGCAGGCCCGTGATCGAGGGAACCATTGGCCGATACGCGGCTGAGGATATGCGCAGGACGTTCCCGCTGGTCACGCTCGTTTCGCTCATTGTTTTGTATCTGACTCTCCGCTCGGCTCGCGGTGTGTTCCTCCCTCTGGCGGTCGTGGTCTCGAGCGTAGTCTGGACGCTGGGAATCATGTCGCTCGCAAGAATCCCGATGTATGCGGTGACTACGGTGGTCCCCGTGTTTTTGATAGCGGTCGGGCTCGCATACGGCATCCATATAATAAACCGGTACAACGAGGAAGCTGCGTCGGCGCCTCATGGAACCCCCCGACAGATTGTGCTCGCCGTCATGCATGAAATATGGGCTCCTGTGACAATGGCGGCATTGACTACGGCGGCCGGTTTTCTTTCGCTGGCCACTTCCGACATGATGCCGATCAGATATTTTGGAATCTTCACCGGCATCGGTGTCTTCAGCGCGCTCGTGTTCTCGCTCACGTTCATTCCCGCATGGCTGATGATACTGCCCATAAAATGCCCGAAGGCAGGTCTGGAGAAAAACGTTGTTGACACCGGAGGAGAAAGCAGGGAAAACGGTTCCCACAAATCGGGTCTGCTGACACGCAGCCTCCGAGCGACCGGAAGGGTAATCGGCAAGCATCCCGCGCCGGTGCTCGCTATTACGGCGATAGTCGCACTCGTCGGTTTCGCGGGGTTGCTTCGGGTGTACGTGGACGGCAGCCTGCTCTCGAATTTCAGACCGGGCTGCGAAGTGCTGACCGCCGACACGATGCTCAACGAAAAATTCGGCGGAACCAATACGCTCAACATCATCGTGGACGGCAAGAACCAGGACGATATGAAGTCGCCCGAAATCCTTTGCGCAATCGAGCGCCTGCAGCACGAGCTTGAAGGCATGGACGAAGTCGGCGCCACTCTTTCCATCGCCGATTACCTCAAGCGGATGAATCGAGTGATGAATGAAAACCACCGAGAGTATTCGCGGATTCCTGATTCCCGGGAGCTGATTGCGCAATATCTCTTGCTCTATTCGCTTTCAGGGGATCCGGACGACTTTGACGATGTTGTTGACTACGACTACAGGCTGGCTAATGTGCGCGTCCGTGTCAATTCAGACAGTTCGCCGGTCTTGAAAAAGGTGTTAGACCAAACTCGCTCTAAAGCAATGGAGCTCTTTCGGGAATTGCCTGTAAGCATCCATCCGGCAGGCGGTGTGATGACTTCCTATACGTTCATGAACCTTATCATCAGGGGGCAGTTGCTTAGTATTCTGAGCGCAATTGTGGCGGTTTTCCTGATAACGGCGCTGATGTTCCGCTCCGCCATGGCGGGCTTCTTTTGTATAATACCCGTGATGATCGCCACCCTCCTTAATTTCAGCCTGATGGGCGCGACGGGCATCCCGCTCGGCGTCACGACCGCGATACTCTCGGGAATGGGCATCGGCATAGGAGTCGATTACGCGATACACTTCGTCGCAAAGTATCGCTGGCTGGCTGATGCCTATCCTGACAGGAATGACCGCCTGCGCGCAACGATGCAGTCGTCGGGCCGGGCCATTTTCTTCAATGCCATAGTTGTCACTGCCGGCTTTCTCGTCCTTATGATTTCCAATTTCCCACCGAGCCGCTGGCTTAGCGCCCTTGTTTCCGCGAACATGGTGTCGAGCCTTCTCGGCGCCCTCACCGTTCTGCCCGCATGCCTTGCTGTCTTCAAACCGAAGTTCGCAGACAAAAGAGGAGAGAAGAAGAGGGACCACGAATGACTCTGTAAGGGCTATTCGCGAACCGCCCCCACAGATGCCGGCGGACCTTCTCAACATCGTCAGCAATCTATTTGATTCGAACTTCGCCTATGATACCCCTGATTGCCTGTCGAATTTTCCCACACGTGACTGTTTCAAGATGAAACGGAATTGGCCCCATCCTGCAGATCAGTATTAATTGCCTCTCTAGAGCCACGATGTAACTGGTCAGATTCATTTGACTTACATATCTCCACCAAATGCCGAAAAATTTGGCATACCGCTTGCTCTTTGTCGAATGGTGACGGAATCATAAACAGTATTCGAATGAAGAGGAGAATAGGGCGATGGCAAAAGTGATTGGAATAGACCTTGGAACTACCAACTCGTGTGTTGCGGTGCTTGAGGGCGGCGAACCCGTCGTCATACCTAACAGCGAAGGCGGACGCACTACGCCGTCGGTTGTCGCATTCACGAAGACGGGCGAACGCCTCGTGGGCACGGTCGCAAAGCGACAGGCGATTACGAACCCCGAGAATACGGTTTTCTCGATCAAGCGCTTTATGGGCCGCAAGTTCGGCGAGGTTGGGAGTGAGATAAAGCTGGTTCCGTATAAAGTCAGCACGGGACCCAATAACGACTGTCAGGTGGTGGCCGGCGGAAAGACATACAGGCCGCCGGAGATATCGGCGATCATCCTTCAAAAAATGAAGCAGAGCGCCGAAGACTACCTCGGTCAGAAAGTCACCCAGGCGGTAATCACGGTTCCGGCATACTTCAATGATTCTCAGAGGCAGGCTACAAAGGACGCGGGCAAGATCGCGGGGCTCGAGGTCCTCCGAATCATCAACGAGCCGACTGCCGCATCGCTTGCATACGGTCTCGACAAGAAGAAAGATGAGAAGATTGCGGTCTACGATCTGGGCGGCGGTACCTTCGATATCTCGATTCTCCAACTTGGAGAAGGTGTGTTCGAGGTGCTCTCGACCAACGGCGACACGCATCTTGGCGGAGATGACTTCGATCAGCGCATCATCGACTGGCTCGCCGACGAGTTCAAGAAGGAGCACGGAATCGACCTGCGCAAGGACCGCATGGCGCTCCAGCGGCTCAAGGAAGCAGCGGAAAAGGCGAAATGCGAGCTTTCGAGCTCGCAAACAACCGAGATAAATCTGCCATTCATCACGGCGGACGCATCCGGCCCGAAACATCTGAACATCACGCTCTCTCGCTCGAAGCTCGAACAGATTGTTGATGATCTCGTCGAGCGAACGCGCGGGCCGGTCGTAAGGGCGCTGGAAGACGCCGGGCTGAAGCCGAACCAGATTGACGAAGTTGTTCTGGTCGGCGGGCAAACGCGGATGCCCAAGGTGCAGGAACTTGTGAAGGGGATATTTGGCAAGGAACCCCACAAGGGCGTCAATCCCGATGAGGTCGTTGCCGTTGGCGCGGCTATCCAGGCCGGCGTTCTCGCGGGCGAAGTGAAAGACGTGCTATTGCTCGACGTTACGCCCCTGTCGCTCGGCATCGAGACAAAGGGCGGCGTGTTCACCAAGCTCATCGAGCGCAACACCACGATCCCGACTCGCAAAAGCGAGATTTTTACGACGGCCGACGACGGCCAGACCAGCGTGGAAATCCACGTCCTGCAAGGCGAACGAGAGATGGTGTCTGACAATAAGACGATAGGCCGCTTTCACCTCACCGGCCTTCCGCCCGCCCCGCGCGGGATACCTCAGATAGAGGTCGCATTCGACATCGACGCGAACGGGATTCTGCACGTGACCGCCAAGGACCTCGCCACGAGCAAGGAGCAGAAAATCCGCATCGAGGCCTCGAGCGGCCTGGGCGAGCAGGAAGTCGAGCGCATGGTGAAAGAGGCGCAAGCGCACGCAGGCGAGGACAAACAGAAGCGCGAAAAGGCCGACGCTATCAACCGGGCCGAATCAATGGTCTATGAGACGGAGAAGAACCTCAAAGACCTGGCGGACAAAATACCCGCCGAACAGAAGAACAGGCTCGAGGCGGCTGTCGGTCGAGTCAATAGCGCGGTGAAAGCCGGCGAGGTGGGCGAGATCAAATCGGCCACCGAAGCGCTCCAGCAGACGTGGCAGGAAGTCTCGACCCAGATTTACCAGCACGCGGGCGCATACGCGGGAGCGCATCAAGGCGGCGGTGGCTTCGGTGGCGGGCATGGCGGCAGAGATGGGGGCTCCGGCGCCGGGGAGCCACAAGGCGAGCGGAAAAAAGGCGATGACGTCATTGACGCCGATTACGAAGTTGTCGACGACGACAAAAAGTAATGATGAATGATGAGTGACGATTGAGGAATGGAAAGAAGGGGACGATAATCGTCATTCTGAGCGAAGCGAAGAATCTCATGCAAAGAACTCCAGAAACAAAGATTGCAATGGCTGTAAGAGGAGCTTAGGTGAATAAACGGAGGTAATTGATCATGGCACTGATCAGGTGGAGACCAAGGGGAGAGTTGGATCCTTTTAGGGATCTGCAAGAAGAAATCAATCGCTTGTTCGATTTTTCGCTGGGGCGGCGGCCACTCGAGCGCATGGGCTTGTTCGAGGGTGAATGGGCGCCGGCGATCGACATGTACGAGGACGAGAACAAAGTCGTCGTGAAGGCCGAACTGCCCGGCTTGACGGACAAGGACATCGATGTGAACATCATGAACGGAACTCTCACCGTCAAGGGTGAGAAGAAGAAGGAAGAGGAGAAGAAAGAGCACGGCTTCTACAGGCTCGAGCGTTCGTATGGCGCGTTCTCGCGCTCCATAACGCTCCCGGCCGCGGTAGACGCAGGCAAAGTCACAGCTTCCTTTAAGAATGGCATTCTCGAAATTGAGTTGCCCAAGAAGGAAGAGGCCAAGCCGAAACAAATCAAAGTGAAGGTGGATTGATGGAAGAAGCCGGCTCCTCTTGCGGCTATTCCTTAACCAGGAAAAAGTACACAAGCAAGTGTAAGAAAGG
>JACRIR010000126.1 GCA_016215705.1 Candidatus Poribacteria bacterium | reverse complement strand
GGGGATTTAGGAAGTCGCAGAAATCCTTGGAAAACAAGAGTCTTAAATCCCCCCTTCCCCCCTTTGCAAAGGGGGGAACGTCGCCGAGTTAAGTGCATGTTATTTAGGAAACGCGGTACTAGTGTCCTGAGTCATTAATTCGTTTATGAAGTTACATGCGGTTTTGTCCGATTTTGCTGAGATTTTGGCCCATGGAACTGATTACGTTTTTATGACTCAGCACACTAGTAGAGCGCTTCCTAAGTAACGTTGCAATAGCCATAAAGAACGAGATTCTTCGCTTCGCTCAGAATGACGGTTATTGTTAGGCTCATGCTCAAAATGCTTATGCTATGTTATTTCGGAAACGTCATACTAGTGTTGCGGAAAAGGGAACTTTCGCCTGCAGTTGACCTGAGAGCCCGAACTCGAGATTCCGCACGGCCTGTTTGCCCAAACGAAAGGGCTGTGCAATAGTTATTCCGAATATTCCTATTCGTTTGATCGCCACCACAAGGAGGAAAAGAAAATGACTCCTTTCGCCAAGGGCTTCTTCGCGCTTGTCATCACCGGAGTGATCCTCGCGCACAGTAGCCCCAGAGTTTGCAGCGAAGAGATGGAACACCCGCATCCACTGAAACCGCTGCAACCGCCAAGCCAAATCGAGTCTCCAAGTTCCGAGCAAACTCTCAGTCTCGAAAATCTCCAGCAGATGGCTTTGGAGAATAACCCGACTCTAGTTCAGGCAGCAACGGATATACGGGCGGCGGAGGGGCGAAGGATTCAGGCGGGTCTCTATCCTAATCCGATCATCGGCTACGAGGGTGAAGAAATCAGCGTGGACGAGCCATCGGAGAGGGGAGTCCATTCGCTCGTAATTGAGCAGAGGATTGTGACGGCGGGAAAACTTCGATATGCCCGAGACGTCTTCGCACAGGAGCAGTCTCAGGCCGAGATTGAACAAGCGGCCCAGAAGGCGCGTGTCCTCAATGACGTGCGGATCACCTACTATCAAGCCCTCGGCGCGCAGCGCGCTCTTGAGTTACGCACGGAACTCGCGAGGGTCGCGCGCGAAGCCGTGGATATTTCTGAACAACTCTACAACGTCGGGCAGGCCGACCGGCCCGACGTGCTCACGGCGGAGGTGGAAGCCGAGAAGGCGGACCTCGAACTCGAAAACGCAAAGAACGAGATGGAGCGCGAATGGTGTCTCCTGGCAAGCGTGGTGGGCAAACCGGAACTTGAGCGCGCGCGTCTCGAAGGCGAACTGGAGGCGCAGGCGCCTGAACTTGATCGGGAGACCATGACCAAGAAGCTTATGAGCGAGAGTCCGATCATCAAGGCTTTGCACGCGAGGTCCGATCGCGCTGCGGCGGCTCTCCAGTTGGCCAACGCAGTGCGCTATTCGGATGTCACCCTGCGAGCAGGCTATTCATACAGTCAGGAACCCAACGAGTCGCAGGTGGTCCTCGGCATATCGCTTCCACTGCCTATGTTCGACCGCAATCAGGGCAACATCGCTTCAGCATCGGCGGAACTTGAGCGGTCACGCGAGGAAATACGTCGCGCCGGCTTGGCCTTGCGGGCGCAGCTCGCAACGGCGTTTGCCGATTATGCCGATGCGGCCCGCGCGGCAGAGCGGTATCGAGAAGCAATAGTACCGAATGCCCAAAAGGCATACGATATGTACAACGAAGGTTTCATGCAGATGACAGCGGCTTATCCGCAAGTCCTCATAGCGCAACGGAACCTGTTCCAGGCGCAAGTCGATTATAATCAGACCCTGGTAGACCTCTGGCAGTCCACGGCGAGAATAGAGGGGATGCTCTTAACGGGCGGGCTGGATGCGCCCGAGAGCCGCGCCGCAGGAATCCGAGCAAGCAGGGACAGGGCAGAATAAACCGCAGGGGCGAGGGCGCAATGAATTGCGCCCCTACTAAACATAAATCAAGGAACTTTTTAGGGGTGCGATTCATCGCGCCCAAATCTGCTGTGTTCGTGAACAGAAAGGTGGAATCACATGAGCACGAATAGAAGGGGTTTTATCGGGACGATGGCCGGGCTTGTGGCCAGCGGCCTGAGCCTGAAAGCGTACGCCCAGTCGCATTCCGCCCATATGCAAAGCATGCCCACCTCGCATTCGGCCATGCCGTCTGACATGGGTCATATAATGAATCCCTCTTCGCCGGATGGAAGATTCGTTCCCGTTGCGACTCCCGACATGTACAAGCTTCCCTACGAGATTGAGAAAGGCGTGAAAGTTTTCCGGCTTGTTGCGGAAGTCGTCAAGCGTGAATTCTTGCCCGGCTATGTCTTCGATCTTTGGGGTTATAACGGCCAAGCGCCCGGCCCGACCATCGAGGTAATGGAAGGTGACCACGTTCGAATCATTTTCGAGAACCGGCTGCCGGAGCCGACGACCGTGCACTGGCACGGGCTCGAGGTTCCCATCGAGATGGACGGAGTGCCCGCCATAAGCCAGCCGCTCACCCCGCCGGGCGGCACATACACATACGAGTTCACGCTTCACCAAAACGGCACATTTTTCTACCACTCGCACATGGCGATGCAGGAAATGATGGGCATGATCGGTTTCTTCATCATTCATCCGAAGAAACCGTATGAGCCGCGCGTGGATAAGGACTTCGCCATTGTCCTGCAGGAATGGGCGATCCTCCCTAACAATACCATACCGAACTCATTCTCGATGGAATTCAACTGGCTGACCATGAACGGCAAGGCAGGCCCGGCGACAACTCCGCTGATCGTGAAACTCGGCGACCGAGTCCGACTTCGCTTTGTGAACCTCGGAATGGACCATCATCCGATCCATCTGCACGGGCATCAATGGAATATCACGGGAACAGAGGGGGGGCGCGTACCGGAAACCGCGTGGTACCCCAACAACACGGTTCTGGTGGGTGTGGCTCAGGTGCGAGACGTCGAGTTTGTGGCAAAGTATCCCGGCGACTGGATGCTCCATTGTCACCTTCCACACCATATGATGAACCACATGGCTTCGATGGTCGGTCCTATGGCTGAAATGGGCATGGGAATGCACAGCGGCATGGATATGAACGCGGGAATGGGAATGATGGAAGGACACGCCATGTCCGAAGAGTTAGGACCCGGACTCGGACGCGGCATGGGCATCGCCTCCGACCGCGAGAAGAGCATCTCTCATGCAGTGGGTCATGGCGCCGGCCATGAAGGCGCCGAACATCCTATGGAGATGACGGCACGAGTGCCCGGATACCCTCAAGATATGCACATGTGGATGCCCATGGACGACATGGTCGCGAAACCGGAGACCTATGGGCTTGCAAAGGACTGGTCGGCCGCCATAACGGGCATGATGACATTGGTGCGGACGCTCCCGCCCGACAAGTATGATGAGATTATGCGGCTGATCCGCGAAACTGGACAGGAATGAACCCTAGACCCCAAATAGGACGTAGTCATTCCGTATATTCGGCAGACGAAGAGTATGCGGGAAGCTCCGCTTTTTCTCGTGTTCCTTCATCCTCGGAATCAGCATCAGAAACAGGCGCCTGTTTTTGCGGAATAATTAGGGAAGCTATCACGGAGACGAGCAGGATGCCGCCCACAACGCCGAGCGCGATTCCCACCGGTATCTTGTACACCTCTGTGAGGATCATTTTCGCGCCTATGAAGGCAAGCACGGCGGACACCCCATAGTTAAGGTATCTGAACATTTTCATTGCGCCGGCCAGCGCGAAGTAAAGCGCACGCAATCCTAAGATCGCGAACACATTCGAGGAATACACGATGAAGGGGTCGGTTGTAACCCCGAGAATGGCAGGGATTGAATCCGTCGCGAAGACGATGTCGGTCGTTTCGACAACGAGCAACACGACGAACAGCGAGGTGGCCACGTAACGCCCGGCGCGCTTGACGAAGAACTTGCCGTTTTCGTGATCGGTTGAAATGTCCGCGAATCGACGGAAAAGCCTGAGCACTGGATTCTTTTCAGGATGAATTTCTTTCTCCTTCTCCATAGCCATCTTGATAGCGGTCAGGATCAGGAACGGTCCGAAGACATAGATTATCCAGTGAAACTTTTCCATCAGCGCAACGCCGGTGGCAATGAAGATCGCCCGTATTATCAGCGCGCCGAGAATCCCCCAGAAGAGGATTCTGTGCTGGTAAAGAGATGCTACGCCGAAGTAGGAGAATATGAGCAAGAAAACGAAAAGGTTGTCTACGCTGAGAGATTTCTCAAGTATGTAGCCGGTCAGGAATTTCATGGCCGTTTCCGACCCGCGCGTAAAGTAGATTCCGAGGTTGAAGAGCAGCGCCAGGGCGACCCACACTCCGGTCCACACGAGCGCTTCTTTGATGGAGACCTCGTGGCTCTTGCGGTGGAAGACGGCCAAATCCAAAGCGAGCATCATTAAGACAAACAGGTTAAAAGCGACCCATATGAGAACTTGGTTCGATATCAGCATAGCGAACTCCTTCTACTGTAGGCGCGTCGCATTTTTCCGTCGCGACGTTGCCGGTTATCTGTTTCGCTTTTCATAAAAGCAAGTCAGAGGCCAAAACATTCCGGAGATTGAATTACTTTGTAAAGCCCTTATTCGCGGAATGTTACAGATTACAGCATATTTGGAGAGATGGAGTTTTTGGTTTGAGGTTTGCCGACTATCCCACTGCGGGTGTTGGATATGTTACAGCCGGACCCGCCGATGGTCGTCAATGAACGCCAATGTATTGTAGGGGTGGTTCACGCACCGCCCACGTGCGAATAGATTCGCACCTACTGAGCGTGTCGCCCAGGCGGTTGGGCGACAAGAAGAATGGATTCCTGCTTTCGCGGGAATGACAATAGGAAGGTAGTTTCTTAGGAGGATGGGGGCTGCGGGCCAGAGATTGCGCTGACCTGCGGGGCGGAGATTCTCCCGAGAAATCAACGACTACTTCGCTAATTCGGGGACACCTTGCGGCAATTTGTCCCCGAATTAGGCTACGGCTTGCGGGGCGAACGTCCGAATGAATTCGCACCTACAGAGTTGAACTGGGGATTGGCGTTGGAGCACCTTCTTTGAGACTGCGGGATTTCCAGATATAATAGATTGCGGGATAAACTGTGAGCTCTAGTATCATCGAGGTAGTCATGCCGCCCACAATCGGCGCCGCTGTGCGTGCAATCATGTCCGACCCTGTCCCCGCGCCTAACAGGAAGGGACTCAGCCCGATAATGTCGGTCATGACGGTCATCATTTTGGGACGGATTCTCTTTACGGCGCCGTGGTAGACGGCTTCCTTGAGGTCTCCAGTTGTGTTCATGCGACCCTCTTTTGTCCATTGCTCGTGAGCGAGGTCAAGATAGAGCAGCATGACGACACCGGTTTCGGCGTCGACGCCGAGCAAGGCGAGGATGCCGACCCAAACCGCTATACTCAGATTGAAGTTGAGTAAGTACAGCAGCCAGACTGCGCCGACGAGCGAGAACGGGACGGCGAGGAATACGATGAATGTCTTGGTGATGGACTTGGTGCTCAGATACATGACGACGAAAATAATCATGATCGTCATTGGGATAACGTACATCAGGCGTTTCTTGGCTCTCTGCATGTATTCATATTGGCCGCTCCATGTGAGCGTGTAACCCGCCGGGACTCTTACGTTTTCCTCAATCGCCTTCTTGGCGCTATCCACATATCTGCCGACATCAATCCCTTTTATGTCCACGTAGACCCATGCGTTCGGCCGCGAGTCTTCAGTTTTTATCATGTCGGCATCCTGCTCGAAGTAGATGTCGGCAAGCTGTGCAAGCGGAATCTGCTGCCCCGACGGCGTGGGAACAAGCACTCGTTTGAGGGATTCAAAGTCGGCCCGCAGCTCGCGCCCATACCGCACATTGATGGGATATCGTTCAAGCCCTTCGACGGTGGTGCTGATCGCCATGCCGCCAATAGCGGATTGAACAATGTCCTGCACATCCTCGATGGTGAGCCCATATCTAGCTATTTGATCGCGGTTTATGCGGAAAGTTAGATAGTTGCCGCCAGAGGCTCTCTCAGCGTATGCGCTTAATGTGCCGGGAACCTGCCGGATGATTGCCTCGACTTGTCGCCCGGTTTGATCGAGCACTCGCAGGTCCGGGCCGCCGATTTTTATGCCGACCGGAGTTTTGATGCCTGTGCTAAGCATGTCGATGCGGGTTTTGATAGGCATGGTCCATGCGTCGGAGACGCCAGGGAATTGAATGGCAGCGTCGAGTTCGTCTTTCAGTTTCTCTTGTGTCATGCCCTTGCGCCATTCTTTTTCGGGCTTCAACATGATGGTTGTCTCGAGCATGTTCATGGGCGCCGGGTCAGTCGCGGTCTCAGCGCGGCCGGCCTTGCCGAAAACGTGGTGAACCTCCGGAAATTGCCTGATTATCTTGTCGGTCTGCTGCATCAATTCTCGGACCTTTGTTACGGAAATGCTCGGCAGAGTTGTCGGCATGTAGAGGAAGTCACCTTCATAGAGAGGCGGCATGAACTCGCGGCCAAGCCTGCTAAATGGGACGAGCGTGAAAGCCATGATCGCGATTGCCGCCGCGATCACGGACTTTCTGTACTTTATGACAAAGAACAGTACCGGCGAGTAAACCCAAACCATGGCCCGGCTTATCGGATGGCGGTCTTCGGGGATGATCTTGCCACGAATCCAATAGCCCATGAGAACCGGCACAATCGTTATTGCGAGGATGGCCGACGCCAACATCGCGTACGTTTTCGTATACGCGAGCGGCTTGAAAAGCCGGCCTTCCTGCGCCTGAAGCGCAAAGATCGGGAGGAAGGACAACGCAATGACAATGGACGAGTAGAAGAGGGTCGGCCCTACCTCAGTGGATGCTTCTTTGACGATTTCCCAGTGCGGTTTCTTGCCGGCATCGTCCTCCATGTGCTTGTGCAAATTCTCGACCATCACGTTGGCGGCGTCAACCATAGCGCCCACGGCAATAGCGATGCCTCCGAGCGACATGATATTGGAGTTTATCCCCTGCCACTTCATTATTGCGAACGAGATAACGACTGCGATAGGCAGAGTGATTATGCCGACGAGGGAACTACGGAGATGGAACAGCATGACTCCGCATACGATAGCCACCGCGATCATTTCCTCCGTCAGGCTTTTCCAGAGGTTGACAACAGCACGGTTTATGAGCGCGGAACGATCGTACACGGTCATGATTTCGATATCAGCAGGCAGGCCCTTCTTAAGCTCTTCAAGCTTTGCTTTTATCTTGTTTATGGTGGCGAGCGCGTTGACGCCGTGCCTGACAATCACAATCCCGCCGACGGCCTCACCCTCTCCGTTCAACTCGGCGATTCCGCGCCTCATTTCGGGACCGAGCGCAACTGTGGCGACATCGCGAAGCAGCACCGGTGTCCCCTTCATGTCTGCTCCTACGACAACCTTCTTGAGGTCGTCGACATTCTTCAGGTAGCCGAGGCTCCGCACTACGAATTCTTTTTCCGACAGTTCAATGCTCGCGGCGCCAGTGTCAATGTTGCTCTTGCGTATCGCCATCATCACGTCTCGAAGAGGCATTTTATAGGCGAGAAGCCTCACGGGATCGACGATAACCTGATACTGCTTCACGAAGCCGCCAATGCTTGCGACTTCAGAGACGCCCTCGACGCTCGTCAATTGATATTTGAGATACCAGTCTTGAATGGACCGCAATTGGCTCAAGTCGCGCTGATCGGACTTGAGCGCGTACATGAACGCCCAGCCGACGCCGGTGGCATCGGGACCGAGGGCGGGTGTGACTCCTTTTGGCAGTTGGCCGGAAACGTAGTTGAGGTACTCGAGCACACGGCTGCGCGCCCAGTAGAGGTCAGTGCCGTCCTCGAAAATCACGTAAACGAAGGAATACCCGAAGAACGAATAACCCCGCACCACGCTTGCGTAGGGAACAGAGAGCATTTTTGTGGTGATAGGATATGTGATCTGATCTTCGACAACACGTGGCGCCTGGCCCGGATACTCGGTGAATATGATCACCTGCACGTCGCTCAGGTCAGGGATGGCGTCGAGTGGAATCGTCTTGAGAGAGTAAACACCCAAAGCCGTTGCGAAGATAGTCCCCAGGATGACAAAGAACTTGTTCTTCAGTGACCATTCAATTATCTTGACGAGCATGGTTAGTTATCCTATTTCTCCAACCTTGGTTCCGCACGTGGGCATCTGCGAGCCAAGGAAGGGATTTCTTATCTCTTCGGTGTCTTGAATCCATTTCTCATGGACCATCGTGCATTCGATGATTAAGTAGCGTTTCGGCAACTTCACCTCATGCGAGGTAAAGACAGAAATGAGCACGCGGCTCACGCCCTTCATTGACTCGCGCGCCGAGTTCAGGTCGCCGGTCTTCATTTCAGAAGCCGCTTTTTTGAGAGCCTTGAGTTGAGACTTGAGCGCGTCCTCTTTCGCCTGGCCCACGGCTTTGCCGGCAAGGTCTGCAAGCGTTGCGGCGTTCTCTTTGATTCCGGAAGTCGAATCATTTGCCAGCGCTTTCCATATCGGCAGATAAGCCTCGATCGTTTTGCCAAGGGTATCGACCATTTTCTGATCATCGATGAGGGACTTCCTCTCGTGTCCGGCATGTTCAGCATCCTTGGCCGCGGGTTTTTGTGCGCCCGGCGCCGCAGGCGCGAGCGTCGCAGACGCGGGCGCAGCCGAAGCTTCGCCCTCAGTGGCCATGAGCATCTTGTTGATGACCTCTTGCAAGTTGCTCTCGGAATCGATGAGGAATTGGGCGGAGGTAACTACGGTCTCACCGCCTTCAAGCCCATCGAGCACCTGGTATACGCCCTCCCCTTGCAGGCCCAGTTTCACGTCACGCGGTTCAAAGCGGCCGCCGCCGTTGTCAAGCACGACCACATTTCTCTCGCCGGTGTGAAGAACAGCCATTTCGGGCACGGTCACTACATTCTTCGCGGCGACCGGCAGTAGTGTCACGGTGGCGAACATTTGCGGGCGCAATCTTCCGTCGGGGTTGGGAATCTGGAGGTTTACCCTGACTGTCCTTGTAGTTTCGTCGAGGAATGGGTTGAAAAAGAGGATTTTGCCGTGAAACACCTCTCCCGGGTAATAGCTGATCTCGACTTTGGCATTCTGGCCCACCTTGATCCAGGGCAGTTGATACTCGTACAAGTCCACATAGACCCAGAGGGTTGAAAGGTCCGCGATTTTGTAAAGATTCAGGCCGGCCTCCGCCTTCATTCCGTCGAGCGCGCGGTCTTGTTTTTCGATGACAACGCCGGTTGCCGGGGATACGACGGTGAGGGTTTTCCGCAACTCCCCTTCGTCTTCCAGTCGCTTTATCTGCTCATCAGAGATGTCCCAATAACGGAGCCGGCTTCGGCTCGCCTGAAGCAGATAATCCGCGTCCGCATCGGACCCCGGGACCTCTCTTGCCTTCATTTCGTCACGATACTTGAGCGCAATCAGGTACTCTTCCTGCGCGCTGACCAGTTCCGGGCTGTAAATATCAAATAATGGCTGTCCCTTGCGGACTTCCTGACCGACATAGTTCACATGCACTTTTTCTATCCAGCCCTCGTACTTGGTGTTAACGAGGTAAATGCTTTTCTGGTTATAATCAAGGTTGCCGACAGTGCGAATCTCCAGCCTTAAGTCGCCACGGTTGACAGGCGCGGTGATCACGCCGATGTTCTGGACGGTCGCGGGATCGATCTTTATGCCGGACTCGGCGGCGGCGCCGCCTGTTAATTCGTCTTCATACACAGGCAAATAGTCCATGCCCATCGAGTCTTTCGTAAACACGGGCGAGGTGACAGCGGGGTCCATGGGGTTGCGCCAGAACTTCACTTTTCTGCCTCCGGCGGTGTCCCCTGTTCCTTTCCGCATGATCGCATTGCTTATCTTCTCGAACAGCCCAACCTTCATCGGGTTGGCAATCACGAACAAAGCTAGCCCTATCCCGAAGAGGAACACGACCAGCCCGGCAATTGAAGCGCTTGCCTTCCCTCTATTGTTTGAAATGACCGCGAGTGATTTTGCCCAATGTCCTAGCGTTAGCTCACCGCCAAGTGTTTTCTGCAAGCTTTTTTTCATCTTCGTCCTCTCTTAAGAAAGGCGAAAGGCGAAAGGTCAAAGGCGAAAGGGGGAAAGCCAAAAAAGAGAGATTGCTTCGCTCCGCTCGCAATGACCATAGCCGATGAAGCCTTCCTTTCACAATTAACCGCGCCCGCCATAGCGCGCTCTGTAGTATTCGTCTTCTTCTTGTAAGGACGTTCGCGAACCGTTCCTATGAAGTATCTGCGTCAGTTCTTTACGGGCGACTGTTGTTCTTGATACTCGAAATCGGATGGCTGTTGCGGACCAAGAAGTTCTTCGACACCCTGCGGCCAGCGGCCCAGAATGACAAGTGACATCTCGGCAAGCATGATCTCACGCTCTCCCATTGCCATGGCATTATTCATATAGTATTCAAGAAGCATTCTCTCTGTATCGAGAACGTCAATAAAGCCCGTGACTCCGCTTGTGTATCCCGCTCGAGCAGAATCCAGAGAAGCTCTTGCTTTGGGGATCAGACGGTCGCCGTAAAGCTTCGCGTTGCGGTCAGCCTCCCGCCAACCGTAGGCCGTTTCCGCAAACATGACTGCAATATCGAGTTCTTCGGCCGTGAGGTTCGCTTTGGCCGAGCCGATTCCGGCGCTGCCGCGCGCGATCTCGGCGGCGATCTTGTCACGCCAAATGGGTAGTGTGATTCCGAACGAAGGCATGAACGGCACGGGCGAACCTTTAACG
This sequence comes from Candidatus Poribacteria bacterium, assembly GCA_016215705.1. Taxonomy (GTDB): domain Bacteria; phylum Abyssobacteria; class SURF-5; order SURF-5; family SURF-5; genus JACRIR01. Next base: position 24,222 of record JACRIR010000126.1, on the reverse strand, counting down.
TCGGCCTCTAACCCGAACGCAAAATCAGGGACTTTGCTCTTCTCGGCCAAATGATAAAGCGCAACGGCTTGCAGCACTTCTGCCCGCATCTCTTTCAGGCGCGGGTTTCGCGCGAACGCGATTTCCTGAAGGGATTCTTCCGTGAAATCGGGCGGAGTCGGTTCGAGCTTGAGTGCGAACGCAGGCAGAGACGTCTCCGGTCTTATGCCCAGGGCGGAACGCATCCGAGCAACGATGGTTGTCCGTGAGTCTTCGAGGTTGGCCAATTCGTTCCTGAGCCGATCCCGCTCGATCTGTGCGCGGAGCACGTCCTGCTGCATCACTTTTCCGACGGCGAGACGCTCGCGCGAGATTCTCTCCATATCATCAACGACGGTCAGCATCTCGCGAGTCCAGCGTATCTGTTCGTCAACGACCCACATCTGATAGTACGCCCGTTTGACCCCGAGTGCGGTTGTCAACAGTTCGTTCTCGAAGCTCGCGCGTTTCTTGAGCGCCATACCGTAGGCTGCGTCGGCCTGAAGCCCGAGTTTTCCCGGGCCGGGCCAATTGCTCATGGGATCAGTCATGAGAGCCGGAGTGAGCGCCTCAACGACACCATCCATAATTTCGGCGCTCAAGTTGAGCATCGGATCGGGCAGCGAACGGGCAGTGGTGATCTCCTCGACAGCGGCCTTCCATTCGTAGAATGCCGACTCGACTTTGGGGTTGTTCAGAATGGCGTACTGCATCAAGTCCGAAAGACTGGAGTCTTCTGTAAGAATCGGCAAGGGAGGCTTTGCGTTCTCCGGGCGATAGACCGACTCGGTTGCCTGTATGTCTTGCCTTGCCTGCTTTTCCTTTCGAGTCGGGATGCCCGAGCAGCCTGCGAAGAAAATCAGCATCCCCGTGAATATTGGCAAAAGCCACATCGTTCGTGTGCGCGTTTTCATGATGTCACGGTTTCCTTTGTATGTGTTGCGAGCGTCTCTCGAATCTGAAAACGTTGAGAGTATCTCGTTGCTTCTATCATTCTGAGCGCCTGACCACACCGTCGCGTGGTTAATCGTGGAAGAGAGGCGAAGCTTGGGGGAACCGAAGACGATTCTCTCTCTTCTTTCTTGGTTTTTCCCTTTCGTCTCGTTCCTTTCCTCTTTCCCTTTCCATAGCAGAAACTATGCACTAAATTACGCATTCAAGCTATCATCTATGTCATTGTCTATGTGCTACCCAAACTAAAAGAACGACAGTCAAGAATCCGTCGCACTTGCCTCATTTCTTGATACTCGCTCCTTGCGGAGCAAAATCCAAGCCAAAGCAGCCGTTAATGATCTGCTGCATTTGTAACACAGCAATATAGCTATGGTTACGGCACAGAGAGTCTTCATACATTTTCAAGACTATTCACAAGAAAGGCAGAAATTACTGCCTTCCCTGTTCATTACGCCACATGGGTTGTCTGATTTAGGGCAGAGTGATAGCAATGACATGCGTCATGCTCTCTATGCCGCAACTCACTCCGGAAAAACGAGAGGCGTCGCCGCCGGCAGCATATTTTTGATTGACCGCAGGTGAAAGCCCTAATATAATAGGAGTCGGCAATCCAGACTCCTTCGACTCTACCGAGAGGGCCATGATGGACGACAGCGACACCGTCAGCATCGATCCCGAAACCGGAAAGCATTCTCCCATAAAGAAGATTGCTCTTTTGCAGATAATCCGCGGAGAAGACATCGGCAGGGAGTTCGACATTGGGCCCGGTATCAACATTATTGGCAGACAAGAGGGCTGTCAAATCCAGATAGCCAATAAGTCGGTGTCCAGAAGGCACGCGCAGATAGTTTGTAACCCGTCTGATCCCGAAGACCGCCGCTACGTTCTCTACGATCTCGAGAGCACCAACGGCACTCGAGTCAACAACGAGCCCACCAAACGGTGTCCCTTGCGACACGGCGACCGAATCCATCTCGGGCGCATCGTATGCAAGTTCATGGAAGTGGACTCCCTCGAGAGGGCCTTCATGAACGATCTCAAGAAACTTATCGAATACGACAAGCAGACCGATCTTCTTCAGTTGAAGCCCTTCTACAGTCGACTGGAAAAGGAACTCGCGGTGGCCGAGAATCATCGTTTACCTCTTTCGGTTCTAATGATGGACCTCGACGGCCTTAAGCAGATAAATGACGCGCACGGACATCTCACCGGCACGGAATTCATTCAAAAAGTGGCGGCGCTCATAAGGGAACAGGTTTCACCATCGGGAGCGGCGGCGCTCTATGGAGGCGATGAATTCGCCGCCTATCTGCCGGAAGTGCCTAAAGACACCGCACAGGTTAAAGCGGAGCAACTGCGCAAGCTTGTCGGCGAAATCAGTTTCGCCGATAAAGGGATCAGCGAACGCATCACCATCAGCATCGGCATCGCGGAATTCCCATCCGACGCCCCTGAGATGATGGCGCTGGTCGGCAACGCCGACAAGGCGCTTTATGTTGCGAAATCCGAAGGAAAGAACCGCGTCGTCGTGTATGATTCCTCGATGGGGGAGAAGGCGAAGTAATGGAATTAAACCGCAAAGGCGCAAGCAACAAAGAAGATCAACGAAGAAGATATGGGCAAGCACTGGAAGAAGACCGAATCCGAATGAAAGAAACGGGGAAGAGCACAAAGACCGGTGTCGTGGGAGATTCCCCAAAAGCTCACCGGGCCATGTTCATTGGGAATTGTCATCGTGCCTGATCGACCTGAAAAAAGACTGGCCATTGCGCTTGTGTTGATGGCGGCGACTGTTCTCATCGGCACTGTAATGTACAAGGCTCTCACCGAAAATCGCTACGACTGGCTGACGTGCCTCTACATGACGGTAATCACGCTTGCGACCGTGGGCTATGGAGAGGTGATCGACACCTCGCAGTTTCCGGCGGTGCGCATATTCACCATCGCACTCATACTCTTCGGCATGGGCATCCTGCTTTACAGCGTTAGCACTGTGACGTCCATCATGGTGGAGACCGACCTGCGGGAAGTTTTCAAGAGGAGAAAAATGATTAAGGACATCAAATTACTGCGCAGACATTTCATAGTGTGCGGAGCAGGCGCAACGGGCGCTTGCATCGTGAGCGAATTGATGAAAACGGGGACGGATTTTGTGGTAATCGACCGCGATCCCGATCGCATCGAGGCCGCGCGCCAGCTCGGCGACGTCTTCTACATCCTCGGCGACGCAACCGACGATCACGTGCTCATAAACGCGGGCATCGACCACGCGGCCGGCCTTGCGGCTACGCTCTCATCGGAAAAGGACAACCTGTACCTCACGCTTACCGCCCGCCAACTCAATCCCTCGCTCCGCATTGTCACGCGGGGACTCGACCAGAGCGTTGACCGCAAACTTCGAAAGGCAGGCGCCGACGCCATCGTTTCCCCCGCGCACATCGGCGGTCTTCGCATGGCGTCAGAGCTCATAAGGCCGTCGGTGGTCTCGTTTCTCGATACGATGCTCCGCGATACCACTGGCGCAATTCGCTTCGAGGAAGTGCGCATCACGCCTGAATCGAGATTCATCAATCAGACGATCAAGTCGACAAGAATACGGGACGACTCTAATCTACTGATCGTTGCGCTTAGAGAATCCGGCTCGCAAAGCTTCATCTACAATCCGTCCGCCGATACGACGCTCACAGACGGCATGACGCTGATCGTTCTCGGCGATTCGGCCCGGGTCCGCGAACTCACGGGCGTTTCAACCAGCAGCGGATAGAATCGGGAGTAGCGTGACAAGCGTCATTCCCACCCTTCTTCAGGAGGGTGCATTCGTGCAATTCGTGATCCAAACTTCTTCTTTGGTTGCAGTTTTGCCGCGCTGTGCTTTCCCCCGATTATCGACAACAATTGTGGCAGCGACTTTATGATCGCATCCGGCTCGAGGTCTCTGCAGTCAGAATGGTCTTTCCGAAGTATGAGGCTTTCCTTATCGCCTGCGTGAAGCACGCATTTGAACCCGACCGCACGCGCCGGTGTCATGTCGCTGTGAAGGTCGTTTCCAACATACAAAACGTGTTCCGGCGGAATTCCAGTTTTCTTGAGACGTTGCTGCGCCAGTTCGAACGCATGCGGGTTCGGTTTTGACACGCCGAGGCAGTACGAAAAGAACAGGAGTCGGCCATCGAAGAGGTCCGTTAAGCAACCGGAGCTTATTCGGGGACATCCCGCTCTGAGCGGGACATCGTGTCTCCGAATAGGCCGCCGCGCCGCGGACATGCCCTTCTTATCATTCCCGGCTTGTTTTCCTAATGAATAACTTTCGGACTCGATATCACCGCTTTCCCATCGGCTGCTCGCCGACTTTTCCCCTCCACAAAGGAGGATGTTCAGCGCGATGGGAGTGTAGAACTGAGCGTTTGAAATAATACCCTGAAGAAGCCCGAGTCTCTTGACGCCCTCGAGGGTCTCACGCGCGTCCGGGTAAAGGCGCTTTGTGTGGTAAACATCGTCAAAGAAGTAAGCTATCTTCAAAGCGAGGTCGAGGTTGACCTCTCGACCTCCACTCTCCGTTCTATGCTCTGTTTTGCCGCTCGGCGGCTTGTAGCCCGCCGATTCGAGTTTCTTCAATATTCGAAGCCATATGTCTTCGATTCTTACTTCCGGTGAGAAAGAGCCATGGCTTCGCTTGCGGTGATGTGTTTTCTCGATTTCGCGCAGGTACATTTCCATGAGCGTGTCTTCCGGCGTGCTTCCGAGGAATTCCATAAGTCCGAACTCTCGGGCCGTGCGTCGAAGAGCTTCGAGCATCAACTCCTTCTTCCTGCGTCCGTTTTCGAGATCGCCGACCGAGACCGCCATCAACGTTCCGTAAACATCCCACAGGACCGCGCCTGCGTTCTCGATTTTCCCCAGCTTCTCCTTGATGCTTGCGGGCACAATCGGATATGTTCGGCGGCGCAAACGCCTTCGGCTTTGCCATTCGGCATACTCTTCGATAGATAAGTTCATCATGACCCCATCAGTTGCCACCGTGGGACTACGGAAATGAACGCACGGTCGCGCAACGTTCTGCAAACTATACTTGAAACAGGCGAAAGAGGCAAACTGCGTGAAGGGCGTGGGGGGGCGGGAATGGGGGAAAGGAGCCGACATCTCTCTTTTCTTGTAAGCTGAAGTCGGAAGTGGTATGATTTTAGAAAGAAGTTGTTTTTCTGAGACGGCAACACGCTGCGGAGATTTGCGGGGTTGAAGCCAAGCGGGCATTGATGAGGTGGCGAATGAGACAAGTAATCATTTATCCGGGTGAAGACGGTTACTGGGTTGCCGAGTGTCCCAGTTTGCCGGGCTGCGTCAGCCAAGGGAAGACAAAGGAAGAAGCGGTCAACAATATCAAAGAGGCGATCAAAGGTTACGTGGCGGCATTGGAGCAGGATGGGTTGCCTGTACCTGAAGATCGTTTTGAGGCTCTCCTGGTAGCGGTATGACGAAGCTACCAGTGGTTTCCGGCAGAGAATGCATCAAAGCGCTGGAGAGACATGGATTTTATGTCAAGCGGCAGGAAGGGTAGTCACATTATTCTCCGGCGCGATAAGCCTTTCGCTCAGGTAGTGGTTCCCGACCATAAAGAATTGGACCGCGGGACACTCAGGTCCATTATTCGCCAGGCGGGTCTGAGTATAGATGAATTCAGCAGATCAACCTCGCCATAGCAGCTTCACCTTCCCTTTCGTCTCCATCAAACCTGCGACTTTCGACTCTCGATTCGCGCCTCCGCCTCCGCGTTTTTATTCCCGCGCAGCAAGAAGGAAGAAGAAACCTTAGAGGGCCAGCTCCGGCGCACGAATTTGATTTTGGATTTCGTATGGGCTTGACAAATATCGGGGCATATGATAACATTGTTATGTGAGATATCGTTGTTATGCACAAAAGGAGTCAAAGGTCGAAGGCGTGTTGCCCAAATGAAATTGCGCTTCATGGTGCTGTCAGGATTGTCATTCTGAGGAGCAAAGCGACGAAGAATCTCTCGTTTTCCTGCAGATTTGCGACCTATCGACAGAGATTCTTCGCTTCGCTCAGAATGACAACCGGCTCGCTCAGAATGACAACCGGCTCGCTCAGAATGACAACCGGCTCGCTCAGAATGACAACCGGCTCGCTCAGAATGACAAACGGCTCGCCCAGAATGACAACTGGCTCGCTCAGAATGACAAACGCCTCGCTCAGAATGACAAACGGCTACTACCCTTTGGGCAAAACGCCGTTGAAGGTCGAAGGCCGATGGTCAGCAAGAAACGAAGAGATGTGGAAACCGCATGAATTCACAAGATCCAGTATTCTCGATCGATAAACTAATTGCCGAGCCGGAAGCGGACCCGAAGGCGCTTCACGGGCAGGCCACAAAGCTCACAAGGCGAAAGATACTTCTTGCGGCCATGGAATGTTTTGCCTCAAAAGGTTATCAGAAGACTACTATCCGCGAGATTGCCGCAAAAGCGGGCATGACCCTGGGCGCCGTATATCATCACTTCGAGGGCAAGAAGGAGTTGCTCATTGCGGTGACTCGTTCGCGCCAGGTCAATTCATTGGAGATTCTTCGACGGGCTGTATCTGAACGGGAGGATTTTTTCAATGCGCTGCGGCAAACGTTGAAGAGTCAATTCAAGATGCTGGCGGAGGACCCGATCCTGCGCGGGGTCACGCGCGAGTATTTCAGCATGGCGATGGTTGATCCGGAAGTGAATCGGATACATACCCAAACCGACACTGAGTACCGCGATTTCGCAGAGGCGGAGCTTGGGCGGCGACTTCCGAACCTCTCGCCGGAGCGGAGAAGCCTTCTGATAAGAATGTTCTTCGTCGCAATCGAGGGGCTCATGACGGGGTTGGTCGTTGACTCTCCGCTCGCTGTCCGACCGGAAGAGACGCTTGACGCCGCAGTGGATGCGTTTCAATCGACTGTAGAGAGATGGCAAGCGTGAAGGAGGGGAAAGGCGAAAGGAGCAAGGCGAAAGGGGGAAACTCGGCAGGGGGAAAAGGGATCAGGAATCGCACGAATGGGGCGAATAGCATCACCAATGGAAACTTACGGTAGGAAAGAAGAAGAGAAGAAGATTTTAGAATCCCGGGGAACATGGGGCAGAAGAGTAGGTGAAAGCAGCAAGGCGGCGTGCTCTGCGCCTTTGCGGTGAAGAAAGGTTTTCGGACAACAGTGACATGAATTGAGGATTTCGAGCATGAGCAGCGCAGAGAAAGACATGAACGACAGACCGGTTGGAATTGATATTGACTCATCGCGGGAGCGAATTCGGCTTGACGATGTGCAGGAAATGTTGTCGAAAGCATATTGGTGCCGGGGAATCACTGAGAACGAGATCAAGAAGGGGATGGATAATTCCGCGCTTGTGGTCGGCGCGTATCTTCCAGAGGGCAGACAGATCGGTTTCCTGCGCGTGATATCCGACAAAGTGCGCTTCGCATATCTGCTTGACGTGATAGTCCATGATGAACATCGTGGCAGGGGCATGGGGCGGAGAATGGTTCGATTCGCGATATCGCATCCGGAGCTCAAGGATGTGTACCAGTGGGTTCTTATCACGAAGGATGCGCATGGCGTCTACGAGAAATTGGGCTTTCAGGCGCTCCAGGATACGTGGAAATGGATGTCGAAATGGAAGGCAAGGCCGGAGAGAAAAGAGTACGACGGCTGAAAGAAGATGATGAAAGCTGAATGATGAATGGAGCGATATTATCAGGAACTGCAGGCGCAGCGCGGGAAACAATTCATATGGTTTGAGAACTCGGGCCATTATGTTCCGTATGAAGAACCGGAAAAGTACCGGGATGTCTTGATCAATAGGGTTTTGAATGAGACATACGATAGCATTATGCAAAAAATGGAAGGCGAATCGTAGGAGGCGGGCTATGGTCAAACCGGAAGATGTGAAAAGAGTAGCCGTAATAGGCGCGGGCCTAATGGGTCACTCGATCGCGCAGGTCTTTGCACAAGCAGGAATAGAAGTGGCGCTTGTCGCGACTCGTGAGAAATCTCTCGAGCGAGCAATGTCCATGATAAATCGTAACCTGAACACGCTGGCGGAATTTGGAAAGGTAAAGAAAGGCGATATTCCCGCGATCCTTCGCCGCATACATCCCACTACTGAACTGGCATCGGCGGCATGCGGGGCGGATTTTGTCCTCGAGACGGTTACCGAGGATGCCGACGTGAAGAAACGCATTTTTTCGGAGTTGAATGAAGCCTGTTCAGAAGATACCATCTTGTCAAGCAACACTTCATCACTCAACATCTTCGAGATTGCAGAGGTGAGGAATCCCGGGCGTCTCGTGATTTGCCATTGGGTGATGCCCGCGCACATCTTTCGTTTGGTTGATGTCATTCCGGGTCCTCCTACTTCCCCTGAAGTTGTCGCGTTCACGGCTAAACTCGTGGAGCGGCTCGGGAAAAGACCGGTAGTGATGAAGAAGTACGTGCCTGCCGCAATCATAAATCAGATTCAAAACGGTATCGGCATGGCAGTGTCGAATATGCTGGAGAACGAGTGGGCTGCGCCGGAGGATATAGATTTGGCGGTAAAGCTCAGCCTCGGAGTGCGGCTGCCGATCCTGGGCGTTGTTCAGACATTGGACTTTACCGGACTCGATACGGTATACAAAGTGATGCAGAGTTTTGGGATAAGCAACCGGCTCATAGAGGAGAAAGTCAATCAGGGCCACCTGGGCACGAAGACATCGAAAGGGATTTATGATTACGGCGGTCGCAGTGAGGAGGAAATCCTCAAGAGGCGCGATGAGCTTTGTTTGAAGCTGATGGATTTTCTGGACGGACTGACCAGCTTCAAACCTGTATAGCACAAGTATGGTTAATTAGGAGCCGTTGAACGGAACTTTTGGCGGCGACGCGCGATTATAACAGGAGGAATGAACATGACCACGAGCATTGAATCAATTCAGCAAGCATACAAAGAGTGGACAAAGAAATCGGGAGAACTTACGGAAACCGCAAAGAAGTACCTGCCCGGCGGCGACACCCGTGGCGCGGCCTACTACAAGCCCTACCCGGCCTACATGAACCGCGCGAAGGGGTGCCGCATCTATGATGTCGACGGCCACGAATACATCGACTTCCTGAACAACTACACGTCATTGATCCACGGCCACGCGCACCCGAAGATTATCGCGGCGGTGCAGGAGCAGTTGCAGCTCGGAACCGCATACGCGGCGCCGACGGAAACGCAGTTCCAGCTTGCGCGGATGATCTGCGAGCGTGTGCCCTCAGTCGAACAACTTCGCTATTGCAGCGGCGGCAGCGAGGCCACAATGATGGCTGCGCGCGCCGCCCGCGCTTTCACCGGCAAACAGAAAATCATGAAAATTGAAGGCGGCTATCACGGCAACCACGACATGGGCGAGATAAGCCTCGTGCCGATACCCACCGAAGCCGGCCCATTCGAGGAGCCGATTACTCTCCAGTATGACAGGGGCCTCGCATTGAGCGCCGTCGGAGATACAGTTGTTACCCCTTTCAACGAGCCGGAAATAACCGAGAAGCTGGTAAAGAAACACAAGCACGAACTCTGCGCTCTGATTGTCGAGCCGATGATGGGCTCGCTCGGCATGATCCCGCCGAAACCCGGATACTTACAGGCTCTGCGAAAGATAACCAAGGAAAACGATGTTCTTCTAATTTTCGACGAGGTCATCACGCTGAGACTCGCTCCCGGCGGCGCTCAAGAAATGTTTGGGGTTACGCCCGACCTGACGGCGATGGGAAAGATTATCGGAGGCGGGTTGCCGGTCGGAGCATTCGGCGGCCGCAAGGATATCATGGCGCTCTTCGATCCCGACACGCCGAACTTCCTGATGCATTCGGCCACATTCAACGGGAATCCGCTGACGATGGCTGCCGGTATCGCGGCTCTCAAGGAGTTGACACCTCCCGTCTATGACCGAATCAATGCGCTTGGCGCCAAATTGAGGAAAGGCTTTGACACCGCGCTCGAAGAGGTCGGCATACGCGGCCAGTGCACCGGGCTTGGCTCGCTGGCGGCAGTCCATTTCAACAACAAACCGATTACGAACGCACGCGATACGGTGATGGGCATGTTCGAAGAAGGACCCATCCGCATGCTGCTGCATCTGTGCATGCTGCGGCGCGGCATCTACCCGGCGGGCCGCCAGATGTATGTCATCTCGACTCCGATGACCGAGGCGGAAGTGAACAAAGCTGTCGAGGCGTTCACGGAATCGCTACAAGAACTCAAGCCGTTGATTCAAGAGGACTATTCGCATCTGCTGAGATAGGCGAAAGGGGAAAGGAGCAAGGCGAAAGGGGAAAAACGGGGGAAAGGGAAAAAAAGAAGAGGCGGAACACGAATGTCACAAATGGGAACGAATTGCGCGAATAAGAAGGCGAACGTCATTCTGAGCAGCCGACCCTGCCTGCAGGGGGGTTACGTGTCGAAGAAACAGTCCTTAATTCGGGGACACGATGCGGCATCGTGTCCCCGAATTAAGGGAAACAGGTCGCCAGTTTCTCATGAGCGGAGCGAAGAATCTCAATTCAAGACAAACCGAGGACAAAGCCTATGATTTTGATCAGACATCTCGCCAAATTTGTCAAGTGTGCTTCGAGCCGAAAATGCCGGCTCGCAATGTGTACGATCCCGGTCGCCATTCTTGTCGTCGCACTATTCGCCGGCGTTCGCGTGCATGCGGGCGCGCAACCTGCCACGGATTTCGGAGTCTACGAGGGCCACGAGACGCCGCAATACAAAGGCGTGACCACACAATCAGTGTACATAACCATGCGTGACGGCGTGAGAATAGCCGCCGACGTATTGCTTCCGGGAAATTTGCCGGAGGGCGCGAAGATTCCGGCCGTGATGAAGATGACGTGTTACTGGAGGGCGGCCGAACTCAGGCCCCCCATGAGTTGGTTCCAAAAGCCCGACGAGTTCGAGCGAGTTTTCACGGGCCACGGGTATGCTCTGATTATGGTTGACGTTCGCGGGACGGGCGCATCGTTCGGAACGCGTCCGTATCCGTTTTCCAAGGATGAGATCGCGGATGACAGCGACATCGTGGATTGGATAATCGCTCAGCCGTGGTCGAATGGTAAAGTCGGCGCAATCGGCACCTCCTATTCCGGCACCACCGCCGAGCTTCTCGCAGTCAACAACCATCCAGCCGTGAAGGCCGTAGTCCCGAGGTTCGCCGACCACGACATGTATTTCGATATCGCTTTCCCGGGCGGGATATCATTTGATTGGATGATGAAGAACTGGGGCTATTACACCCGTCTGCTGGACAGCAATATCGTCCCCAAAGATGTCGGTCTCATGGGCCGTCTCTTTGTGAGAGGAGTCAAGCCCGTTGACGGCGACAGAGGCCATCGTCTCCTGAAGGCGGCGGTCGCTGATCATGCGCGCAACGGCGATGTTTATCAACTCGCCAAATCCGCTACGTTCCGGGACGACACGAACAGCCTCTCAGGTGTCACAGTCGACGATTTCAGCACCCACGCTTTCAGGAAAGACATCGAACGCTCCAACGTCGGCATCTATAGCTGGGGCGGCTGGATGGATGAGACCATGGCGGACGCCGCGATCCGGCGCTTCTTGACATACGGCAATCCCCAAAGAACCGTTATTGGTCCGTGGAACCACGGCGGAGATGAACACGCGAGCCCATATCTTCCCGCCAAGACGCCGACCGACCCGAGTATGGAGCGCCAGTGGCTCGATTGCGTGAAATTCTTCGACTACTATCTGAAAGATATCGACAACGGCGTGATGTCGCAGAAGGTTCTGAACTACTATACGATGGGCGAAGAGAAATGGAAATCAACGACCATCTGGCCGCCTACCGGAAGCGCCGAGCAGCGGTGGTACCTTGCCGCTGACAATGCGCTCTCACAAGATGCTCCGACGGCGGAATCGGACGCCGACGCCTACACGATTGATTTCGAGGCGACCACCGGCTCGACTAACCGCTGGCACACACAGATGGGTGGCGACGTTGTTTACCCGGACCGCGCCGAAGATGACTGCCGCCTGCTCACGTACACGAGCAATCCACTATGGGAAGACATCGAGATAACCGGCCACCCCATCGTTACGCTCTACGTCACTTCCACCCACACCGACGGCGCTTTCTTCGTTTATCTTGAAGACGTCGACGAGTCGGGCAAAGTCACATATATCACAGAGGGCCAGTTGCGCGCGCTCCACCGAAAGGTGTCTGCAGACCCTTCGCCATATGAGATGCTTGTCCCTTATCACTCATTCAAGCGAAAGGACGCCATGCCGCTCGTTCCCGGCGAAATCGCGGAACTAACATTCGGCATGCATCCAACGTCCGTGCGCATCAAGAAAGACCATCGTATACGCATCGCCATTGCCGGGCACGACAAGGACAGCTTTGCGCGCATTCCGGAGGAAGGGACACCGACGATCGCGGTGGCTCGCGACAAGGCGCACGCCTCCTATGTCGATCTACCGGTTGTTTACACACGGCTGCATGCTCGATAATTTCTCCTAAGAAAGATGGTTTACGGTTTATGTTCCATGGTTGAAGCCTTGAAAAGCGGCCCTGCTGAGTCATTGCGAGGAGTGCAGCGAAGAAGCAATATCTGTGTTCCTCACTGCCAATTTGTAGAATTCCTGTCGTGGATTCTTGCGACACCCGGCATGGACATCAGACGGGTGCAATGAATTGCGCACAGACAGACATGAATGAAGAAAACCGGGGACACGATGTCGCATCGTGTCCCCGGTTTTCTGAGGCGCGATTCGTCGCGCCCGATGTGTGTTGTCTGGTTGCGACTATGCCGCGCTGTGTTCTTCGCAGATTGCTTCGCTCCGCTCGCAATTCATTCGCACAGTGTGTACGAATATATTCGCACCTACAAAAATTGCGGATATGTTTGACTTTCTGCGTCAAAAAGCATAGAATAAGACATTGTTTCACGCCGAATCCCGCCTTCCGGGCGGGGACGGGGGACCCAAGTTTCGGGGGCGTATCGCCGCAAGGCGTAGGGTAACTTCTTCGGCCCGAGCCCGTCAGCTAACCTCGCAGGCGTCGAAGGAGAGAACCTTCCGGACACGACCGGAGGCCGACTCTCCGACCGGGTTCAATGTGGGAGGTTCTGCATGGGCAACACGCCGGACATAGATGGCAGTAGTCGTAAATCCAACGAGCAAGAGAAACCGCCTTTCGCCGAGCGCCTGAGACACCTTCTGTTCGGCCCACCGCGTGACCTATCCGACAGGCGTATTTTTCATCACCTTTCACTGATATCTTTCCTCGCGTGGGTCGGCCTGGGAGCGGACGGCCTCTCGTCGTCAGCGTACGGCCCGGAAGAAGCGTTTCGCACCCTCGGTCAGCACACCTATCTGGCAATCGGCCTCGCGGCAGTCATGGCCACGACAGTTTTCGTCATCGCCGTCGCATACAGCCGCGTCATCGAACACTTCCCGCACGGCGGCGGCGGTTACGTCGTTGCCACAAAGCTGCTGGGACAACGCGCCGGCATGGTCTCCGGCAGCGCGCTCCTTGTGGACTACATCCTTACAATCACTATATCTATTGCAGCATCGGGGGACGCGCTGTTCAGTTTCCTTCCACTATCGTGGCACGTCTGGAAACTGCCCGCAGAGGTCTTCTTCATTGTTTTCCTGAGTACGCTCAATATTCGTGGCGTAAAGGAGTCCATCCTCGTTCTTACCCCCGTATTTGTGCTCTTTGTAATCACTCACGCCGTCTTAATCACCGCCGGACTTCTGGTGAAGGCGCCGGCGCTGCCCGCGACGCTCGGCGCGGCGGCGCACGGATTCTCCGGCGGCGTGACAACCGTCGGCCTGGGCGGATTATTCGTCCTGTTCCTGCACGCCTATTCACTCGGAGGCGGCACCTACACCGGAATCGAAGCGGTCTCGAACGGCCTGACGATAATGCGGGAGCCGCGTGTCGAGACCGGCAAGCGCACGATGATCTACATGGCGAGTTCGCTCGCGTTCACGGCGTCGGGGCTTCTCTTCTGCTATCTCCTCTGGAACGTGACCGCGGTTGAGGGAAAGACGCTGAACGCCGTTCTCGTCGAGCGGTTTGTGACGGTCGTTCCGCTTGGGTGGCCCTTTGTGATTGTCACGCTGGTCTCAGAGGGCGCCCTTCTCGTCGTGGCCGCACAGGCGGGCTTCGTGGACGGCCCGCGCGTGCTCGCGAATATGGCGATCGACTCGTGGGTGCCCCGCCGATTCGCAACGCTGTCTGATCGCCTCACGGTCCAGAATGGCGTCATTCTCATGGGCATGGCGTCGCTCGGCGCACTCCTCTACACGAAAGGAGACGTGCGTCACATTGTCGTCATGTATAGCATAAACGTCTTCCTCACTTTCTCCATGACCGAGATGTCAATGTGCCGCCTCTATTTCGGCGAACGCAAACACCGGCCTGACTGGATAAAGAAAATCTCGATCCACGTGCTGGGGCTCAGTATGTGCTTCACGATCCTCCTCATAACCGTTTACGAGAAGTTCCTCGAGGGCGGCTGGGTCACGCTCGCTGTCACGGGAGTCGTCATAATGCTTTGCTTTTGGATTCGGCGTCACTACAGCGCCGCCAATGCAAAGCTGAGTTCGCTCTACGCGAGCCTTATCGATATACCGCGAGTGTCGAAGGTCTCGCCGGGATCGGTCGATCCGACCAAGCCCACGGCCGCCGTACTCGTCGGCGGCTACAGCGGGCTCGGCATTCATACCACTCTGGCAATATTCCGCATGTTTCCGGGCCAATTCAAGAACCTGGTGTTCCTCTCCGTCGGCGTGATCGATTCCGGCGCCTTCAAAGGCGAGGATACGCTCGACCAGCTCAAGAGTCAGACCGAGGGAGGACTCAAGAAGTACGTCGAGCTCGTCGAAGGACAAGGAATCCCGGGCGCTTATCGAATGGCCATTGGAACAGACGTGGTCGATGAGCTCGAACGTCTCTGCATGGACGTTGCGAAAGAGTTCCCGCACATTATGTTCTTCACGGGACAACTCGTCTTTCAGCGTGAGCGCTGGTATCAGCCTATCCTCCACAATCAGACCGCCTTCGCTCTTCAGAAGCGGCTGCAACTGTGGGAGCAGACAATGGTAATAGTGCCCGCCCGAATGCAATAGGGAAGAAGCGGTATGCTTTCGAGATTTCAGATTTTTCTTCCAGGAGCTTTCTGCGTCATGTCTTTAGGCCGAAGGATCATAGTCACGTTGACATTGGCCGTTTCCGTCTGTATGTGCTCCTGTCTGAAGCAGACGCAGAGCGCCATTCATCCTGCAAATCTGTGTCACTTGAAACGCGCTTGACTAATTTCCTCTTCTTTCGTATCATTAGTGCCAGGGAGAAAGCAAATATGAGGCAATTGCGTTTTCAGATGTGTTCCCACGTGAAACAATCAACTCGATGCCGCCTGACCGCATTTCCAATGCTGGCTTTGGTCGCTTTGGTCCTGATTTCCTGCGCCACGGCCCCGTCACAATATCCGCCGGCCTTTGCGCCGGAGTCCAAGACGCTGCCGGCAAGCTTCGATTCAGCGTTTGAAGCAGGGCGAAAAGTGCTGAACAATGACGGTAGGTTGCTTCTCGATACCGTGGATAAGGCGGGTCGGCTCATTGCCTACGAGAGAACCAGCGGACTCATATTCCTACGACACAGAACAATTCTCGACGTCAAGTTTGAAGCGACTGGCCCCCAGGAGACGAAAATCAGCATGCGCGCAAAGGCTCAAGACTATGAAATAGGTGGACTCACTCGGGAAGCAGGCTGGTACCCGTCCTCAAACGTCGATGAATTCCTCGCCAACGACATCATGACGCTAATCGAACAAGAAGCGATCAAAACAAGCAAGCCCTGACAAACCATTTTCGTTCCAATGCCGCCAAGATGGGATTGAACCCCAACAAATCACGTCTGTGGCGGCGCAACTCATTGTGTCCGCGTAACTTACATGCGCAAGAGTCTCACGGGAAATCACGGCAGCAATCCAAGGGACTTACAGCGAGCAATGCAGGTTTCCTACCCGTTATTATAACATAAGACCTTTAATTTCAATTAGTTATAATCGCTTCTGAGCGATCCCTCGTTTCTTTTCACATTTTGGGCAGACTGGCCGGTTTTATCCCGCACTCTGCAAATTTTTCGTGTTTTTTCCCCCAATCTGTAACCTATCTGTAACCACCCGCATGATAAGCTAACATATAAAAGGGTATCGCAGTTTCGCTCTTGGAGGAGTTTTGTCAGGAACTATGAACTCGGAACAGAAACTTTTTCTTGACAGCCCCGCTGTCCCCCCAGCCGTTGCGGCCGAAGGTGTGTGCACGTCTAGCGGCTCGCACACCTTCGGCGCATCGGGAACAGCACAAGGAGACACGAAATGAGTATCAACGAGAGAGGCACTGACTCTGGAGAGGAAGAACCGGCGGCGACACCGAAAAACAGCGGCCCACAAAAAGACTGTGTCGTCACCCGAGAAGGTTCGAGGATCACCCAGGATTTTCCGGAAGGTTGCCTGAAGTTGGAACATTTGGTCCACGAGGCTTGCTCGGGAACGCTGACGGCTGTGCTTGCGACCGCTGAACCCGGCGCTTCCACGTGGGAGGCGCAGGAACTCCCCGGAGATAAGTGGTACTACATTCTTAAAGGAAAGCTTGAAGTCACAGTGAATAACTCCTCTCACCTTCTTGCCGAAGGTGACAGCATATATCTTCAGTCCACCGGTTCCCATATCTGGCGCAACCCCACGAAAGAAGAGACAAAGGCGCTCGTTGTCGCATCGCCCCTCTAGCCGACGTAGGTGTGCGCCAAGATACACAACCGAGGAAGGGAACGGCCAGCCGAAAGGAGGCAGCATCATGTTGGGGTATGAACAAGTTGGTCTTAAAGAGCAACAGCAAGAGGCTCTGAAACGGTATACAAGGAGAGCCCAGGCTCGCCAAGATGTTGTCAACAACCTGAAAGTCAAGAATCCGTTGGAAGTGGATATACCCTCCCGCGTGAGAACGCGCAAAGACCTGGTTGATCCGCGTGACGGATTGGCGTTGGAACGCATAATGGGCGCCAGCGATCTGTTTCCAATCTCGTACCTGGAGGCGGGACTCAATGCAGGCAAGCCTGTGTGCAGGATCGAAGTACGAGACAACATTGGCCGCGTGCTTGGACACGGTACGGGCTTTCTGGTCTCGCCGGTATTGCTGCTGACCAATCATCACGTCCTGGAGGATGAGGCCGTCGCCCGTTTCAGCCTTGCCCAGTTCAACTACGAAACAGACCTGCAATTGATGCCGCGCCCCATCAAGAGTTTTCGGCTTGACCCGGATCGGCTATTCATCAACGACAAAGCCCTCGACTTTGCCCTGGTCGCCGTGGACGAAACGTCCGGCGATGGAGTGAAGTTGAGCGAGTTCGGTTTCCTTCGCCTGCTGTCCGACTCAGGTAAGGCGCTCCTGGGCGAATATGTTTCAATCATTCAGCACGCGTCCGGCGCTCCCAAAGCCGTGGCGATTCGTGAAAACCGGGTGATTGACACATTCGAGAATTTCGTCCATTATGCCACGGATACGGAACCAGGCGCCTCAGGCTCTCCTGTGTTCAACGACGGCTGGGATGTTGTCGCCCTTCATCACGCAGGCGTCCCCGACCCGAACGACAGCGCCAAATATGTTGCGAATGAGGGCATACGGATCAGCAGCATCATAAAGCTGGTTGTTGACAAGCGGGACGGCCTCAGTTCTGACAGGAAAAGAATGCTGGATCAATTGGTCGAAGGCGTCCCCAAGCCCGAGCGAATGCTGGTAACCGAGCAGGACATGGAATGGTACGAAGATTCAGCCGGCTATGACCCTTCTTTTCTCGGGCAGGAGTGGACAGTTCCGTTGCCGAGTTTGCAGCAAGACCTGAAAGACGACGTGGCGCCTCTCAAGGATGGCGGAGAGGTTCTCAACTACACACACTTCTCGATAGTTTTGAGTAAATCGCGTCGGATGGCATACTACACGGCGGTGAACATCGACGGAAGTTCACTCGAGAATATCAAGCGTGACGCCGATAAATGGTACTTTGATCCGAGGATCGTCAACAAATACCAGTGTGGCCCCAAACTGTATGAGAAAAACGACCTTGACCGCGGCCACCTGGTGCGAAGACTTGACCCTGTGTGGGGAGACGAGGCAAGCGAGGCAAACGAAGACACGTTCCATTTCACAAACTGCTGTCCTCAACACAAGAATCTCAATCAGAAGACTTGGCAGAACCTGGAAGATTACATTCTTAAGAACGCCGGCAAACACGACATTAAGGTGTCGGTGTTTACCGGTCCCGTGTTCCGTGAAGATGACATGCTCTATCGCGAGGAATTCCGGATTCCGGCTGAATTCTGGAAGGTGGTAGCGATGGTGAAGGAAGACGGAGAGCTTTCTGCCACCGCCTATCTGCAGACCCAGAAGAATCTCATTCAGGACCTGGAGTTCGCTTACGGCAAGTATAAGACTTACCAGGTGCCGGTTTCTCAGATTGAACACTTGACCGGCCTTAAGTTCGGAAAACTGTGCGATCACGATCCGATTGCCGGCATCGAGAGTACGGTCGGGCGCGTCATCGAGCGCCCTGCGGACATCAGACTTTAAGGATCGCCCGGCGAATCCGCTCCTCTATTTTGTCGAATGCTCTTTTGCAGGGGCGCAGCGTGATGCGCCCCTTCGCCTAAATCAGCAACGCCCGTAAATCAGACATGGAACGTGCCAGATGGGTGGGATTGGCTTCCTCCAGTTCCTCTAACGTCCCGTATCCGTAGGCTACCGCCACGCAAGCGATACCGTTGCTCCGGGCTCCGACCACGTCGTGCCGGCGATCGCCAACCATGACTATTTTTTGCCTGGGCGCGTCAGGAACATGAGCCAGGGCACGCCGAATAATCTCTGTCTTTGAGAAACCGGCTGAGTCAAGGTTACTCCCCGCAATCGCCCCGAAATATCCCATAAGCTCGAAGTGCTGCAGGACGCGTCCCGCAAACACGGTCGGCTTTACTGTAGCCAGCAGCAGTTCCCTTCCCCGGCCGCTCAATTCCCGGAGCAATTCCGGTACTCCCGGATACACCGAATTCTCATATATGCCGGTATCTGAGTAGTAGCGCCGATAGAACTCGACAACCCGTTGCACCTGCGGCTCGCTCAACGAGTAGCGCGTTCTCAGACACTCGAAGATCGGCGCTCCAATAAGCGACACAAAGCCATCAAGGTTGTCCTCAACGATTCCAATGCTTGATAGCCCATGTTGAATTGACTTCGTAATCCCGATCTTTGGATCCGTCAAGGTGCCGTCCAAGTCAAACAGAATTACATCATATTGCGTTTGCCGTTCCATGTAATAAGACCCGCCTTCCAGGGAGAACGCGAAAGGTCCTCCCAATTCTTTCAAGTCATGATCTGATACACAATCGCTCCCGTCATAATGATCCCGATGCTCTCCTTCGCGATTATGGCCGCCGTCCTTCCCAGAAACGCGCCCAGACCTGCGCGCAGCGCCTGCCTGCGATCTTTAAGTCTCGAGTATTCATAAAGAAAAGCGCCGAGGAATGCGCCCGCGAAACCTCCGACTATCGTGCCGACGATAGGCATTATTCCCGAGCCAAAACTCAACCCCACAATCGAGCCGACGATCGCCGCCACCGTAGCGCCAGTCGAGGCCCCGTATTTTCTTGCGCCAATTGCCGCCGACAATGCCTCGATTACCTCACCTGCAAGAGCCGCAGCCACAAGCAGCGCCACAAAAGGCCACCCGAACTTGGACCAGCCGGTGACAAACCCATGAGCGACGCCGCAGCCCACGATTATCCAATTGCCCGGCAGGCCGAGCGGCGTCAGCAAAAGCCCACCGAGCATGAAGAGGCATAACAATATGTAGCCAATGATTGATAGAGCCATTCTTCTCATTTAACCACACCCGCCAGTGCGCGTCAAGGCAGGGCGGCGGATACTCGGGGACACCATGCCGCATGGTGTCCCCGAATATCCGCCGGTTTCTCTGAAGCGCCGGTTTCTCTGCGCGGGCCGACCTCGCATTCATCATTCATGACTCACGCTTCCCTCTTCGGTTTTGGCCCGAGCAAACCTCTTGACAGGACGGAAGGCGTGCGATATAATATTAGTGAGTGAGTGCTCACTCAGCAGCCTTTCCCCGTACGCGGAGGAACCATGAAGTCGCGCTCAAATACGCGCAAGACCGCCAGGCAATCACCGGCGGATACAAAACGGCGTATCGTCGACGCCGCGTTCGCCATCGCGGCGACAAAGGGATTCGAGCACGCCACGACCGCCGAGATCGCCAAACGCGCATCCGTAGCGGAAGGCTCAATCTACAATCATTTCCGCACAAAGGATGACCTTCTCATTTATATGGTCGGTGAATACTCGCGAGCAGTCCTTGGCGGATTGTCAGATGCGGTTGCAGGCGAGAGCGACCCGCTGCGGAAAATCGAGAATCTCATCGCGTTTCATATCCGCTTCTTCACCCAGGAGGGCAACATCTTTCAGGTCATCTACGGCAAGAGACCGGGCGCAAAAGTGCAAATGGCCAGAATCATACGTGTCGCCATAGGCCCTTACGTGAGCCTTATCGAAGGAATTATTCGTGAAGGCATCGCCCGGGGGAAATTCAGAAATGTGAATCCGAGAATAGCCGCCTCGGTTCTCCTCGGTGGAATGCAACTCACCATCCTGCAGCGTTTCTTCAACCTTGCCGACTACGGACCTGACGAAGCAATCGAACAAATCCGAAATGTATACCTGGGTGGACTAAAAAGCGGCTAGAACAGCAAGGCGAGAGAGAAAACCTTTTTCATAACTTTCAGAGGTCTCATGAAAAACGAAACAGATAATACCGGCGATAGCCGTGGCGCGACCCGGCCACCGATCCTCAAGCTTCTCGGACTTGTCGTCGCAGGCGCGCTCGCCATATTTCTCTGGCTGCGATTCGGCCCGCCTTCACACCGGAGCGAAATGAACGGCCGCATTTCTGCGACGGGGACCATCGAGGCGACCGAGGTTGATATTTCCTCCGAGGTAGGCGGCCAGATAGAGAAGCTGCTGGTCGATGAAGGCGACCTCGTGAAAAAGGATCAATTGGTTGCGCAACTGGATGACAGCCAGTTAGGGGCGGAGGTAACGCGCGCTGAAGCGGCGCAGGCAACGGCTCGTGCGACGCTTCAGGATCTCATGGCAGGCGCGAGAGCGAACGAGCTTGAACGAGGGCGCGCACGCGTCAATCTGGCCCGCGCGACGCTCGCTCTTGCCGAGTCCGATTGGAAGCGAGCATCCGAACTCTTCGACGAAGGCGTTTTTTCCGGTAACCAGCGTGACAACGCGCGAGCCAACCTCGACGTTGCCCGCAGTCAGTATAACGTTGCGCTCGAAGAACTCAAGCTGCTCGAGGCAGGCGCGCGACCCGATCAGATCGAAGCTGCGCGCTGGCAGGTCAAGCAGGCGGAGGCCTCGCTCGAGCTTGCAAGGGTCAGGCTCGAGAAGACCCTCATATATGCTCCCATGGCGGGAACCGTTCTCGTGAAAGATTCCGAAGCAGGCGAGGTGGTCTCGCCCGGCGTGCCCATTGTCACGATAGCCGACGTCGACGACATGTGGGTCAAAATCTATATTGACGAAGTGAATATCGGTCGAGTGAAACTCGGACAGCCTGCAAAAGTGCAGGTCGATGCTTTTCCCGGAAAGGAGTTTTCCGGCAAAGTGACGCTCGTGTCGAGTGAGGCCGAGTTCACGCCGAAGAATATTCAGACTCGCGAGGACCGGGTCAAGCTCGTGTTTGCGGTAAAGATCGGCGTCGGCAATGCGGGTGGCCTGCTGAAACCGGGAATGTACGCCGATATCAAACTCGAAGCACAGTCTCCCGGGCGCGAATAAGGGCCGGCGCTCATTCGCATGAGCTCGCGGCGTTACAATGAATAA
Organism: Candidatus Poribacteria bacterium; assembly: GCA_016215705.1. Classification (GTDB taxonomy): domain Bacteria; phylum Abyssobacteria; class SURF-5; order SURF-5; family SURF-5; genus JACRIR01. The sequence goes on along the minus strand of JACRIR010000126.1, from coordinate 2,257 downwards.
CAACCAAACAGCGATAGAAACTCATCATCTCACCCGCAAGTTCGGAGAAGTCATCGCCGTCGCCGACCTCGACCTCAATATCGCACGGGGTGAAATCTTCGGGTTCCTGGGGCCGAACGGCGCCGGCAAGAGCACAACCATCCGCATGCTCTGCGGCATACTGCGTCCTACTTCGGGCAGCGGCTCAGTCGGCGGCTACGACATCATCAAGCAGCCGGAACAAATCAAAAGCGTCATCGGCTACATGTCGCAGAGTTTCGGACTTTACAGCGACCTTACGGTCGAGGAGAACCTTGCGTTCTACTCGCGCGTTTATCTGCGCGACTGGAGACAGGCGAAGCAGAAACGCGAAGCCATTATCGAAACAATGGGATTCGGTCAGTATCGGAACCAACTGAGCGCGCGGCTCTCCGGCGGCTGGAAACAAAGACTGGCGCTCGCATGCGCTGTCGTCCACGAGCCGCAAATACTCTTTCTCGACGAGCCGACCGCCGGCATCGACCCCGTCTCTCGACGAATACTCTGGGATATCCTTTACGAGCTTTCCAGGAGCAAGGGCATAACGCTTTTTGTCACCACTCACTACATGGAAGAAGCGGAGCGTTGCCACAAGATAGGGTTCATATGGCGCGGCCGCCTTGTCGCCTGTGACTCGCCCGATAACGTCAAGAGCCGCATCATGACCGACGAACTCCTCAACCTCAAGTGTTCGGATATCCATGCGGCCTTCGAAACGCTCTCAAAATCCGGCAAGGTCGTGGACGTCAATATCTATGGGGATGAACTCCATATCGTTGTTCCCAACGTGCGCGAAGGCGCTGAAACAGTGCGTGGCCTCATGGCCGAAGCCCGCGTCGAGATATACCTGCTCGAACCCATTGCAGCCTCAATCGAAGACGTGTTCGTCTCGCTGTCACGGAAGAATTGAAGTAATGGCTCGAATCAGGATACGTTTCGTGGAAAAGAAAGCCGTGAATATCTTATTTTGGATTTTGGATTTTGGACTGGGAAAAAGTATAAACTGCAAGGGCGCAAAGGCCCCGTTCTACCCTCTTTCCATCCAGCATTCACCATTCACGAGGTGACACAATGTCTCGCCTGGTTGCTTTGGTATACAAAGAAGTCGTTCAAATTATTCGCGATCCCATTACTCTCGCGATCATGTTCGTGCTCCCGGGATTCATGCTCATTCTGTTCGGTGTCGCCATCTCGCTCGACGTAAACCACATAAAACTCGCCGTCTGGGACCTGGATCGGACGCCAAGCTCGCGCGAATTCACGCGGAAACTTACCGAAAGCCGGTACTTCCAGGTGGTCTCATACGCCGGCAACGACAACGAAATCAGACGGCTGATCGATAGTGGCTCGGCTCGGGTCGCAATAAAGATTCCGCCCGGCTTCGAGCGCGATCTCAAGGCCGCTCAGCCGTCTCCGGTCGCCGTCGTTGTTGACGGGTCCGACAACAATACGGCTTCAATCACCTTGAGCTATATCAACCTGATCGTGCAACAGTATTCGACCGAAAAGCTCTTCGAGGATTTCGCCCGGCGCGGCGTGGTTCCCGGACGGATCAGTTTGCCTGTCGAGATAGAGCCGCGCATCTGGTATAACCCGGAGCTCACAAGCGAGAATTTTTTTGTGCCGGGACTGATAGGGCTGGTCATGATGATGAGCACCACCGTCCTCACCGCGATGTCGATAGTCCGCGAGAAGGAGCGGGGGACCATCGAGATGCTGATGGTGTCGCCGATCACGCGCGCCGAGCTTGTGCTGGGCAAGATATTCCCTTATTTCGTAATAGCGTTTATCAATGTGCTCACACTGGTGGCGGTATCGATGCTGCTTTTCGGCGTTCCCTTTCGCGGCAGTATGGCTCTCTTGTTGGCGCTTTCCGCTCTCTTCCTCCTGACGGCGCTCGCGTTCGGCGTCTTCCTCTCGACACTCGCCACGAGCCAGCAGGGAGCGTGGACCCTGTGCATGCTCACGACGATGCTGCCCTCCTTCCTCCTCTCCGGCTTCATATTCCCGATCGAGAGCATGCCCTGGGGCGTAAGAGTCGTTACATTCATCGTTCCTGTCCGCTATTTTATCGTCATACTCAGAGGCATTATCATGAAAGGGGTCGGCGTCGAATCGCTCATGCCGCAGATTCTCACGCTTGCCGGCTTTGCGCTCTTTATGATCGCGATTTCCTCGCGCCGCATCGCCCGGAGGCTCTCATAGGAGAGGCGAAAGGCGAAAGGAGCAAGGCGAAAGG
>JACRIR010000124.1 GCA_016215705.1 Candidatus Poribacteria bacterium | reverse complement strand
CGGCCGCAGTACTCGAAGCGATAAAGAAGTAGCAAGTGGCAAGTTTCAAGTAGCAAGTAAAATCATGAAAGAATGGATGCGCTTGAGAACCTGGATGTCTGGAAGCGAAGTTGCAGGCTGAGCGTCGAGCTTTATAAGCTTCTGAGCGATTGCAGGGACTTCGGATTCAGGGATCAAGTTACCCGCTCGGCGCTTTCCGTTCCATCGAATATTGCTGAAGGCTACGAACGCGATTCTTCGAAGGAATTTTCCCGCTTTCTCAAAATCGCCAAAGGTTCCTGCGGCGAATTACGCACCCAACTCTATATCGGCACGGAAGCGGGTTTCATCGAGAAGGCGAAAGCGCTTCAGATGATCCAGGAGGCCGCGGAAATATCGCGGATGCTCCAGGGTTTGATCAGGCGATATGAGCCAGCTCAAGATTCAAAGCGTGAGACTCCCTCTTCCTCTTGAAACTTGTTACTTGCTACTTGAAACTTGCTACTGAGTCTTGGGGGATCGTCTAACGGTAGGACAACAGACTCTGACTCTGTTTATCTAGGTTCGAATCCTAGTCCCCCAGCCAAAAACAAAAGCGGCCCCTGTGTGGGGGGCCGCTTTTGTTTTCGACTCGGGACTAGGATGAGAACCTTTGGGTTCGACCCGGATCGCCGGGAGCGATCCGGAACGACGGAGCGAAGCGACGTCGGCCGCGAAGCGGCGAGCGCTATGGATGGCGCGAGTAATCCTAGTCCCCCAGCCAGTAACAAAAACAGCCCATCTCGCGTGGGCTGTTTTTGTTACTGGTTTAGAGAATGGAATGAGAACCCAACGGGTTCGACAAATTCGCCGGGAGAGAATTTGGACAGGAGCATAGCGACTGGTCCGAGCCGCTATAGCGGCGAGGGTGAGCTTCAGGGATGAAGCGAACAATCCTAGTCCCCCAAATCAGCAAAACACCCACCTTCATATCTCCTGCTATCGCCACCCAAATTCAGCTTGTTCTTCATCGAATTCACCAATTTGTTGCAAAAAAGTCACAGAATAATTATTTGTCGTATATTTACAAAAACTCGTTGCATATTCGCAAAATGTTGTGCTATAAAACGCAACAAGCGTGGATGAACCACGCTTGAGTTTTCCCTCAACTTACCTTCCATTCCAGGAGGAATCATGAAGAAGAAACTTCTTATGGCAGCTGTAGGTGCCGCGCTGGTGGCGGGACCGATGTTGGCGGCACAGGCTGCCCCAACGCTGTACGGCTCGTTTCATATGTCTTTGGACAGTCTTGATAACGGTGATTCCACACCAATCGCCGGTGTAGGCAATAAGAGAGGGTTTCTCTCCAGCAATTCGACGCGCTTCGGCGTCAAGGGTGATGAAGATCTCGGCGGCGGGCTGAAGACGATCTACCAGATCGAGTCCGGTGCCCTCGCGGCGGATACTGGCAGCGGTGGCATGGGCGGCACGTTGCGCAATACTTACATCGGTTTTGCCGGCAGCATGGGTACCGTGAAGTTCGGTCGCAACGACACGCCCTTCAAGGACCTTGGCCGCAAGCTCGACAACTTCAACGAGCAGGTCGGCGACGCGCGTAACATCATCGGTTCCGGTGGGGCCAACGCATGGGCCAACTGGGATGCGCGCGTCTCGAACATGGTCCGCTATGAGAGCCCGAATTTTAGCGGCGCTCAGGTGAACGTGCTGTACGGAACCGCGGAAGGCGGCACGCCCTCCGGCGCCGGTACTGCGGCTACAAGCATCAATCCAGACCCTACTGCGGGCACCGTGGGTGATGTCGTCAGTATGAACCTTTTGTACTCCAGCGGCCCGATGTTTGTGGGTCTTGCCTATGAGAAGCATGGCACCACAACCAACAAGCAAGAGACCGGTATGCGGCTTGCGGGCAGCTACGACATAGACGCCCTGACGATCGGCCTGTTTTATGAAAGCCTCAGCGACCTCGAAGGCACGGCCAGTTCGGATGGAAAGACCATGGGCCTGATGGCGGCGTACAAGATGGGCAACAACAAGATCAAGTTCCATACCTACAAAGCGGACGAGTTGAAGAACGCGCCGAACACCGGTGGTGCTCTGATGGCGATTGGTGTTGACCACAGCTTCAGCAAAACGGCCTCGATGTATGTGAACTATGCCACGGCTGATAACGACACCAATGCGTCGTTTGTCAATGTGGCCAGCAACAACGGCGGCCATGGCAACGGCGTTCCTTTGGGCGCTGCTGACAAGGACCCGAAAGGCTACTCCGTTGGCATGATTGTCAAGTTCTAAAGGTAGCTTGTATCAGCTGTACGGAACGGGGCCTTCGGGCCCCGTTTTTATTTCTGTGGCCGATTTCTGTGTAGAGAAAAGCAGAATGCGGGGTTTCCGTCTGACAGTGCACCAAGGACATTGGTGCCAGACACCGTTTCACGGTATCTTTCCGCCTTATCAGTGAGCATTTTTTACTTCAAGGCATGATCAAAATCGGCATCATCGGCGGCACAGGCTATACGGGCGTGGAATTGCTGCGCCTGCTGGCGGCGCATCCCCAGGCAGATCTGCGGGTGATTACCTCGCGCGGCGAGACTGGAAAGAAAGTCGCCGAATTGTTCTCCAATCTGCGCGGCCACGTGAAACTCGCTTTTACGGAGCCTGACACGAAAGCGCTGGCCGGTTGTGACGTGGTGTTCTCGGCCACGCCCAATGGTGTGGCCATGACGCATGCGCGCGAGCTGCTCAAGGCCGGCGTGAAGTTTATCGATCTG
>JACRIR010000022.1 GCA_016215705.1 Candidatus Poribacteria bacterium | reverse complement strand
CTTCTTTGTCCAATCCGCAATCCCCAAGGTTTGCCTTCGGTTGCTCCACCGCGGCCACTCCGGCAAGACTGAATACCACCCACAATCTGTCATTCTGAGCGAAGCGAAGAATCTCCTTTTTGTTCTTCTTCTTTCTTTTTCTTCTTCGGTTCTCCCCTTTCGCCTCTTCAGTGTGCTGGCCTGATCAAATAGATGAAGAATTCCTTATTCCCTGCCGGCCCCAACAGAGGCGACTCCACGACTCCATGCGGCTCAAGACCAATGCTACGCCCGAATTCAACAATCTTCTGGGTCACCTGCTCGTGAATGGCGGCGTCTCGAACAACCCCACCCTTTCGCACGTGTTCGCGTCCTGCCTCGAATTGAGGCTTTATGAGCGCGATAATATCCGCAGGACTGCTTAGAACCCCCGCAATAGGGGGGACCACCAGGGTGAGCGAGATAAAGGAAACATCCACGGTCGCCAATTCGGGGCGCTCATCGAACATTTCCGCCGTCAGGTTTCGAGCGTTCTTCCGCTCCATGATTATTACCCGGGGATCGTTACGCAGTTGCCAGGCCAATTGGCCATAACCTACGTCGACGGCATAGACTTTTCGCGCCCCGTGCCGAAGGAGACATTCGGTAAAGCCGCCGGTCGAGGCGCCCACGTCGAGTGCGACTTTGTCCTTGATGATGGGCTTGAAATGTTGGAGTGCAAATTCAAGCTTCTCACCGCCCCTGCTCACATAATCGCTTGTGTCTGCAACTTCGATTGCGCTTCCCGGCCTGACCGGGGCCCCTGCCTTATCGACAATGTGAGAGTCGACTTTGACGCGGCCCGCCAGTATCAAGGACCTTGCTCTTGCGCGTGTCGGCGCAAGATGCAAGTCAACCAGAAGTTTATCCAGCCTGTCTTTTCTATCGGCGGGTACTTGCATCGGAATTCAACTCCTTAGCTTTCCAAGTATCGAATTATATCATGAGAGGTTGGTGTGTTCAAGAATTGACATTCTTATTGACGTGCTGCTATCATTCACGAACCGGACGTATGGAACTTATTTGACGAATTTCGGGAGACACCCACATGGGCAATCGCCTTTTGTATCTTTCACAGGCCGATCTCGTACATATCGGGCTCGGAATGAACGAAATAATCGATATCGTCGAACAGGTATTTTGCGAGAAGGCGAGAGGAAACGTGGAAATGCCCCCCAAGCCGGGCATTCATCCTATGCCGGATTCGTTCATCCACGCCATGCCCGCCTACGTTCCTGCGTTCAATGCCGCCGCGATAAAGTGGGTCAGCGGCTATCCGCAGAACCCTTCGCGTGACCTTCCCTACATAACCGGCCTGCTTATCTTGAACGAGCCACAGACCGGCCTGCCGCTCGCCGTGATGGATGCCGCATGGATTACCGCAATGCGGACGGCCGCCGCTTCGGCCGTGGCCGCCAAACATCTCGCTCCCACCGGCGCCAAGACGCTCGCCGTCATCGGCTGCGGCGTGCAAGGGCGTTCTCACGTCGCCGCTATGACCGCGACGTTCCCTTCAATCGAGCAGGTGAAGGCTTACGACATCTCGCAGGGAAACCTTGCTGGATTCATAAGCGAGATGTCCGCGCAATCCCCTGCAGTACGTTTCGAGAAATGTGGTTCGCCTCGCGAGACAGTGACGGATGCCGACATAGTCGTAACCGCCGGGCCGATTAAGAAGACGCCGGAACCGGGCATCGAGGCCGGATGGGTCAAAGCCGGCGTGTTCGCGAGCCCGGTGGATTTCGACACATACTGGCATCGAGATGCCCTGCGAGAGTTTGACAAAATCCTTACGGACGACGTGGCGCAGTTTGAGTATTACAAGCAGCAGGGATATTTCAGCGATTTCCCTGAACTCTACGGCGACCTCTCGGATATCGTATGTTCTGCGCGCCGTGGACGAACGTCGCCCCGGGAGCGTATCATGTCGATGAATCTGGGACTCGCCATAGAGGATGCGCCTGTCGCGCGGAGATTGTACGAGAGGGCCGTCAAATCGAGTATCGGGCAGTGGCTGGAACGATGAGTTTATTCGGGGACACCATCCCGCATGGCGCCCCCGAATAAACGCCAGTTCTCTAGAGATGGAGGTATGTCCACAATGAACAGAAGTGAGCGCCCCAAAGGGTTTCTCATTCTCGCGATCGTGTTGATTGTTTTTGCAATTGGAACAATCGCGTTTTGGGCCACGTTTTATACGGCCGGGCTGGTTTCGGCCTCAGACAGGCCGGCCTACTTGGAGCACGAGAGATCATTTCCTCTCGCTGATGCATACATCGTTGTATGCGCGTTCCTTGGAGCGGCAGGAATCATCCGGCGGCGTCCGTCCGGACTACTCTATGGGCTTCTGGCAGGCAGCGCAACCATCTTTCTGGGTCTAATGGACACGCTCTACGCCTTGCAGCAAAACCTCATTCACGATTTCTCCTTCTCCTCGATGGAAACTCTCTTTCTTTGTTCCCTCTGTTTGATACTTGGACCGGTGACGATCATCTACCTCTGGCGCAATCGAGAATACCTCCTGTGACGATTCGTGACATTTTTTCAGTTTATGACCTTCGACTTTTGACCGTGCAGTAACAGTGCCCCCGCGCCTTGCGCGGCCCCCTTTCCCCTTGCTCCTTTCGTCTTTCCCCTCTTCTATGGATTGCCGAACTCGCCTTTGTATTTGTCAGGCTGCACGAGACTCACGAGAAACGCTGACAACGCAAATGCGACCGTAAAGATGGCAAACGCGAGACGATAGCTTCCGGTGGCGTCGACAATGTTGCCGGCAACGACCGGACCGCCCACGACGCCCAACGCAAATCCACTCATGAGAAGCCCGAGCAGCTTACTGAAATTGAGGAGCCCGAAGCAGCGCGCCACGAACACCGGCAGAACGACTGCTGCTCCTCCGAGAGATAAACCATAAAGCACGCAGAAGGGAACGACTGCGATCCATGAATGAATTCCGAGATACATGAAGAAAATCAGAAGGATAGCAAGGGCGACCGCGTGGAGCCCGTGGGTGAACGCAAGGAGTACCCTTTGGTTCCAGCGGTCGGCGAGGAGGCCGGCCCCGAGGCGTCCGATAGCGCTTACCCCCACGAGTAAACCCCAGTAGTTTGCGGCGGCTTGCGAAGTCATTCCCGCGTCGTCTACTGAGGCGACAAAATGGACTGCCAGCCCCGATTCGCCAAATATCAAGAGCATGAACCCGGCGAACAACAGACGGAACGACGATGTGTGGACCGCGCGCTTCACGGAAAGTCCTGTCTCGCCCCATGCAGAGCCGCCCGACGTACTCGACTCCGCGCCTTGGCTTGAGCTGTCGCCATCGGGCCGCAAGCCCATCTCGGACGGTTTGGTGCGGAGAATAAGAATCGCCACCGGTATTATGACAAAGATGAGCAGAAAGCCGAGCACGCGAAACGAGGTCCGCCAGCCAAGGGAAACGATAATTGCGTTGGCGATAGGCGGCATGATCAACCCTCCGAATCCCACGCCCATCATCATGATTCCCATTGCCCGTCCGCGATATTTCTGAAACCAATTCGAGATGACAGCTTGGTTCGGCAAAAGGGTAATGCCGGCCATTCCTATTCCCGTGAAGAACATGATTGCGAAAAGTTCAGGAAGACGGTCGAGCCAGCCGAAGAAAAGATAGCATATGCCGGCGATGAGCGCAGAGCCGGAGATTACGACCCTGGCGCCGTATTTGTGAAGCAGAATTCCGATTACTGGCGTCGAGAACCCGTAGACAACCGCCCACACGGCAACCGAGCCGGAAATCTGCGCCCGGCTCCAGCCGAACTCGGCTTGCAGCGGCTTGATGAACACACTGAAAGAATAAAATCCTATCCCTGCGCCAAAGAAAACTATGAAGAAGCTGGCGACCACAACCCACCATCCATAGAAAAATCGCTGTGCTTCTTTGTCGCTCATCATCCCCCCCCTTTATTACACCAACCGGCCAGAGTTGTAGCATTGCTGACAAGATACAATAAGAGCCCCTAGTTTGCAATAGAAATTTTCTTTATTGGTTTTCGCGATTCATTTGTCATTGCGAGCATCCGATGCTGTAGGGACGGGAATGACACTCAGGAGCCTGTCTTCGTACAATTTGTGCGATTCGTGATCCAGAAATTTTTCTTCTTCATTCGTGTAATTCGTCCTGCGCCTTGCGTCCCGCGTTTCGCGGGATGACATTCGTGTTCCCAGAGTTTCTTCTCCTTTTTGCTTGGTTTTGGAGTTAAACCAGGAACCAGGAACTGGGAACCACGAACTGGCTTCCTAGCACTCAGGAGGCAGTAGTAGATCGATCAACGATTTGCCCTCTCGGATGGCTGGAACGAGGACAAACGTGTTCCGAACAGGTCTCATACAAACACACAGGCTCGCGATCGGGTGCTCAAAACACAATTCTTTCAGGTACTGCCAGCTTTGTCCCGAACTTGTCGGTCTGCCGAGCAATATCGGCCCGATGGCCGAATAATCGTCGGGCTTTCCATTCTCGATCTTCAGGAGGGCCGAAACGGATTCATGAAGATTCTTAATAGTCTCGGAAATGTCGATATCCCTGCATGCGGCAAGCGTGGCGAGTATCCGGGGCCTTTGCCCGGGCGCCGCACGCATCATAAGTTGCTGGGCAAGTGTATCATGGGCAAGAAGAAAACGGATGCCTTGTTCCGTGATCGCTTCAATGGGCATCTCTGTCACGCATTTCTTCGGCTCAATCGCGCATCGTGAATGAAGCTCAGGGCCAAGATATTGATAGTGTGGCCCGACGGATTGGTCGATACTCGCCGCGACAAAGAATGCCGTTGCAGCTTGCTTTGGCTTGTCCTCGCGCAGAAATTGTTCGCCCGCCTGCGCATAAAGAGCGACCATTTCGTTCTTTATGCCGAGCAGCTTATATGCGTCTTCAGCATAAGCGAATTTGCCTCTCGCGACGGCTTCTTTTGCCGTTTCTTCAAGAAGGAGCGCCGGCAGCGAGTTGTCTTTCGTGCCATGCTTTTCTGTGAGCTCGAGCGCTGCCTTGAACTTTGGGGATTCCAGGGTCGTTTCATCCGGCGCCATATAGGCCAGCTTCTCGGTAAGCAGGCGCAAGGTTTCATTCTCGCTCGCGCCCGATGACTCCTTGAGGCACGAGAACAAGTCATGAAAAGCGTACGTGTTGCCCGTCGCAATTGCGTTTGCGATTACAAGTTTCTTCAACTCCACCATGCCTTTCACTTCAGAAACCTGAGATGAGATATTCTTTTTCATATCATGTATGTAGACTTAAGTTCTTGCGGGAGCACGCAACGAAATCGTGAGTTCTTGTCGTGATTTCCTTTTCTTCTTCTTTTTCTTTTCCTGAATCCGCGTTCATCGGCGTGCATCTGCGGTTAAGAATGCCTTTTGTTGTTTCTTTTTTTGTTTTCTTCTTTCCCAAAAATCCGTGTAATCAGTGAAATCCGTGGTTCCTGTTTCTTCTTTTCCTTGGTGACTTGGTGCCTTGGTGGTGAATGCTTTTCGTTTTGTTGGTTGCGGTTATGACGTTGTGTATATATTATAGCTGAAGCCTTTCAGCCAGTACGTCCACTATCTTTACAATCTCCTCCGACCGCTTCTTTCTCATGCTTTGAACCGCGCCGAAACCTTCCCATTCGATACGGAACGATATCTTTCGTCCCTTCTGCTCAGCCTTCCTCAACGATTCCGCCCGCTCCGAGCTTAACCATTCCAGAAGTTTATCGGCGGAGGTAGTCTCAAAATGACTGTTGCGCGCGGCCTTGAAGACGTGCTCATAATAAAAGTCGGCAAGGTCCTTTTTTGCAGAGTCATATCTGAGCATGGCTCGCTTGAGTTTCTCGTCTTCCTCAACGGATTGCTGCTCTTGCAGTTTGCCTTTGCGCTGGGTCTCGATTTTGTCTCTCTCCGATTCCGCCTTCTGAATCTCGGAGACCTTTGCGTCGAACACGCCGCGAATGCTCTTATCGGATAACGCGGCAAACGCTGCATCCGCAATTACAAAAGCAACAGCGGCTGCTCTCTTCTGTTCGTCCGGCTTGGCGTCGGGATTCAACGTGGACGTCAGATTCGCATGCGCGTTCTTGATCTCTTCATCCCCGGCGTTGGATGGCACATCGAGGACTCTGTAGAAGTCAAATTGTTCCCAATCGTTCGGCATTTCCGTACATCCAGTTCATGGTTCGTGGTCTATAGTTCATGGTTTACGGTCGAAAGTCAGTTCGTTTATCCGTGTCATTCGTCTCATTCGTGATCCGCTTCTTCTTCTTATTGTCTTACTTTTTCTGTTGCGCTTCTCCGGTCATGGGCACAAAAGACACCGGCAAGTCCTCTTGCTGCGTAACGCCTTTTTCATCTTTTGTTAGAAGAATCAATCTCTGGAACCACTCGCCGACCGGAACAATCATTCGGCCACCCACCTTGAGTTGTTCCACAAGAGGCTGCGGAACATGATCGGGAGCGGCAGTCACGATAATGGCATCGAAGGGAGCGAATTCCGGCCAGCCCTTGTAACCGTCGCCTGTCTTGACGAAAACGTTCTTGTAGCCGAGTCGCTTCAACGTTTCATCGGCGTTCCGCGCCAGCGGCTCAAGTATTTCTATCGTGTAGACTTTTCCCGCGATTTCCGCAAGCACCGCCGCTTGATAACCCGAACCGGTGCCGATTTCAAGAACCTTCTCGCCGCCTTTCAGTTTTAGCATCTGCGTCATGTAGGCGACCACGTACGGTTGGGATATAGTCTGATCCATTCCGATGGGGAGAGGGTGATCATCGTAGGCCTGGCTCCGATAGCGTTCCGGCACGAACTCGTGCCGGAGCGTCTTCCTCATGGCCGCCAGCACTTTCTTGTCGGTAATCCCTTCCGAGGCAAGCAGGTCCACGAGACGGCCGCGAAGAACGGCAGAAGATTCGCCCCTTATCTTTTCTTCCGCTGCCTGAACGACACTAGATACGCTCTCCTGTCCCGGCAATAGTCGGATTGAAAAGGCCGGCATCCCCAAAACAAATAAGATTAAGGTTGTCCTTCTAAGCTTCGACATGCGCATTCGTTCCTCGGACTGATTTCCTCCAATTATAGCACACCGGCATATGGGGAACAATCCGATTTTGGATTGCGGATTTTGGATCACTGCTGTCCAAAACGGCTTTTCTCACCGCAAAGCGTCGCAAACCCGAGGCGCAAAGGCGGCAAAGAGAGAATCGACGGCGAACAGGGGATTTGCTTGGCAGGAATGGCTCTTCCCCGTGCTCTTCCTTGGTGGTGAGATTTTCCCTTTCGCCTTGCTCCTTTCGCCTCGCGTGTCCGCAGACGCAACACTGGAGGAAAAGCGACACGCGACTCCGGATTATTGACTAATCCGTCCAGAAGTTCGTTGCCAAGCCTCGGCGCTTATGCCAGAGGTCGTTCTTCTCGACGAAAGCTCTCACACCTTGTCCCTTGTCCGCGTCCGGGACCTCCCACGCGCCGTTCACGGCGGCAGTGAGCGCCCCGGACAAAGCCTCGAAGCCTTGGGCCGTATAGAGGTCACACTCGACACCTCGGTTGATTATGTATTTCAGTTGTCGCAGACCCTGCTGGTTCTTGGACTCGAGCACAGCGAGGAGCATATCCACTTCCATTTGGAGTTGGTCGTCCGGCGCCACTCGATTCCAAAGATTCCACTCCACGGCGCGACGGGCGGAATGGATCGCGCCCAACAGATTGATCTCTTTTGTGCGGCGCCTCCCTATCAGGCGAGCCATGCGAGTAGTGCCACCCCAACCCGGCGTAATTCCGACGTCGACCTCCGGCATGCCCCATTTCGAGCGCTCCGTGGCGACGACAAAATCGCACGCCATCGTTATCTCCAGACCACCACCGACGGCGTATCCGTCAACTGCCGCAATGGTTATCTTGTCCAACTCCTCAAGCTGATTGGCCATGTTTTGGTAATACCGCACTCGGCGCATCACGCCGTTGGCGTTTCCCCATGACTGCATCTCCGTAATATCGTCACCGACGCTGAAGTTGCCTCCGGCCCCGCTTATCACGAGAAACTTGAGCTTCATTGATTGCCGCACACACTCGATGGCCGCCAGGAACTCGTCGGACAACTGCATGCTGAGCGCGTTGAAAGCTTTCGGCCGATTCAGCGTAATCCAAGCTGTCTTCTCCGTTTCTTTGTAGATCAGTTTTTCAAATTCCATTGGCTTTGCGCTCCTTTCCGATTCTCTGATTGACGCCTGTTGTTTGGGTTGCATTATGGGACTTCCCTCTTGTCCATAATAACATAATGGAATCATCGAAAGAGCGACAGTCCACAACTCCCCTGATGGCGTGCTCTTGCTGCGGCCGCAAACTCGAGGCGGATGATCTCCGGCTCGAGGAATCGGAATTGCGAGGAAATCTTGTTCATAGATGAGTCTTTCATCTCAGACAACATTCACAAGATTCTTCTGTTCCATCTTGTCCATGCCGTCCATACCGTCCATTCTGTCCATCTCCGCTTCTGCCTTCTCCCTTCGTTTCCCTTTTTGGATAAGATTTACAGAATCGTTTTTCCCAATCATGTTAACATCTGAGTCCTGTCCCTTCATTCCGTTTTTGCTGGTTGCGCCTTTCGCCACGTGAGCGATGAACGCGGGCTAAATGTAGGCATATGCTATACTACATCTGATTCTCGTTTCGGCACTCACAACAGAAATCGTGCCCTCCGTCTTAATAGCTGTTTCTTTTATTCTCCCGTTTAACCGTTTCCCCTTTTCACCCGGTGTAAGCCTCCCATGTCCGTGCTGGACCTGTGATTCTCAGTCATAAACCCTAAACCGGTCGCTGCTGACTGCGAACCATAAACCGTGAACCGTGAACTTCTTCCGCCTTTCGCCCTATTCGTTAACAAAAAAGCCCTTGACCGCCCTTCCAGCTAACCGTAAACTATATTGTAGATTATGGATCCCGGGATGCCGCGCGTGCTACGCAGGGTTTCAGAGCCCGAGTTTCGAGTCTTCCGTCAACCAAGAGGAGCCAAATGGAAAAGATTAAATTCGCATCACCCGTCATGACCCGCTCTGTTCATGTTCCAGTTTCTTCATTCGCGTTTATCGGCGTGGCTGAGGCTTCCGAAGTCCCGCGCCTCGCGGGATTCCCTTGTTTTTTCTTTCAATCCGCAATCCGCAATCCGATACTGGACCATCACAGTCCAATAATTTATGAAACGAAACACGTTTTCTTGTGTCATTTGTGTCATTTGCGTCATATTTCTTCCAGGAACCGCTCCAAACCATGCGTATTTTGTCTTCAGAAATCATTATCAATATTTAGCTTCCAAATGCCTCTTCGCCTTGCTCCTTGCTCCTTTCGCCTGCCCCGGCTTCATCCGGGCTTTGCGTCATACTTGCGTCATTTGTGTCATATTCTTGTCGGGCAAGGAGTTACAAAGGAAAACCGAAAAATGCGAGGCGATTCGCCTCTCCTTTCCCAATTCTGGATGGATGCATCCGTACAATTCGTCCCGCGTTTCGCGGGATTGCCTCTTTTCCCGGACCTTGGACTCTCGACCTTCAACCTCGCTTCTTTTGTTTCTTTCAACCATGAACCATAAACTATGTACTGCGAACCGACTTTCTTAGGAGCGCCTGACTTTCTTATCCTTATCAACCGTGAACTGTAGACCGTAAACCGTGAACCGTTTTCCTAGGCGCGGTTGACACCACAAAAACCACCCAGTAGAATGGTGGAAAGAGAAGGCTCTACTGGGCATGGATTCCCGCTCCCCGATCGGAGTCGAGGACAGGCTTCGCGGGAATGACAAATAAGGAAGAGGATTTTTATTCGTGTAATTTGTCTCGCGCCTTGCGCGATTCGTGACATTCGTGATCCGAATTTTCTTTTTGGGGTTGTGAGTTTGTCCTTTGCGCCTTTGCGGTGAGAAAAGACGTCTTAGTGAAGGAGAAATGAAGCGTGACCGATAATTTGAAAAAAGTTCCAGTTGGCTGCCCGCATGACTGCGGCGGCAGTTGTCTGTTGATCGCACATGTCGAGGACGGCGTCGTCAAGCGGATAACAACCGATGAATCGCTGCCCGACAACCCCGGAGTCGCCCAACTACGCGCATGCCTGAAAGGGCGCGCATATCGTCAGCGGCTGTATCATCCTGACCGGTTGAAGCATCCGCTCAAGAGAGTGGGGGAGAGGGGCTCGGGAAAATTCGAACAGATAAGCTGGGACGAGGCGCTTGACGCGGTCGCCGAAAACATGCTGAAAATTCGCGACAAGCATGGCCCGACCGCAATCATGAACATCTCGCATTCGGGCTCGATGCTTTGTTCCTATCACGGGAAAGGCTGCATCTACCGCTTGCTCAATATGTTCGGCGGTCAGACGATGCTCCATTCAATCGTCTCGAATGAAGGCGGTGTGTTTGCAGCATTGCACACATACGGCACTGTCTTTACCACGAGCGAGCGCGAGGACCTGCTCAACTCAAAGATGATTATCATATGGGGATGGAACCCGACCGATTCGGTGTGGGGCACGAACTCGAGCTACTATCTCGCTCTCGCCCGCGAGAAGGGCGCCCGCATTGTGGCGGTCGACCCGCGCTATACCGACACGGGCGCAACGTTTGCCGACCAATGGATTCCCATTCGGCCCGGAACCGATACCGCTATGCTCGTCGCAATGGCATATGTAATGATCGAAGAAGGGCTCTACGACAAGAATTTCCTTGATAAATACACCCTCGGATTCGACAAGTTTAAGGAATACGTGACAGGCCGCGAAGACGACGTGCCCAAAACGCCGCAGTGGGCTGAGCAGATAACAGGAGTGCCGGCCCAAACCATAGTGGAGTTGGCTCACGCCTATTCGAAGACTAAACCCGCTGCCCTAACCGTCGGTCACGGCCCGGGTCGCACGAATCACGGCGAACAGTTCCATCGGGCCGCCGCGACTCTGTGCGCAATGACCGGTAACGTAGGCGTTTCCGGCGGCGACACCGGCGTCTCGATCTTCGGCTATCCGATCCAGACCAAAGTAATGAGTTTTCCGGCCGGCGGCTCACCGGAAAACGTATCCGTCCACTTCAACAAGTGGGCCGATGCGATAATCGAAGGACGCACGGGCGGATACCCCTCAGATATCAAGATGGTATATTCGGTCGCGGGCAATACCGTGAACCAACTCGGCAACGTTCGCAAGGCGGACCGCGCCCTTAAGATGCTCGATTTCATGGTGGCGCACGACCACTTTCTCACCGCCACCGCGCGCTATGCCGACATTGTTCTTCCCGCCACCACCCACTTCGAGAGAAGCGACGTCATGTCTCCGTGGTGTTTCGGGCATTACATAATCTGGTCGGAAAAAGCGATCGAGCCCTACGGCGAATGCAGAAACGATATCGACATCTGCGCCGACATTGCGAAGCGCCTCGGCATCCAGAGCTATAATGACACTCCGGAGGATGAATGGCTGAAATATCTGACCGGCAGCGCCGATATTTCGGATTGGGACGAATTCCAGCGGCGTGGTTTCCTCAAATACAAACTGGAGCGGTCTCACGTTGCTTTCAGAGAGCAGGTCGAAGATTTCGAAAACAACCCGTTTGGAACGCCGAGCGGGAAAATGGAAATCTATTCGCAGTCCATCGCCGACATGGGAAAGCCCGATGTCCCGCCGATTCCGAAGTATGTTCCTCCGTCCAACCAGGAAGCTGACGACGGCGGATTCCCGCTTCGGCTTATTACCGCACACAGCAAGAAAAGCTGCAACTCGATGTTCTACAATCTGCCGTGGGTCCGCGAAGCCGAGGCGCAGGAAATCTGGATCAACTCGGCCGATGCCGGGCCGCGCGGCATAAAGAATGGAGATATGGTAAAAGTCACAAACGGCATCGGCGCGACCGTCTTGCCCGCTCGCGTGACCGAACGCATTGTTCCGGGAACAGTCAACATCGATCAAGGGATGCAGTTCGAGTTCGATTCCACCGGCGTGGAAACAAAGGGCTGCGCCAACGCCGTCTGCCCGGACGTTCATACATCGATTGACATAACGCCCTATAACTCAACTCGTGTTCAGGTTGCGAGGGCCTAGACAGCAAAAGAGGCGAAAGGCGAAATCCCGCGAAGCGCGGGACTTCCGAAGCCTCAGGATACAAAGGGAAAGGGAAGAAGTGAGAAAAAGAATCATTCGCAACGTCATTCTGAGTGGCCAACCCTACACGGCGTGTTGCCCAAATGGTAATAGCCGTTTGTCATTCTGAGCGAAGCGAAGAATCTCCGTAGGGACGTGCGGTCATGCACCCCTACTGGATTTCAAGGAGGCCTTTGAGTTCTCCCCCTTTCGCAAAGGGGGCAGGGGGGATTTAGTCAGGAACCCGAAACCCTTTTCTTCCTACAACCATGAACCATAAAACTTGAACTGTGAACCGACGTTCTCAGGAGGATTATGCAGCTCGCATTCTTTTTCGATCAGACTCGATGCACTGGCTGTCACACATGCGTTGTCGCCTGCAAAGACTGGCACGACCTGCCTGCCGAGACTGTGAACTGGCGGCGGGTGTCCACATACGAAGAAGGCAAATTCCCCCACGTCAGAGTGAGTCACTTGTCGGTTTCATGCTGTCATTGCGCAAATCCAGCATGCGCCGAGGCGTGCCCGGAGGATGCTATCTCAAAACGCCCATCCGACGGTATTGTATTGATCGATCCGGAGAAATGCAGCGGCTGCCGCGCTTGCGAGGACGCCTGTCAGTACGGCGCGATTCAATTCCGGGGCGACAACGGCTCGAAGGCCGAGAAATGCAATTTCTGTTCGGACCGACTCGCGAACAAAGAAGCTCCGGTCTGCGTGGCCGCCTGCCCAATGCGCGCGCTCGACTACGGAGCTTTTAAGGAGTTGTCGTTGAGACCCGGCGCAACCCTGAATGCCCCGCATCTTCCCGACGGCCTGCAAACAACGGCGTCGCTAGTGGTAAAGTCGAAGTAGACCATTTGGCGCATTGCGGCGGGTGTTCGGCGACTCTCAAGACGTTTTGAACCGCAAAGGGCCGCAGGCCCGAGGCGCAAAGAGCGACATAGTTGTGTTGTGAGAAAATAGGGGACACGATGCGGCATCGTGTCCCCTATTTTCTCTGTCGCCCTTTTGACTGCTTTAACGGCGCTTGACAAATCGGCGTTTCGAGACTAGAATTACTTTGAATGGCGGCATAGCCAAGTGGTAAGGCAGAGGTCTGCAAAACCTTTATTCCCCGGTTCGAATCCGGGTGCCGCCTCCAAAAGCGCATTCAGGTGTGGCGGCCCGGAAGGGTCGCCATTTCCTTAAATGTAACAGGAGCAAGACGAAAGGAACAGGGCGCAAGGGGACCAAATCCTGATTCTTTGCGGCGCTCATTGCCGCTGGAATTGGCGAAATCCGGGATGAAAGGCGCCAAAGGAACTTCACATCTGTTAGACCCTTTCGCCTTTGCCCTTTCCCCTTTTTCCTATTCTTCGCCGGGGTGGCGGAATTGGTAGACGCAAGGGACTTAAAATCCCTCGGGGGGTAACCCCCGTGCCGGTTCGATTCCGGCCCTCGGCACTAAGGTAGTCTTTTGGCTACCATTGAAAACCGCTGCGAAAGCGCCACGGTTTATTGAGCGATTTTCTTAGATATTCTGATCTCTT
>JACRIR010000122.1 GCA_016215705.1 Candidatus Poribacteria bacterium | reverse complement strand
TTATTTATTCATTCAATCAATCAAACCCAAAAAATTGTTCTTGCATGTGGTAGGTAGAGCAAAATCTGCAAGCAACACAGAAAGAGAAGAAAGAAAAAATGCTTGGGCACATGCTGATTGATTCTACAAACAAACGTGAAATCATTATCCGCGACTCGTTAACACTACTCCGTGGGTTGCCGAAAGACCATAGTTTTACCAACATATAATTATTCCTGAAGCCCATTATGGTGCGGGATGTAGTATGTTCAGGATGGGGCACGGGCACGCTGTCCGCCAAAGGCGGTTTATGGACGACTTCAAGCCGAGTTTTATGTCTCGGGCCGACGGAACGACATGGGCGAAAGCGGACAATACATGGAACGCCGCCAACGCATATTTTGGCGGGCTCATAAGGCCAGGCAAAAGGAAGACTATGGAAAGCATAAGCGAACGCATGGATGTCAACATCAATCAAGTTCAGCAGTTCATCACAGACAGCCCGTGGGATCCGGCACGCGCTACTGAATCTATCATCGACCGCATGGCCCCCGACTTCAGTTCGAAGAAGGGTGTCCTTGTCGTAGACGACACTGGCCAGCGAAAGCAGGGCAAGCACAGCGTGGGTGCAAAGAGGCAGTATTCCGGAACGCTCGGCAAGGTTGGCAACTGCCAGGTCGGCGTCGATGTGATATATGCCTTGCCCGGAGAGGACAGGAACGCGGACGCGATCGCGTGGCCGCTCGGCCTTGAATTATATCTGCCAGAGGATTGGGCCAACGACCCGGCCAGGCGCCAAGAGGCGGATGTACCCTGCGACATTCAGTTCCGCACCAAACCGCGGATCGCGCTGGGCATGATAGAGCGGGCGCGAAAGCACGGGCTAAAATATCGCTGCATAGTCGCGGACTCCGGATACGGGGACGACGGCGGGTTCCGCGAAGAGCTCCGGGGCAAAATGGACCCGTATGTGCTCGCCGTCGATCCTGCGATGCTCCGCGTTATAGACGCGGATGTCGTTCTCGAACTGCCCGGAAAAGGCGAAGCCGGCGCGCCGCGCAAGCATGCGAGATATCCGCCCGATGTGGAGGCGTACTCCCCGGAACAGCTCGCGTCCAAATTGTCCGCCGATGATTGGACAGAAGTGAAGTGGGCAAACGGCACAAAGGGCGCCCTCAGCGGCCTGTTCTATCGGCGCATGGTGCGAATAGTGCACCCGCAGATGGGGCGCAGGGCCGCGGACGAGGTTGGATGGCTTCTGCTCGAAAAGCACAGCGACGGATTGAAAGCTTACATCTGCTGGGGCCTAGACGGCCTGGGCCTGAAACAGTTGGTCACGCTCGCCCATATGCGGTGGGTCGTTGAGCAGTTCCATAAGGACATCAAACAGGTGCTCGGAATGGATAAATTCCAGGGCAGGACTTGGCGCGGGTGGCATCATCACATGGCGATGATATGCCTTGCCCATGCGTTCCTGGCCGTTCTGCGGGCGGAAAAACGCGGAAAAGAAAAACTGCCGAGCTTTTCCGAGGTTCATTGGCGCATCGTGGAAGAGCTCATAATACGGGACTTATCGTTGAAGGAGGGTTTACGCAGAGAACAGGCAAAACGGATTGCAATGAGAATGATGACTGGATTCATGGGGTTGGTTCAACCCACGGAGTAATGTTAGGATGTAAACCTTTCTTCCGAGATATTTCTTTTCTGACATGATCATTCCGCCGTTTCCAATTTTTTTAACTTCTCCTTCGGCTACTTCTTCGATTTCATCGCGTAAATGAAATGTTCCTTTTTCTATTGTTATTGTTCTCATCAATTACCCGAAAGGTTTAAACATATTTAAACATTACGGTATCTCATGACCGATGTCGAAAAGAAGCTGAACAAACGCTGGGGAAAGGAGCACGAAGACAACCGCGACTGGCCAGTATACAACGGCCAGCTCATTAAGCGCGGGGAATACTTCCTGGATTTAGACTGGGTAAAAGGCTGGGATAATGAGCTTGATGCGATGAACCAGAACAAGGTCGGAGCTCCGTTCCAGTTCCCGGAATCCATGATACGCATGCAGTCGGTCTGGCACGCCATCGGCGTCCCGTTGCGCACGATCGAGGGCATCACCATACAGCTCCGCGATATCGCCGAACTGCCCGCTTACAACGACTTTTCCACGATAGGCCGGCGTATAAACGACATGGACGCGACAATCGCGCCGCCGCCAGGCGGCGCATCAACGATGTTCTGCGACGGCTCCGGCTTTCAGGCCATAAGCGGCGGAGAATACCTGCGCGAGAAATACGGCAAGAAGAACCGCCGCTGGGTGCAGGTCATAATACTCGGCGACCCTGTGACGAAAGAGCCCGTCAGTTTCGAGGTACGGCTCATCCCGTCATCTGAACCGGAGAGCGCGATACGGCAGCTGGACCGCCTTAAAGAACAGGGTGCGGCGCCGCAGGAGTTCGGAGGGGACGGCGCGTTCGACGACTCAAGGATATGGAAGCTGTGCGAAAAGCGGCTGATGCGGCCGGTTATCAAACCTGACGAAAACGCGCGGACTGACGGCGACAGTCCGCTTCGCAACTATAACGCCGCGTACAGAAAGAAGAACGGGTATGAGGGGTGGGCCAGGCACAACGGGTACGGCCGCAGGTGGCCGGCCACCGAAGGCATATTTTCGGCGGTCAAGCGTATGTTCGGCGAACAACTGGCGGCGAAAAGCGAAATCGGGATGGTGCAAGAGGCGAAAATCAAGTTTTGGGCGTACAAACTGCTCAAAAACTACGGCGAAGCACAGTAAAAGTTATGAGGGGCACAATCTATATGATAATTGTGCAACACGGCACTACAAATCAGAGCAATCTTGCCGTCTGGGGAATTTTTCAGATATATAATACAGAGATTCTGTTCTTCTAAATAGTTCTCAAAATAGGGATTGACTACAAAAATTATCGATACCATTAACGCGGTTATAACTATTATGATAGAAACGCCTAACGCTATC
>JACRIR010000121.1 GCA_016215705.1 Candidatus Poribacteria bacterium | reverse complement strand
GGAACTCCAGTCGGCCTACGGCCTCCTTCCGTTCCAGCCAGCGCGCCCCCTTCTTGCTGCTCTCCCTTGCTCATCCGCTTACCTCCTTGGACATTCAGCCTACACTATTCTCCCTGTCCAAGTAAATCGGGTCCGCTATAAGAAAAAGAAACGGAAACTGACCTATTAACCACGGATTTTCACGGATTAAAGACCTCTCGTTTACCGAAAAAGCAAGAAGAAAGAGAAACGGAAACTGATTTATTAACCACGGATTCACACGGATATTTCTCATAAACAAGGTCAAAAAAGAATCTTTTCTCAACCACGGATTCTCACGGATCAAAAGCCCTTTGTCTACCGAAAAAACAAGAAGAAAAAGAAATCAAGAAACCACTTATTAACCACGGATTCTTCCAAAGCAAAGCATGGATTAAACAATGAGCCTTTTGAACTTGAGTGACGCTTCTCCGAAATTCAGGAGCATACCAAGTTTCACGCCAGTTGCTTTCAAATAGTTCATTAGTTGAGCTTCTTCAGATGTCGTCAGCGTTTTCAATGCCTTTATTTCAACCATGATCTTCCCGTCAATCCAGAAATCGCAGAAGAACTCTTTGACTTGTCTATCCTTGTAATAAACAGGCAGCGCTTTTTGACGCTCGAAAGCAACGCGCTGCAATTGCATCTCATAAGCAAGGGCTTCTTCATATACACTCTCCAAGAAGCCCGGACCCAGAGTCGAATGAACCTCCATCGCCGCGCCAATCACTTTTCCACTGAGGTCTTCATACAGCAATTTACTCAATCATATCCCCTTATCTGTGAATTACTCTTTTCCTGAATCCGCAGTCTTATGTTCTCTTCTTTTTCTTCTTTCTGAAATCCGTGAAAATCCGTGGTTAATAACTCTTCTTCTTTTCTTCTTCTTTACCCCAAGCCCATATTGAATCCGTGGTTTACTTGGCCGTTGAGAGCCACACCGTGGTGCTCAGCACCACCGGCTCAAGCGACTGCTGCGAGTCCGATACCGCTATGGTTATCCGCACCGCCTTCGGCAGAGTATCGTCATTCGGGCTCGCCTCGTCCGGTTCGTCAATCCCCTCCGGCTTGCCCGCAGGCTCATAGAACCGGTCGTCCGCTATGCCGTCGTCACCCGGCGTACCGTTCAAGTCATCATCATCGACAAGATCATTTGTCTCGTCGGTACCGGTTGTGGCAGGATCATTAGCTTCGGGAGAAGCATATGCGACATTGTTTGCGCCATCGACGAAAGCGGCCGTTCGATCATCAACAACACCATCACTGTCATTGTCGACAGTGTCATTGCCAAGGCCGCCTCCTGCCACCATGCCTGAATCACTGTCATTATCTACCCCGTCAAGTTCCGCCGCTCTCCTTGGATTCCTCGGGTCGGGCGAGCGGCTATCCCATATACCCATCACGCGGCTATCGAGTCTGCCATTGCCTTGTCCTACGCTTGGTTCGTCAGTTACGCCATCATTATCGCTCACGTTATTCGGGATGCCGCTTCCGTCGTCGAGCTCGTCATCCAAAGGCGCGCCTGGAAGTCCGTCACCAAGCCCGTCAGCGCCACGGTCTTCCGAGTTCGCTGTGCCTACTCCATCCAGAATGCCATTCGCCTGTGTCGGCTCGATGATGCGGTATGCCAGACCAGTGGCGTCAGCTTCCTCGTACGGTCTATCCAGAGTCAGAGAGGTGGCGCCGGCGACCGACGCGATTGTATATACCTTATTGTCCGGGTCCGTAACGTCAAACTCAGTTGCGCTCGTCGGCCAAATGAAAAAGACGCCTCCGGCGAGGCCGGCTACCCATGCCGTGCCAGTGCCGGTCACGGAAGTGCTGCCCCGCGTCACTTGTACGGTTCCTACGTTTACAGCCTGCGCCCCCTGGTCGCCCGCTCCCAATGTCCCGCCGCAGTCGGTTCCTACGTCTTCTCCTCTCACATCCTGATAGTCCCACCCAACACCCCAAACTTCGGGTGCGCCGCCGGCATCGAGCGCAATGGCGATTCTTCCGTAGAACTCCAACTGCAAGTCATAAATATAAGAACCGATGTTTTCGCCGTTGTTCGTGGTCTCGAAATCTGCTAGATTGCGGTCCGGATAGCGGCCATTCGGATCCACAGGAGTAAATGCTCCCGGAGGACAAGGAGGAGAACTACAGATCGGAATATCGGAAACCGAAAACGGATTCTTATCCGGAGAGATATCGAGGGCGCGCCGAATTTGGAACAGTGAGAGCCCTTTTATCTTTCCTGTGGTCTCGTTAAAATCCTCGGTTCGGTACTGCGGATTCATGGCTATCATGTCGCCGAGACCCATAGCGCCTGAGCCAGGGGGATCGTTGTCGGCGCTATCCGCACCGTCAGCGCGGTCATTGTCAACGTCATCAACGAAAGTCTCCGTCGTGACGATGTACCGCACTTCAGCCAGGCGGGATTCGTTCCCGGTATTGCCCGGGTAATTGGCCGTGAGACATGCAAAATCGAGTCGGTCCGGCGGGCCGGGCCGAAGGTCAGGCGCCGGGAATCCATTAGCGCCTAGCGCTTTGACCGTGCGGTCCGTGAATATCGGACTTCCAAAAGTTCTGTCAGCGTAGAGGTAAAATACTAATGGCCCTGTCGGGTCAATTCCGTGCGGAGTCTGTGCATTGCCCAGGCCGAGTACCCATGAAGCGGAGTTGGTAGGATTGGCCGGGTCATATTGAAGGATGCTGTTCCCCCGTCCCCCCAATCCGTCGGCGCTCACAAAAACGAGGTCGCGGTTGCGGTTGTCGATATAGGCGCCCTTGATCTCCCGCGCCATAAGGTCGAGCGCAACGCGGGCGTTCTGGTAAATCTGCTCGCGCGCTTCTCCGACGGCAGCCGTGCGCTGGGTCGTCTGAAACGCTGCGATGAGCCCGAGCATGAGTATGGACGCTATGGCCAGGGCCACCAGCAACTCGACAAGTGTAAAGCCCTTCTGATTTTGGATTTTGGATTTTGGATTTTGGATTAAATACATACTTTTATCCGCTGATTACGCTGATTCTCACAGATCAAGCAAGACCTTTTCTCTTCCTTCTTCCCCAAGAATCCGTGAAAATCCGTGTGAATCCGTGGTTAATGACTTTTTTCCTTTTCTTCTTCTCGTTTCCCAGAATCCCTGTAATCAGTGTAGTCCGTGATTCCAAATCCCTCTTTTCTTTCTCTTTCTTCATTCTCGAAATCCGCGTAAATCTGCGCAATCTGCGGATTCATCTTCTTCTTACCTGTACTGATTCGCTATCGACGCGCTGAATACGGCCGCGCGGTCCTGGCTGCCCTCGCGCCAACCAACCGTGACCGTCACCTTCTGCATCGAATCGTCGTCCCATGCGTCAATCTGCTCATTGCCTTCCGTTCCGGCAGCATTAACTTCGGCCAAGGGGCTTAGCCACCATCCCGTGGTCGTGTCATACGCATATCGGTTGTCGCCGTGTAAGTCAATCTCGACCGCGGGAGGAGCCGGAAGCGCCGCTGACTGCGTCCATTCGCCCCGCTGATCGATCCCGGCCTGATATGAGCCGTTGTTGTTCCGGTCCCAGAAATCCGGCAGAAGATCAAGCCCGGTGTCCTCTTGCACCTGATTGTGTGGAGCGCTTCGGAGCGTCCCGTTCGCAGTTCCGTCATTGAGGCGTCCGTCGAGAATCCCATCGAGGTCCAAATCCTCCGTCACTGGCGCGCGCATCGCGTACCAATAATAGGGATTGCCTCCGCGCATCTCGAGGCTGACAACGATCTTGTCGCCGACGGCGAATTCTTCATAATTTCTGTCCGTCGGGGACGAATAGGCGGGGGTCACTGTCAAAGCAGGACCGTCCACGTTGTCAGAGAGGATGAATGCAACTGCGTTGTCACTCGAGGTGAAAAGCGAGCCAGCCGATCCTGTGCCTACAGCGCCCGAAATGGAACTCGTCACCGAAAATGTTGCAGGAGGGCCGACGCCTGTGATTTCTATTGTCAACGTTTGCGACTGTGTGGGCTCCGTGGGGAACCGGAGAGGGGAGAGAAAGCCTTTCACAGCGGAAATCGGAAGGTCATAGTAACCGAGACCGTCGCCATTGGGATCGTCGAATCGGTCGCCGTCGTTATCCTCGTCGAACATATCCGCCGGATCATACACCTGCGCCGTGGCGCGTATGTTGTCGAGCGCCTGCTGGCCGATGAGCGCAGCGGTCGTAAAGTCGCCCGCGAGCCTCGAGGAGCGCAGCCCGACCGGGAACAACGACACGAGCGCAATCAGGCCCACCCCGATGATCGCCATCGAGATCAGAACTTCCAGAAGGGTGAAACCGGGATCACGAATCGCACGAATGGAAGAAGAAGAAAAGGGATCACGAATCACACGAATGGAACGAATATCACGAATAACTTCGTCTTGAGAAAAACCAATATGTGAAATAGAAGGATTCAATTCACGATCCTCTTGTGCGACAGCTTTTGGGCTCCAAAATTTATCAAGAGCCCAAGCTTGAGTCCAGTGGCCCTCAAATACGAGTAAATCTGTGCGTCAAAGATGGGACTATGTTCTGTGGTAGCTTTGAGTTCCAATATGATCCTGCCTTCGACTATCATATCCAGAACGTAGTCGCCCACATTAACGCCTTTGTAATTTACCATGATGGCTTTCTGACGATCGAGCTTGATCCTTCTGTTTCCCAGTTCAACACAAAGCGCTTCTTCATAAATGTTCTCAGTAAATCCCGGCCCAAGAGCGTTGTGAACTTCCATCGCCGCGCCAATAATTTCGTATGAGAGATCTCCACAGAGGAGTTCTTTTTCAGATTTCACTTCCATTCGTGTCATCCGTTCCATTTGTGATATTTGTGATCCAAATCCTCTTCTTGATTCATTCATGCTATCCGTGTTCCATTGGTGACATTCGTGTTCGAACCTCTTCTTACGATCCGTCTTTCTTGCGGTCCCATCTCATGTTCGGCGTTGTTCCACCGCCCTCACCCCATGCATAATCGTAGACGGTAACGCTGCCGGTTATCGAGCTGACGACGATCGTGTAGTAGTACGAATCGAATGTCGATACCTCGCTCGGCAGCCGCAAGAAGCTTTGTTGATCATTCAGATCGTCGAGTTGCAGGCCGGGTGGCACGCCGAGTGTGTGCAAGTTGGAGAGCGTCATGCCGACTGTCGGATTCGGAATCTCCTGTCTCCCCTCTTTTGTGTTCCAGAGATAGATTATGACGGGGTCTGCCGTTCCCGTGGGCCGGAACTTTACGAGCCGGTACACAATATTCGTGATCCCGTTCCCGGCCGAAGGCGCCTGTGGGTTCCATATCAGGTCGCTTGATAGAGAATCCTCGACGCCATCAAGAGTATTGTCATCGGTTCTGGTCACGTTGAACGCGGTATAGCCGGGCTGGTTGATCGCCGCGATCGCGATGTTCTCCGGCAAGTCCTTGAAATCATAAGTAATCTGCCACGAATTCCAATCGCTCGCCGAGCCCGTCTTGCGAATGACGGCGAACCGGGCGGGAACGGAATATATATCGAACGCGACCGCGTACATCTGGGTCGCCTGGCTGATATCCCTTATGCCGAGTATCGCCAGCCGGCGCGCGGTGCGGAGCGCCGACATCACCTCCTGAGAAGCGCCCTTAAGCGCCACGCCCTTTTGAGATACTGCGAAACGCGGGACGACTATGGCCATCATGAGCGCTATGATAGCCAGCACCACCATCATCTCGACAATTGTATAACCGCGTTTCTTCATAGGCTCTTTTATCCGCAGATTTCGCTGATTTTCACTGATCAAAAAGCATTTCAACCACCAAGGCATCAAAGAGACTTTCCTTTTTCTTTTGCTTTACTTTGTGTCTTCGTACCTTGGTGGTTCATCTCTTTTTTTTCCGTGATGTCTTCGTGGTGTAGTCCAATCCGCGCAAATCTGCGGATTCCGGTCTTTTGCTTAATAATACACCGGGTCTGGCGCGGGAGCAGCCTTTTCAGACCGCTCAAGTCGCCCGGACCCGGTGTTACCCGGGGAAAGGGCTCTTGGGATTTTGGATTTTAGATTTTAGATTTTGGATTCCTCAATCCGCTAGCCACAAAGAGCACGGAGCGCACATAGAATACCGATTCTGCTATTTCTTCTCAGTGACCTCTGTGGCTCCCCGATCCTTTTCTCTTTCTTTTCCCAAATCCGTGACCTTTGTGGTCTATTCTCCTTTGCGTTCCTGCGGTTTGTCTCTTCTTCTCAATCCAAGATCCGCAATCCGCAATCCAAAATCGGAATTATCCTCCATAGCTCTTGTGTTCGCGCCACGGCTGCTTCTTGTTCCAGCTATTCATGTCGTCGCCGCCGATATCAAGTTCATTATCGCCGTCAAAGTCCTCAGACGAGACCGGTGGCGAGTCAGTGCCTATTGTGAGTTTGCCGTCATCCTCGCCGTTATCCTTGGTGCCGGGAATTCCGTCGAGTCCGGTGTCCTCGTAGCCGGTGTCAAGCGTGTCGTCATTGCTGATGCTGTCTTCATCAAATGCGCCGCTGTCGGTCGTGATTGATCCATCGAGTTGATCGTTCCTGTTGATATCTTCATAGCCGATGGCCGTCTCGTCTTTCCTGTTTCTGCCGACCGAGTAAACGTAGTAGCCGGCATTCCGAGCGAGGCCGTCAGGCGAAACGTCCTTGTTGCCGTACTCAAGCACTACCGGCGAGGCAGTCGTTATGTTATACCTCTCGATAGTTCCATTCCCATTGTCATCATCGCCGCGGTCAAGCACTCCGTTACCGGCGCCGGCACTCATATCGAGGAAGCTCGTGGCGTTGGTGCGAACGTTAGGATTCAGGGCGGTATTGACATCGTAGTCGGCAATTCCCGTATCCTCTCCGGTGTCCAGGCGGCCATTACCGTTTGCGTCCTCCGTGGTAATGAGGTCGCCGACTTCGGACGGATTTATCCAAAGGAAATCCTGGTCTGCCGCTGTTCCCTGCGGTCTGTCCATCGGGGCATAATAGACGTATTTATTATCCCACGCATCAAGGGGGATATCTTCCATATAAGGGCCGTTTTTCGCGGTGGTTTTCAGAGCCCACTCGAGGTCGAGAATGTTTATGACGCCGTCGCCGTGGTCAAGCCGACCGTTGTGCGCATGCCCGCCGGTGCTGCTGCAGGCGTAGTCGGAAATGCCATCTCTGTCCACGTCAACGCCGATATCTTCGTTGTCCAGCGCGCCATTGTTGTTGAGGTCTTCGGTCGCGTCCAGAACATCGTCATCATCGACGTCCTCATTCGTCAACACACCATCGTTATTCTTGTCCTCCGTGGGCCACACGTCGCCCGGATACGTCCCGAAGTCGGCATGATATGCCGCAAGAGCGGCCTCAATCTCGGCAATCTGATCCTCGACCGAGTGCATGCGCGCCGTGGTCAGGCGGCCCGCTATGTTCGGGACAACTATCGATACTAAAAGGACTATGATTGCGACCACCACCAGAAGTTCAGTTAGGGTGAACCCACGCTTATCCCCGAGCACGCGCGGCATCTTAGACTCTCCTTTCAAGAAACCTCAAATCTCGGAACACGAATGTCACGAATCAACAACCAAATTACACGAATAAAGACTTCTCTTTGGAACACGAATTACACTAATTACACGAATTTCAAGAAACCGGAAACCTTTGTCAACCACGGAAAGCATGGAGAACGCGACGGCTCCCCGTGCCCTCCGTGGTTCCAAAGCCTCTTCTTTTCAATCTCTTTTGAGACAAAATTATCCCTTTTGGGGAATTGTCAGCAAAATCATTCCCCCACACCACCAACCAGAACGGCGCCAATAGTGGATGAGCATACAGAAGTTCGCTGCTCTCTGTGTCCCTTACATCTCCTTGTTATGAACCAGCTTATGTCTGCCGCGCCGTCGCCGCAACCAGTTCGGAAACCTGGCAGAGACATCTAAAGTTTCATTTACCAACTATCTCTCCGAGCAAATAGTGTGCCACAATGAAACCTTGAATCAAACAACGGAATTTGAGGTTGTAACTATTTGTCATAGAAGAAGTTATACTTCTATCAAAACCTTTATGAGAGAGTTGATTCTTTCGATTTCTCGCATCCTCCGGGAATTCATGTACTATTCTGAGGAGTTTCTTGTACTGTTCTGGTTATAACCATTGTCTTTCGTGATAATTACGAAAAGTGAGGCCTCCTTGCGCACCTTGCGCATTTGCGGTGAAGAGGTCTCTCCTGGTCAAAAGAAAACACTCCCACAAAGGCCGGGGTTCGGCCTTGGGGAGCGCTCAGACATCTTGCTGCTGAGGGCCATTCTCATAGGGCGATTTTATGGACTTCTATTTTCCTGTCAAGTGTGGAGCGTGAAATGCCCAATAACTCCGCCGCCTTCTTTTTCATGCCCTCCGCGCGCTGCAACGCTGATATTATATGCAATTTCTCAAGCTCATCGAGACTCGGAAATTTCTCCGGTCCGGCAACGGTTTCCTTTTCCCTTCCCGGTCGAGTGAGCAAAGGCAAATGCTCGCATTTTATCTCATCATCGTCACATAAGAGGACAGCTCGTTTAATCATGTTCTTAAGCTCGCGAACGTTACCCGGCCAATCGTAATCCAGAAGAAAATTCTTGGCCGGCGTCGAGATGGCTTTAACGCTCTTCTCGAATTCCTGGTTGTACTTATCGAGGTAATGTTCGATGAGCTGCATGATATCTTCGCGCCTGGTCCTCAGCGGCGGCAAATGCAACTGAATCTGATTGAGCCGATAGTAGAGATCGTCGCGGAATTGGCCTTCTCTAACGCACTGAGAGAGGTCGCGATTGGTTGTGACCAGAATCCGCACGTCGGTAGTGAGAGTGGTGTTGCTCCCGATTCTCTCGAAGCGCTGCTCCTCGATTGCACGCAACAGCTTGGCCTGAGCCCGGGGAGTGAGGTCGCCGATTTCGTCGAGGCAAAGAGTGCCGTTATCTGCAAGCTCGAACTTCCCCTTGCGCAGGTAGCTGGCCCCCGTGAAGGCGCCTTTCTCATGCCCGAACAGTTCCGATTCTATGAGAGTGTCGGGAATGGCGGCGCAATTGACCTCGACGAACAACTGGTGCTGCCGATGACTGGTTTCATGAATGAACCGCGCGAGCAGGTTCTTGCCCGTGCCGGTCTCGCCGGTGATAAGCACGGTAACGTCCGTCTTCACGATGCGGTTCACGAGCGAAAATATGTTCTTCATCGTTTCGCTGTTGCCGACAATGGTCGGTTGGAGCTTTAGCAGCCGGCTAAGCGTTTCTTTCTCGGAGATCACCTGCGTGAAGAGCCTCGCGTTCCGGACAGCCAGCGCTATCGAATCGCTCACCGCACACAGGAATTCCAGATCATCCCCATCGAAGCCAGCCCTGCTCCTGGGGTTTATGACCTCGATTGAACCGACCAGTTTACCATCGACCGAGAGGGGTGTGCACACAATGCTTCGGGCCGGCACCCCGACGTCATTCGAGATGTCGTGCCGCACGCGCCCGTCCGAACGAGCGTCGGCTATGAGCAGCGGTTTGCCGTCAAGGGCGACTTTCCCCGCCACGCCTTCCCCGAGTTTAAGCCTGAATTTCTTGATTTTTTCCTTGGCCGGACCGGCAGTGCTGCGGAAATAAAGTTCGTCTGTGCCGGGCTGTCTTAGCACGAGCGAGCAGCCCTCCGCCTCGAAAGCGGACAGGATGGTTTCGATTACGAGGTCGAGGAGACTATCGATTTCTAGGGTGGAATTGACAATCTTGCTGATTTCTATGAGTTTTCGGTAGCGTTCAGACTGGGTTGGCAAGCCCATTTTCTTTCTCGGATGGACATTCACAATTTGCCTCGTGCATTAGCACAATACTATAGCAACAACGCCACAAAGTCAAGA
This sequence comes from Candidatus Poribacteria bacterium, assembly GCA_016215705.1. Lineage (GTDB taxonomy): Bacteria > Abyssobacteria > SURF-5 > SURF-5 > SURF-5 > JACRIR01. Next base: position 30,033 of record JACRIR010000121.1, on the reverse strand, counting down.
GAGTCAAGCGATTTTGGATTCCGAATTCCGGATTTTGGGTCGGGAATGAAGAAGCAAACCGCAAAGGCGCAAAGAGTCTAAGGCACGTGGAGACTAAAGGGTCAAGACGGGGGACGAATGGAACTCAAGAAAGCGCGAAAGACATGCCGATTCCTGCGAATCCCATCCGCGTAATCTGCGGACAAGAGAAGACGGCTTCGTCATTTTGCCGCGGCTGTACCGCCCGGTGCGGCTGCGCCTTCCGGCGGCGCGGGAGCGGGCTCCTCAAGTTCTTCCGGTGTCGTTGTTATGGTTTGCTGGCTGCCGGTCTTCACGTATGTAACGACTACGGCCTTGAGGTCCATGTCAATGGCCGAAACCTTGAAGTCGCCGAATGTTTCACCCTGCTTGACCTTGAACTTCTCGCCGGTGGAAGGTATTGTTATGTTGGCGAATTGCATACCCTTTATCTTGGTGAGGCCCGTAAGCCGGAGCTGGGGTTTGGATATCTCAGCCTTGGACCTTTCGACCAATTTCTTAGCTTCATCATTGTTCGGATCGATCTTAAGGACTTCCTCGGCCATTGAAAGGGCGGACTCATATATGCCCTCTTCAAAGAACTTGTTTGCATTTGAGAGGTTCTGTTCTTTGTCGCGGGAAAGTATCTGTGCCTGCGCCTCACGGAGCAAGTCGGCGGCCTGCGTGTTTTGTGGGTCTATCGTCAGGATATCCTGGGCGAGCGCCCTCAGTTTCTCGAACTCCTTCTGCTCGACGAGTTCGTTCGCGGTCGTTACGAGATTTGCGATCTTTGCCTCGGCTTTCTTGCTTGCCTCGGACTGAAGGGTCTTGGCCTCCTGAAATTTCGGGTCCAGCCGAAGCGCCTCATTGAGCATATTCAAGGCTGCCATGGGATTATCCTTCGCGAGAGCCCCCTTTGCGTCACCGAGCAATATCTGCTTCTTGGCGTCAGCATACATGGCCGTGGCTTCCTCGTTCTGAGGATCGAGTTTCTGCAGCGCGTCGAGTTTATCGACAGCCTCCTTGTAGTTCCCGGCCTCGATGCTCTTTTTTGCCTCTTTGAGAAGCTGGGCCTTTATTTTTTTCAGGAGACGCTTCGCCATGAAGTTGTTCGGGCTCAATCGCAACACTTCCTGAACGTTGTTGATCGCTCCTTGGGTGTTACCCGCTTTAAGGTTGTTCTTTGCTTCCTTCAATATCATGCGGTCCATGGGGCCGCCGCAACCAACCAGCCACAATCCGATTACCAGGATAAAGAATGCCGCCACTTTGCGCGATGACACTTTTATGAGTCCTTTCCGAAATCAATCGAGTGGCGTCCTTCCCGGACGCCGCAACCCTGAGGGAAACTGCTTTTCTTTTTTCGCAGCATCTCGATGAACGCGCTGATGCGAAGCTTCGCGCGGCCGTCGAGCGCGGCAGGCTGGTCACCCTCGAGCGTGAGGATAGGGACAGCCAGCTTCCTTCTGAAAATCATATCCTCTATCTGCCGAAAACAAAAACTCTGCGTGTAGTGCACAATCCCGTCGAGCGAGCGCTCGGAAACGGCGGCGCCTATATCCTCGAGGCGAGCGAAGACACCGTACGGATACGTGTACGTCCTGTATTGCTCGACGATGTCGTCACATTCAAAAGGCATCGAGAACTGGCGCTGCATCTCATTGAAAACAACGCGCGCGCCCTGTGTCTCCAGAAACTCGTACAAATCGCTCCATATCGGCGGCACGCCGATGTATCCGAGCCTGACGTCGCCTGCAAGAGGCGCCCTCATGCGCGCCGCGTCCAGGAACTCATCGAGTTTACGCCCGAAAACTTCGATATCCGAGCCGAAATCGCTGGCTGCCACGAGAAACCTGTGGTTTTCATGCCCGCTCACAAGCCCGTCCCGCCACGTGAGCGAATCGATTGCGACGAGATTGCTCCTCACAGGGCGGAGCTGCTGCGCCCATTCCTGCGCCGCTGCCATATCCGTGCCCAAAACATGCGCAAGCTTCTCGATCTGAAGGCGCAGCAAGTCTCGATCTCGCCCGAACGGATACTCGAACGGAATCACCGGCACATCGTTTATCATCAAGGTTTCAACGAGCGCCAGCGTGTTGCTGCAATCACCCTGCGTCAATGCGATGACCGCGTCGACGCATCGCGTCTTCATCACAACCCCGAATAATCCCTTGATCCATCCGCAGATGTTGCGCGGATAACCAGCTTCTTCGGCGTAGCGAATCAAGCGCGCAGGGTCCGGATCAGCGATGAAAACATTGTTGAGGTCTACCGCGACGTCGCCCGCCGCAAGGACGACCTCAACGGGAATCGTGCTTGTGATGCCGATCCTTCTGGTCACGGAGGCCCCTCAGGCCGGACTTTTCCGACCCTCTCTTCTGTTGGCGCCGCGCCTCCATCCCAAAAAACCAATATATCATATCCTCCAACGCATTTCAAGAACGCCGCTAGTCCCATCCCATAACCCTCTTTTTCGCGTCGATAAGCTGCCGGTGCGAGAGATTCAGCAACTTCGAGAGCCTGTGGATCAGGTGATCCTCGTGCACGTCGAGCCGCCCATCGGCGTAAACAACCTTCCACAGACATTCGACAACACGTTCCTTCTCTTCGCGGGAATAATTGTTATCGATCATGTTTGTGAACCGCCACAGGTCGGAGCTCTGCTTCCGCTCAACCTGACCGAGATCAAGGAGCTCGGCTACCTGGTCATCAGCCAATTGAAAGCGTTTCTTCAATATCTCAAGAACCTTGCTCCGCTCCGCCTCGGTGAAGCGGTCGTCGGAATGGGCGATCTCGAGCAATAACACGCATGTAGCTACCTGCACTCGATCTGTCAGACTCTTTTCGTTGTCCGCCGAGCGAGCGGGTCCGACGCCGGCAACCAGTTCCAATATCTTTCTTATCAACGCGATTCTCTCCCCTTCCCACAAAATAAGAAGATAACGTCCGCAAAGACGCCGACTGTACAGACATCTCTTTAATCATAGCACACCGGGGGCCTAAAACAGAACCAGAGGGGGCAGGGACGTACACACAGGTGTGAGCTCAACTCATGTTGCGCATCCCTCGCGCTCGCGTTTGACCCGGCAGATAAGAAGGGATAGAATAAGGCCCACAAAGAGACTGTCCCGCTACGGAACCCCACCCTGGTTTGCCGATTATGGGACGGTCTCCGAATTCCCTTGCGGCGCCCGGATTGAGAAAGCGAGGAGAGTATGGTTGATCTGAAGATTCAGACGAACGAACTGGAAAGCTATGGGCCCTATGATCCCGAGATGCGCCGGGTGGCTCTGTTCAGCGTCGCCAACGACTTCGAGGCGCACGGGTTTCCGATGCCGCCGCACACCGACACGCTTCTGGCGCAGGATTGGTGTCACTTGATCACACGGCAGATCGGGGCCTCTTATGTCGCGCACATTCCCTACACAACCGACACCACAGGCGCGGTTGCTCTCAATTGGTGTCCCATTTACATGCCTTTCGATGAGTTCTATGCAAGACTCAGGGATTTTGTGAAATGGCATATCGAGCGTATGAGCTTCGTTCCCTCCAAGGCGGCGATCATCATAGGGCACGGCGGCAACCGTGAACTACCGGAGCGAGACGGAGACTTGAGCAAATCTCTCGGTCTTCCGGTGCAGTGTCTGTCGGCTGGCGTGTCAGAGGCCCTCATCTATCCTGAATTCGAAGCCCTCGACACGGTGTACGATATTGTCGCGAAAGGCGGCGAACACGCCTATATTCTCGAGTACTCGCTCATCGCGCACTTAGGCCATTTCGACTTCGGCAAGCTTAACGTCCTGAATGAAGTCGCCGCAAGAGACCCACTCGAGGCGCTTAGGCGCTGGCCTGCTATTGCCGGTCTCGGCGGCTACATCGAGTTTGGCGGCCCCGAGTACGATCCACTCAGACAGATCGAGGGGCTCGTCGCCGCGCTCGAGGATTTCAAGCGCCGCCGAAAAATCATTGTCGATGCCGAATTGGGTCGGCGCGCCACCGAGCTTATCGTCAACTATTTCTGCGAGAAGATTCAGCAGGAGTGAAAGGCGAAACGGAACCGACGAGGAATGGGGGATGATGAACGGGAGCCGCAAGTTGCAGAAAAATGCGCCCTCATGCTATAATGTTTCGGAGTAGGATGGCAGAAGCCACAATTCTGACTATGGAGGTGAAATAGGTGAAGAGCGATATCCACCCAGAATATCATAATGTCACAGTAACGTGCGCATGCGGCAATAAGATAGAGACCCGCTCCACGAAGAAGGAAATAAACATTGACATCTGTTCTAATTGTCATCCGTTTTTTACCGGCAAACAGAAACTGGTTGACTCGGAAGGACGTGTCCAGAGGTTCCGCCGCCGTTACAATATTAAGGATTAGCGGGCACAAGGCCGGGCAGATTTCGGAAAGGAAGCTGCCTGGCCCTTTTTGTTTTGCGTGGGGACTGCGTTTATGGAAGTGACCGCACGGGTGAGACTTCTGCGTCATACGGGTGACCCGGAACGCGCTGTTGCGCTTGCAGCCAAGCTCTGTTACTCGGCAGTCGGGATAGACAAACTTTCAGAAAAGATTGAGAAGGGCGAAGTCCGGGAGTTTCTCAAGCGCCTGTTGGAGATGAGGCATTTGTCGCCCTTCGAGCATGCAAGTTTCACGTTCGGGGTCGAGGGTATTTCACGAGTTACGAGCCACCAGTTGGTCCGCCATCGCATCGCCTCTTATTCGCAGCAGAGCCAGAGATACGTGAAAAAGACGGGCGGCCTCGAATACGTCATTCCCCCGTCGATTGCAGGAAACGGCGTCCTGAAGGCGCAATACGGGCGCGTCATGGCGGAACTGCAGGACACCTACCGACAGTTTGCCGAAGCCGGCATCGCCGCCGAGGATGCTCGCTACGTTCTCCCGAACGCGGCGGAGACGAAGATGGTGGTCACGATGAATGCGCGTGAGCTCAGGCATTTTTTTCAGCAGCGCTGCTGCACGCGCGCACAATGGGAGATCAGGAAAATGGCCGAGCTGATGCTCGAGCGCGTGCGCGAGGTTGCGCCGACCCTCTTCGCCGACTGTGGCCCGCTGTGTGTAAGCGGCTTTTGTCCCGAGGGAGACATGAGTTGCGGGCGCGTGACCTCAAAATCCGGCAAAGGCGAGAAGCCACACGCTCGAATCAAAGCTCGGAGGTCCAAACACCCGATTACGCGGGAATGAGGGCGCAACATGGTTGACCCTTACGAGAACCGCCAAAAACAAGGGTGAGAAGGCGCTGGAATGTTTCTCGAGAAACTTCAAAAAATCAGGGAACGATATGAAGAGCTGAACAGGCTCATGAGCGAGCCGTCGGTTCTCGCCGACCGCGACAAGTATCAAAAGCTCGCGGCGGAGCATGCGGACCTCTCGATTCTTATTGAGAAGACGCAGACCTATCAGAAGACGCTGAAAGACCAGCGAGCCGCCGAGGAGATTCTCCTGAACGAGACTGATGAAGACTTGCGAAAACTCGCGAAGGAAGAAAAGGACCAGGCCGGGGAGTTGCTTGCCTCGCTCGAGCGCGAATTGAAACTTCTGATGACTCCTCGCGACGAACGCGATGAGAAAGACGTTATCATGGAAATTCGCGGCGCAACCGGCGGTGACGAGGCCGCCCTTTTCGCTGCCGATCTTTTTAGAATGTACACCCACTATGCAGACGGCAAACGGTGGCGCTACGAGGTTCTCAGCAGCAACCCGACCGGCATAGGCGGGCTCAAAGAGATAATATTCTCGATTTCCGGCAAAGGCGCCTTCGGAACGCTCAAGTATGAAAGCGGAGTGCATCGCGTGCAGCGCGTGCCGGTAACCGAGGCCAGCGGGAGAATCCACACCTCCACGGTCACCGTCGCCGTGTTGCCGGAAGCCGAGGAAGTCGAGATATCCATTGATCCCAAAGACCTCAAGGTCGACGTCTTCCGCTCTTCGGGACCGGGAGGCCAAAGCGTCAATACCACCGATTCGGCCGTTCGCATAACCCACCTGCCGACGGGAATGGTCGTTACTTGCCAGGATGAGAAATCGCAACATAAGAACAAAGCGCGCGCCCTTCGCGTGCTTCGCTCGCGGTTGCTTGCCCAAAAAGAGGAACAGCAAGCCCGGGAAATCTCGGAGACACGCCGCAGCCAGGTGGGCACGGGCGAACGCAGCGAGCGCATTCGCACCTACAATTTTCCCCAGAACAGGGTGACGGACCATCGGATAGGACTGACACTCCACAAACTCGAAACGATTCTTGACGGCGAGCTCGAAGAAATTGTCGAGGAGCTTCAACTTGCCGAACAAGAGGAAAAGATGAAAGCGGTCTGATTCCAAAATGATGAACTATGAAAGCGGAATGATGAAATCGTCCGGGACGTCTGCCGGGGTCACGACCCGGTGGAGAGTCATCGATTCGATTGTCGAAGCCGAGGTTCTCCTCCGCAATGCCGGCGTCACCGACACATCGCGTCTCGAGGCCGAGGTGTTGCTTGCCGACACTCTCGCCGTTTCGCACGCGAAGTTGATTGCCTCATATACTGACTATCTCGGCGCCGAAGAACGCGCCGAATATCTCTCGCGAATAGCGCGGCGTCTGCGTGGAGAGCCGGTCGCGTATATTACCGGCAGGAAAGAGTTCATGGGGTTCACCTTTCGCATCGACAGACGCGCGCTCATTCCGCGTCCTGAGACAGAGACCCTCGTGGAGCATGTTGTCGAGCAGGTTCGCTCGTCGGAACGCCGGACCACATACATTGTCGACATAGGCGCGGGCAGCGGATGTATCGCGATTTCGCTCGCGCTGCTTCTGCCCGGGGCGACCATTCACGCCGTCGACATTTCCGAAAACGCGATTTCTCTTGCACGCCTGAATGCCGCCGAACACCGCGTGAGCGAAAGAGTCGCATTCTACATTGGCGACCTCTGTTCGTGTTTGCCCGACGCTCTGAGAGGTTCCATTGACGTCATCGTCTCTAATCCGCCTTATGTCACCGATGCGGAATATCCGGCCCTCGAGAGCGGCGTCCGGGAGTTTGAACCCATGGTTGCGCTCAAAGGAGGAGCCGACGGCCTCGACCTGTTCCGCCGAATAACGGCGGTGGCTCGTGAATACCTTAAAGCCGGCGCATTGCTGGCTGTCGAAATCGGAGAGAATCAGGCGGATGAAGCGCTTAAGATTCTGCGCCGCGCCGAACATTTCACGGAGATGCGCATCATTCATGACCTTGCTGGTCGGCATCGAGTGATAACAGGGCGGAAAACGGAATGAGCGAACACTACAGGATTCCTTTGATACGGGAAATGCCCACCAGCGAGCGGCCACGCGAACGATTGGCCAAACGCGGACCCGGGTCGCTCAAGACTTCAGAGTTGCTCGCTATCCTGTTTAGGACGGGAACCCGAAAGATGAGCGCGGTCGAACTGGCCGAGAAAACGCTGCAAGATTTTCGCTCGCTGACCGAGCTGTCTCGAGCAAGCACCGAGGAGCTGCAGAAGATTGAGGGAGTGGGCTTTGCAAAGGCCGTCGAGATACAAGCGGCATTCGAGCTTGGCCGGAGACTGGCGGCGGAAAGAGGATCTGACCGGTCGCCCATAAAATCGGCGGAGGACGTCTTCGAACTGATGTCGCCCGAAATGCGGTCGCTCGATCGCGAGCACTTCAAAATCCTGCTCCTGAACACGAAGAATCATCTGATCAAGACCTACACGGTCTCCGTCGGGTCGCTTAACGCGAGCGTTGTACACCCGAGAGAATGCTTCAAAGAAGCCATTGCCGCTCACGCTGCCGCCATTATTATGGTTCACAATCACCCCAGTGGCGACGTCGAACCGAGCAACGAGGACGTGAGCCTCACACGGAGATTGATGGCGGCAGGTGATCTGCTTGGTATAAAAGTGCTGGATCATGTTATAATTGCGGGGAGCAGGTATGTCAGCCTTGTAGATAAAGGAGTGAGATAGAATCCGCTTTCCAATTGCAAAAGAGGGCTTGGGAATTGCGGCCGTATGCGCCCTGGTGGCCGCAATGGGCGCTCTGATACACCCCGCGGTGCTCCTGGCGGGGTCGGCGGCGACCCTCTTCACCCTCTACTTCTTTCGCGACCCCGAACGCAAAATCATGGCCGCCGCAGGTCAGATAGTCGCTCCCGCCGACGGGAAAGTTCTCTCGATCGACGAAGTGGACGAAAAGGATTTTATGGGCGGGCGCTGCAAGAGGGTCAGCATTTTTCTCTCTATATTCGACGTGCATATAAATCGCGCGCCGGTGGGTGGAACCGTCGGAATGGTGCATTACCGCCCGGGCAATTTCGCTTTCGCGAATACCATGGACGCCTCTCGCAACAACGAGAACAACTCGATCGGCATAGAAGGAAACGAGTTCAAGGTTCTTGTCCGACAGATTGCCGGCGCGGTCGCTCGCCGGATCGTCTGCTATTGCCGTCCGAGCGAGCGAGTCCGGACGGGAGACCGAATAGGAATGATCAGGTTCGGCTCGAGGACGGAGTTGTACCTGCCGCTCGAGTGCGAAATACTGGTGTCGGCGGGCCAAAGGGTAAAGGGAGGCGTAAGCCTCGTGGGAGCGTACTATGCGGCGAACGAGAAAAAGGCGTAAGCACGTAAACATACTTCCAAGCCTGCTCACCATCGGCAACATGTACTGCGGGTTGCTCTCGGTTGTTTACACGATCAACGGCGAATTCAAACTTGCCGCGTGGATGATTCTGCTCGCCCTCCTTTTTGACGGGAGCGACGGCCACGTGGCCCGGCTTATCAGGAGCACAAGCAATTTCGGAAAAGAGTTGGATTCGCTTGCCGACGTCGTAACCTTCGGCGTCGCGCCCGCCGTGCTCGTGTACAGGAGCATTCTGCACGGCTTCGAGCACGTCGGAGTCTTCCTCGTCACGTTGTACGCAATCACCGGGGCGCTCAGGCTCGCGCGCTACAATGTTTACAGCAGTGGAACGGTGAAATCCTTCACCGGGTTGCCGATACCGGGTGCGGGTTGCATGATTGCCTCGCTGGTTCTCATGAAGCTCAAGTATGACCCCCTGTACGGGCAAACCATTGTCTACGATTATCTCGCATTCTTTATTGCGGCCTTCGTCGTGGTTCTTGCCTTCCTGATGGTCAGCACGATCACGTATCCCAAGCAGGAGCTTTTCCTCGTCCGCCGCAATCGCGCTTTTCAGTATACCTTCATGTTGATAGTCTTTCTTAGTCTCGTCAAGTTGATGAAGCCGACGCTCTTCCTTTTTATCGTCTTCATTACATACGTCTTGATTGGGCCGGTCAATTATCTGACCAGGTCACGCAAAGGCCTGGAACAGGCGCCCCAGGAAACGGAAGAACCGGCCTCATGAGTGAGATGCTCTGAACGCATTTCTGCAGAGAGGGACAAAAATGGGTTTTCGCCCGATTCTCATTCCCCCGGTCGCGGCAATAGTTATCGGATTAACGATTCTCGGCTGCGCCGCCGCGCCGGTCGCCGCCCCTCCGCAATCCGACGCGGCCCGCATATCTCCACTGCGCGAACCCATCGTGCTCGTTTGCCCGATTGATTGCGTGTCGGACGTGGAGGAAGTCTGCTGCGCCGCGCTGGCCCTCGGTCCGCTCATCCGCCGCGACCTGTTTTGCGCGCAGCAGATCAGCGTAGTCCCCACTGGAGATACCCACGTTCAAACGAAACCGTTCATCCTGAAAGAAGCAGGCATCGAGAAGCTGGGCGAGACGCATGGGGCCGATATCGTAACGAGCGGATTCCTCAAGTGGGACACCGAGAAACTCATCATCGAGTTTCAGGCGTACGATTGCAAGAACCATTATTTCCTTCTGAAGACGAGAGTGGAGGGAAAACCGACCAAAATATTCGAGCTTGAGAGACAGCTTGTGTTTCAGTTGATCGACGCTCTGGGAGTGACGCTGAGCAAGGAGGAACTTGCCAGGCTCACCTCGAACAAACCCAAGAAACTCAAGGCGGCCGTCGAGTTCGGCGCCGGTCTGAAGCACGAGCGCCAGGAGAAATACAGCGAGGCCCTGATGGCGTACGCCCATGCGCTTTCTGACGATAAATACCTGGTGGTTCCGCACGCCGCGGAAGCGCGCGTGTATGCGGCTTACAACGCGCCCTTGAAGGCCATGGACACGTACAAAAGCGCTGTTCTGAAGGATGAGTTCTACGCTGAAGCATGGTATCAACTGAATCTGTACGCCGGTGGGTACGGCAACGACGAGGAAACGGCTGTGGAGTTCTGCAAAAAGGCGCTCGCCATTGCCCCTCGCTTCGGCAAGGCCCGCCTGAGCCTGGGCGCGCGCTTGTATGCGCTGGGAGACCTGAACGGCGCTATCGAGGAGACCACGAAAGCCGTGCAGCTTCTCTCCGTGGACCCCCTTCCATGCTACAATCTCGGCGTCTACTACAATGAAACCGGCCAGCCTGCGGAAGCCCTAAAATGGTTTAAGCAGGCGCTCGCAATCAATCCCGGCTTTGATCCGGCGCTCACGGAAATCAAGCGACTCAACCAAGAACCCAAGTGAAAAACGGGGGAATGTGAATCTTCTATGCGGTTGACGCCCGATCAATGAGTCCTGCCATTCTCGTGCTCGAACTCCAACTGCACCCACTCACTCCAACAACGTGGATTTGTGTCGGGTGAAACCCTGATGCGCCACGGATTGCGCGCCGCCAGCGCGCTCCAGATTTCCCGCGAATACGGCCCGAAGATACGCTCGTTTCCGAACGTCACAAATGATCCCGAGAGATGGTGGACTCCTTGTCCTATGTCATATTCAATGACGTAGGATGAATTGGGACTTCCGACCCATGAGGCCCGTATCGTCCCGTTCCTCTCCTGATACCGGAGAACGACGCCGTCATACGGAAAAAGCATCTGCGGACAGGCGGGGAAACTGTCTCCCCGAGGGACCGTTCCGCCCGCATCCACGATGGCGCCCTTTCTCGCCATGTTCTCACGCCTCCACTCCAGGAGCAATGTTCGAAGCGCGGCAGATGTTTGGGTGTTCTCGTCGAATACGTTCCTGATCTCTTTCGGGTCGGTGAGCAAGTCGAACAACTGAAACGTTTTCGCCTCCGGTGTATCGGTCTCGATCAGCTTCCACGCATCGGTGCGGACACATCTCAGCCGCGTCTTTGCCATTTCCTCATCCGCCTGAAAGCCGCCGTAGATGGTCTCTGCAAAGACCGGCACGCTGGATTCATTTCGTTTTCGTGTGTCAAAGATCATGGGCGCAAGACTCCTGCCCTGAACTCCCGAGGGAACCGGGATGCCCACAATTTCGAGAATCGTAGGCATGATGTCGACTTGTTGGATTTGTTCTCGAATCTCGCAGGGCGGCAGATAATCGGACCAACTCATAATGAGCGGAATCCGCATAACCTCATCATATAATGTGGCCGAGTGCATCGTCGAAGCGTGGCCGACGAACCCGTGGTCCATCAACTCCTCTCCATGGTCAGCGGTTACAACGATGAGCGTCTTTTTGAGCAATCCGTATTTCTGCAGCCTCGCGTACAAGCGGGCGAAGAAGGAATCGAACTCTCTCACCTCCGCGTCATAAAGACCCTTAATAATCGGCATGTCCGCTTCCTCGAACTTGACTGTTCCGACAGGGGCGACCGCAGTTTCGGAAAGGACAGCCTTTATGCCGGGCGAGAGTTCGCTGTCGGCGGGCAGAATCGGAAAATACATCGAACGCGAGCCCTCTTTTGGCTTGTATGGAAGATGGACCTCTCTGTAGTGGTACCAGAGGAAGAACTTAGACTCACGATTCTCATCGAGCCAGTGAAATATCTCTTCGCCGTCACCCCCATGAAAATACTTCTCCTCGACCGGCCCGACCCGAATGGTGGAAAACTCGGGGAGCGTGAGCAAGAAACATATGTTCGGGACCGCGTATCCTGCCTCGCGAAAGCAGTCGAAAATCGTCTTGATGTTTGGATCAAGCGTCCTGCCGCGCTGATCCACCTGATGGACGGGCGGCTGAAGCGATGTCAAGATCGACATCAATCCGGGAAACGTCCACGCGGATTGGCTGTAGGCGCGGCGAAATAAGGCGCCCTTTTCGGCGATGGCGTCGATGTTGGGAGTTGTCATCTTATGATAACCGTAACATCCCATGTGATCCGCCCTGAGCGAATCAACCGTGACCAGGATCACGTTGACGCCGGTGGGCGCCCGGCTCTTCAAAGGCGGCGCATTCAGAAGGAGAACGAAGGTGAGAAAGATGATTACGGCGGCAGTCCGTATGATTCTGCGCAATCTCATATGGTTGTCTCGGACGATGTGACCGGCCGAGATGTTTCCCTGAAAAGCAGCCATGTAATAACGAGACCCAGCGCCGAGGCGATCACATTTGTCGCCACGTCCCTCCACTCGAACACCCTGTTTGGGAGGAAATGTTGAATAATCTCGTCAAGCAATCCGAAAAGAGATGAGATCGAGAATCCCAATGAGTATGCCTTCATTTCCGGAAAATCATACCTGAGCGCGCGGTACAGCAAATACGCGAGCAATCCGTATTCAAACAGATGAAGGCGCTCGGCCGGAAATCGACAATGGTATCTCAGGAGCCAATAGTAAATCACTGCAAGACCGCCGAGCACAAAGACGCTCGAACGCTCGAGCCTATCGCGGCGTCGCACCGCGTAGATGGCAAAAACAAGGGCAAGAACGACCAGAACGAAGTAGCCCAAAATGTTGAACTGCGGTCCGAAGACCTCCACGGCCTTTCTCCAAAGGAATGGAGTTATGGGCAGTGAGAGGAGAATAACCGACATCATAGCGGCTGCACATGCCCACGCGCGCCGTCTGCGCATATTCTCGGTTTCGGCGACGACAAATCCGGATTTGATCGTGATCAAGTTCAAAACCTTTGTATATATCTGATGACGGTCTTGATATCTCGTCCCTTCTCAAGGCGAATACGAAATGCGTTGGCTCCCCTTGAAAGCGGAAACTGCGCCGAGAATTCACCGGCTTGACTGACTGCGAGCCTGCGGCCATTGATCTCGACCTTGGAACCCCGTTCCGCGATGCCGTATATGCGCGCCTCCAACGCTTGAGTGTAGCTCTTTTCCTCCGGCTGCGTCAACACCAGAGCCAGGGGTTTCTTCTCCAGCGCAAGTATCTCTTTGACAACGTCCATTCGCACCCGTTCTATGAGTCCGGGTTCGCGAATGAAATGGGATTGCGCCGACAAGTCGTCGAATGGTTCAGCCCGCAACACTTCATCTGAGACCAGCGCCCGACACATCTCCCGAACCCTGCCTGACGCCACGTCTCCAAACTTCTCTGCCGCCAATTTTTCTTGAACGGCCCGAACGTTGCGGCGGAGCAGCATGAGGAACTCCATGTCCTCCATGCCCTCGCGAAGCAGCTCCAACCGGATTGAAGGGGCCGGTTGCAGACCATCGCCGGGATATATGAGCACACCTTCGCCGTTGCCGAACTGTGGAATAAAGGGTTCATCGATCGGCTGGCGCCAATTGGCAGTCTCCCAATGAAGAAAACCTCCGATGCCATAAAGTTGCTGAAGCCATGCTATGATTCTGAACGCGGGCGGATCATCCTCTATCTGGAGTGTAGGGAACGGCTTCACTGCGCCCGCAGTATACCACCACACCTCGTCTCCCGCATCTAAGCGGCGGTTCACGGCGTCGAAGTTCCTTTGCCGGTCCACAAAACTGCGCGGGATACCCTCGGGCAGGAACTGCATGTGGATGCACCATATATCGACTGCGCCAAGCAGGAATTGATCCGGAAAGCATGTGACCAGGAACTTCGGAGACAGCGGAAACGAGCGGATCATCTTCCCCGTACTAATTATCGCCTCATACTGATGATAGGTGGGCTCATCGATGAAATACACAAAGAGCTTCTCCAGCCAGCCGCCGTCCGCTGCCAGTGAAATCACTCTCTTAAACCTTGGGTCATCCGGGGGAAAAGGTATTCTGCAAGACGAGACGCGCTCGTCTTGCAGGTAGCGAGCGATACGCGCATCATCGAGTGGAACCGGCGGCTGATAGGGCGACAACCTGTGTTCCACAAGAAACCAGTAAAAAGAATCCTCCAGTCTTAGCCGCTCATCCGTTCCTTCCTTCAGGTCGTAGCGCTTTGCTGTCAGGTCATAGTTCAGCCCGACAACGGCCGGCTGAGACGGAGTTGTCGGAAGCGTCATCGGCAGTGCGTCGAGTTGAACCGGCGCTTCGACAGGGTCCATGCCTTCATGAGCTATTGTGAGCCGGGAGTGATATCGCGTGGGCGCGACTTCCCTTGGCACAAAGACATCGACCCATATCCGCGTCAGCGTTCCGGGAACTACGTCGAATACGTCCCGGCGCCGCAGAACATTCGGATAAAGCCCTTTTGTCTCTGCAACCAGAGGAGTGGAAATAAGTGTGTCCTCTTCGAGGTAGGTCAACGCCTTAATCTCGCAGGATCTGCCGTCTGACGAAGTGAAAGGCGCCAACGTTACCGTCAATCCGTCGACCGCGCTGTCGGCGCTGAGGGCCAACTGGAAGGTCTCGTGCTCGTTTCTCGCGCAAGCAATCTCAATCGGGAAATCCTTTGGACCGCCTGCGTCGGTGGCCCGGAGCCTGCGTGTGCTCTCGGCCCATGTCACGCGAATGCGTGGGCCTGAGACCTTTGACTCTACCTTGCTTTTATGTTCGTCCGCATTCTGAATATCCGCGATCGCTTGCTCTTCCGAAATCAGACCGGCATCAAGTCGCTCTATCGCACGCGCGATTTCTGAGAGCGCTCGTCCGCTTTCTTTGCGGAGCGGAAATGAGCCGGCTCTCACGGCGGCGCCCGCGAGCTGTCCGTAGAGCGGCCTGTCTGAAAGCATAACCTCGACAGCCGGAAGTGTTTGCGTTAATGGTGGAACGAACAGAAGTTCTCTCGCGAAACGGGCGTATTGCCTGGGTAAATAGAAGAATTCGAGGAATTCCAATATCGCGGAATAATCACTGACGGTTTTGGAAACTACGAACACCGCGCTCTCCGACAGAAGCGTTTGGCGCATGGATGCGCTGTCAGGAACCGGACCGACTGAAAGCGGGAAGGACGTTTCTTCGGTTAGATCGGCAAGCATCGCAGCGTCATCTATCTGAAACAACACATCTCCTCCCGCGATCCCCATGAAATTCGGATCCCAGAACTTGTACTGAGCAGGCGGCAGCGAACCGTTGCGTCTTAGTTCGCGGACAAAACCGAGATTGTCTCTTATAGCGGCGATATTCTCAGGATTGCTGTTCAGAGCACACAAGTCTATTCCCTTTTGCAGACACAGGATGTCGAAAAGAATGGCCATCGATCGCACGCTCAATACCCGCTGTCTGTCCCCGGGGTGATCCGTCATATGAGCGTTGACCGCTTTTGCGAGGCCGGCTAATGCATCCCACTCCTCAGGCGGCTCGGAGAGACCATATTCCGAAAGAAGATTCGGGTTGTATATGAGCACAAATGGGTTGAGAGTTACAGGTATCCCGTAGAGTTTGCCGTTGAAGGCGCCATACGCGAATGCATTGTCGAAAAAGCTTTCTTTTTTGAGTGCAGCAGAGGACTCAATGAACTCGTCTAGAGATGCTATGGCGTCCGAGTCAGCAAGCAGAGGAATTGCCTGACGTTCAACCAGCGCGATATCCGGCAATCCTTGTGTTTCGGTGGAGGCGGTCCCCGCCGGCATTCGTTCGGCTATGGTTCCCCCGGCAGGACCAAATAGCTCGGCATGCGCACGGACGTCCGCGTGCGAGCAGTTGAAGTCCTTGATGATGGATTCAAGAATCTCCCGCCTGCTGCCCGTCCATTGATGCCAGAGATGGATTTCTCTTGGGGAATTTGTTGTATCCCCCGAGGAGTCTGAGGGAAGGCACACTAGCAGAAAGATGAGAAGCAAGGCTTTCAATGTCTTGAAGAAGATCGGTGGCATGCAGTGCCTTCCGCCGGGATTTCTCGAGTTCAAAACGTCACGCACACGATCTCGGACAGATTCAGATAGGAAAACCTGTCAAGCGATCAATGCCACACAGCTTCGATTAAATACGAAGAAAGTCAGACTTGCTTTGCCCGTGAGGATAGCGCCTCCTCGAAGACTTTCTTGTCGGATTCTCCGAATAGCGCAAAAATGACGTGCCTGATGCTTCGGGAGTCTCCCTTAAGATGCTGCTCGGCGAGATATATCATGATTTCTGCGCAGCGCTTCACGGGAAAACCGCCCACGCCTGTGCCGATCGCAGGAAACGCTATGGACGCGATGCCGGCCTCTTCACCCTTCAAGAGGCTGTTGCGAACCGAATCTCGGAGCGACCTCTCGGAAACCGGCTCGTCGCCCATGCTCGCGGCGTGGATAACGTGCTTTGCCGGAAGTCTGCCCCCGCCGGTTATCGCGGCCTCGCCCACTTTGATTGAGCCTATCCGATTACACTCCTCCTGAATGCTCGGGCCTCCCCTCGTTCTTATGGCGCCGGCTACGCCCGAGCCCAGGATCAAATGATTATTGGCGGCATTGACGATTGCCCCAACCTCGAGCGTTGTTATGTCTGCGCGTATGACTTCGATTTCTCCCTTGCCTACCTTGACTTTCATGTTCATCTCCCTTCTGAGAGAAATTCGGCCGTTCGCGTTTCTCCATTCTCCACGGACCTAGTGTCTTCCGCTCCAATCAGCACGTCAAATGGAGCGCGGCCACAACATGCCTGCCTTGTCGCGAAAACTCATTGAACTTCTCGCATGCAAGCTTGGTCGGCGCCGACACCAGCTCGACCCCAATCTTCTTCATCTCGTCGACCAAACGGGACTCAATGAGCATCCTCCCCTGGTCCCCCTGGCCCACCACAAATACTTCGGGAGGATTTGCGAGCACGTCGCCGATATCCTCGAGTCGGAGCATGTGGCCCTCTTTGCGCCACCATTCGGATTGAATCCTATCAGGATAAATTATGATATCTCTTTCATACTTTGTGCCGTCGACGCTCACAACGCCGAAGGAATATCCTTTAATAATCGTCATTTCGAACAACTCCCTCCGCCGCTATTGAAGAGACGCTTCACGTTCTCTTCACCCTTTGATGACTCCGACCGGCTTCAGCCGCGCTACGCGAAGCGCGATGCCTGCCTCATGCATCACGTTCACGACGCGGCTTACGTCCTTGTATGCTTCAGGCATCTCCTCGGCCAGAGTCTCACGGCCATGCGCCATCACAATGATGTTCTTGTCCTCAAGTTCGCGCTTGATGGAGCGCCCCTTGCCGGCTTTGATGGCCTTTGAGCGACTGAGCACTCGGCCCGCCCCGTGGCACGTCGAGCCGAAAGTAAGCTCCATCGCGCCTTGAGCGCCCACACACAAGTAAGACGCTCTGCCCATGTCGCCCGGAACGAGAACCGGCTGCCCGATAGATCGATATTCGGCTGGTATTTCGGGATGACCGGGCGGAAACGCGCGTGTGGCGCCCTTGCGGTGCACCCACACCATAAGCTGCTTGCCGTTGACGGAATGTTTCTCATATTTCGCAATATTGTGGCAGACGTCATATATCAGTCTCATCCCTATGGCTTGCGGGCTCATCCCGAGCGACTTCTCAAACGCAAGACGGGCCAGATGCATTATTACCTGCCGGTTTGTCCAGGCGTAGTTTGCAGCGGCGGCCATTGCTGCGATATAGTCTTTGCCTTCCTCTGAGTCCGCCGGCGCGCATGCCAACTGCCTGTCGGGCAGATCAATCTTGTATCTCTCGACCGCATGCGACATCACCTTCAGGTAGTCGTCGCAAACCTGGTATCCAAACCCACGGGAACCGCAATGTATCAGCACCGTCACGGTTCCTTCCTCGAGTCCAAACAAGCGGGCAGCCTCGGGATGATATATCTCCTCCACCATGCCGACCTCGAGGAAGTGGTTGCCCGAGCCAAGTGTGCCGACCTGGGCAAGTCCGCGTTCAATCGCATGCTCGCTGACCTTGTCGGGGTCAGCCCCGCTCAAACATCCTTGTTGCTCTGTATGGCCGACGTCTTCTTCGTAGCCAAATCCTCGATTGACCGCCCATCCGGACCCCTTTACAACCAATTTGCGAAGCTCCGAAGGGCTCACCTTCTCGATGGCCCCCTTCGCCCCGACGCCCGTAGGAATCGTCTGGAACAGATTCATCACGAGCTCGCGGAGTTTTGGCCTTATGTCCTGGATTCTTAGATTGGTCCGCATCATGCGAACGCCGCAGTTGATGTCGTAGCCCACCCCGCCAGGCGATATGATTCCGCCTTCATTAGGATCGGTGGCGGCGACTCCGCCGATGGGGAATCCGTAGCCCCAATGGATGTCAGGCATGGCCAGTGAGTACTTGACGATCCCGGGAAGCGTTGCCACGTTCGCTGCCTGCTCAGGGCTTTTATCTTTCGATATGTCCTTCATCAACTCATCGTCGGCATATATGCGGGCGGGCACACGCATCGGTCCCGACTTGTTGATCTCGTAGACGTATTCACCTTTCTTTTCAATCTTGACCTCTATCATTGGGAAAGCATCCTCTTTTTTCACACGTCGAATATGATTTTGGCGATCCATTCCGGGCCGCTGCGAGAAACATCGAGCTGATGATACGTCGCCGCCTTCACATTCTCGCCCAGCGGGTGCTCCTTTTCGTTGTAGGGCTCGCCTTTCGCCGTCGCCGTCAATGACCTGTCACTGACGGAGTTAACTTCAAACCTGCTGAAGAACATCCCGCTGACCTCGGCCCTGTAAACCAATTCGTTGAGCCATGTGACCATCAACTCTTCGAGAGAACCGGCTTCGACACTGATCTCTGCCTTCTGCGTCGGCCTTACCTTCGAAATATCAACCATAAGGTCAAACATCGCGCAAGCTGCAAGGGCAAACACCTCCTCCTTGCTCGAGGCCTTCACCACAATTCCAATATCAGCCGTGTGCTCTACAACGGAATACTTTCCCCTTATGGTCGATGAGTCCACAATTGCTTTCGGCACGCTCCCACTCCTTAACTGCGCATAATATGATGAACCGTTTAAGAACCGTCGCCAAATTCCACAAGTGCAAATTCATCCGCATGCGCATGGCAAGAACATGCCGAAGAACCGTGCGAACAAGTCTCGCGCCATGCAGTGACATAGAGCAAATGTGCACTCATGTAACACATCTTTTGCATTCCTTCATCTTAGTATAATCGAGCAGAAAGCGATTAGCAACGTCATACAGCTTGGACAACCCGGCGCAGCAAAGACGCAGCCGGAAGACCGCGGAACTTATTCGTAGACACCATGCGGCATGGTTTCCGCGAATAAGCAATGACTGTGCCTTGGAAATCACAACAGAACCAGGGAAACTAACATTGAGCAATGCAAATTCAGGGAGTCTTGTAATATACCACCCTTTGCCCTATAATAGCGTTGGCTTCCGTCAAGGCGGATTGCGAAGTCCTGAAGTGACACGTTGGCGTTGAGTAAGAGGAATCTCTAACGCCTGATTCCATTCGATGAAACGACTTTCCGAAATCGCCTACCTATTGCGTTGTTACAAGCGACTGCCACTGCGGACCAGGCTTTTCGTGGTTGTGAGATACCTTGTCTGTCCGTGGGATGACATCATCGACCAGATTTCCGATTCGGGCTCCGTGCTCGATATTGGCTGCGGACACGGTCTCTTCCTGCTTCTTGCAAAAAGGAGGTTCCCGCGTCTGAATTGCGTGGGCATTGATCATGACATCAGGAAGATAAGACTCGCAGTCACTTCGGTTCGAGATGTAAACGTTTCTTTTGTGGCGAACACCGAAGCCGGTCAGTTGAAGCCCTCGACTTTTGACTTCGTGACGGTCAGCGACGTTCTTTACAGTGTGCCACCGCATAGATGGGCCGAGATCTTCTCATTGGCGCACAGGTGCCTGAAGCCAAACGGAGTCCTTATTATCAAAGAAACAGTGGAGAAGCCGAAGTGGAAGTATTACATTTGTCTCGCACAGGAAACTGTTGCCCTGAAAATACTGAAGTATACGAAAGGCCATTCGCCCCGGCTCGAATCAGTGGAATTCTACCTGTCACAACTGGATGCGAACGACTTTGTCATCCGTGAACATCGAAGGCTGGACAGCGGATACCCATGGCCGCACCATATGTTTGTGGCAAAGAAGGGTTGGTGACCTCTCAGTTTCGACTTGAGGTCAAATGGCGATATCCACCCCTCTCCGAGGGAATGAAACAGGACAAATCTCGGATGGATAAAGCTTAGCCCTCTTCTTCACCTGTGCTGGGGGGGCCGCGCCGTTCGGCTATTCTGTCGTAGCAAGGGGGGCAGTATAGGACGCCGAATTGATTCTGCCGGTATCCATTGATGAGCGATCCGCCGCAATTTGAGCAGCGTCCCTCCAGATAGACCCGCGCCGAACGCTCCCGCATTTTCTCCTCGACGGCCGATTTGTAGCAATCCGGGCAGAAACGCAATCCGATAGCATTCGCGCGATAATCATTCCCGAGTGCGACACCGCACCGCGCACACACCACTTGTTCCGGCCATTCATCTTGGGATTGGGAATTCATGGCTGGCGCCTCCGTCGTTCGGAGATGAGAGAAACCGTGCAGACAATAATATACTCTTGCCGGGCATCCTCGCAGGAGCAACTGACTATATGTCCGCTCAGTGTTTTCCGAAGACCAATAAGCATCAATAGAAGAGGACTATCTCTTCTCCGCCATTACTTCCTACTGGGAACGGGATGCGGATTCGGCGGCTGCTGAACATTTGCAGGCAGCCCTTCGGCGAGCATTTTGACCCTCTTTATGAGGTCGCGAGTATTGAATGGTTTGGTCAAGAAGTCGTTTGCCAGTTTGACTGAACTCTCCTCCTCGACGGCGTTCCTGCCGGTCAACAACATTACCGGTGTGTCTCGAAACTTGGAACTCTTCCGCATGAGATGGAGCAACTTGGTTCCCGTCACCTTGGGCATGACGACATCGAGGATGACGGCGTTGAACATATGTTTGCGGAGTAGCTTGAATGCCTGTTCGCCGTCGCGCGCCGTACTGACCTGGAACCCCTCGTGCTCCAGAATTGCCTTGATCACCTCAAGGACGTCAAGGTCGTCGTCGGCGATCAAGACTCGCTTCTTCCCCATATCTTCGTTCCCCCCGAAAACACGCTAACTCAAGGTTTCGCATGCATAATTAATAAAAGCGAGCGTCTGGGGAATATTCGGATGTATTCCTGTGTCCGATATGGGGACTGACCGTGCGTCGTGCTTCCTACGCGCTTATGAATCAATGATGGGTGAAACATTCCGCGCTCTTAACGCGCAATTATGATGGGGAAAATGCGCCCTTTCCCCGCAAGCGCCATTCTAGCATGAGCTTGTTCGTTTTTCAAGCACAAAATGAAATCGCTCCTCGTGAACCGGATGCTTCTTGATTTTTTGCGGACAACTTGTATAATTGTAAGAAGAATAGAGCAAAGGCGTGTCGGACAGATAAGTGAAAAAACTGTTTTCCGAAAAGGCAACTTAAGCATGAACAATTCTGAACCGGCAAGTTCATCGAATGCTAGAGAGTGGAAATCAGGTTTCCTGGCGTGTGCGGTTGTCCTCCTGGTGTCAGCCGGCGCGCCCCGGCCGGCTTCTTGTTCCGTCGCCGAATCCGTGGAGGCTCGCGTGATTGTTGCCCAAAACCAGGGAAAGGCAGACCCTGTCCTTGTGGACCCCTCATGCTCGACCTCTCAACTTGCGCACGCGCTTGAGCACGCCGAGCTTAGATATCAGCGCCGTTACGCCGCCGAGCTGCTCGGCGAACGCGGAGCCAAGGAAGCACTCCCTAATCTCTTGAATGCGCTGAAAGACCGCGAAGAGGTTGTCCAGAAGGCTGCGGCGGAATCCCTGGCAAAAATCGGCGACGAGAGCATTTTCCCTGCGCTCATTGAGGATACGACTCATTTGAATCCCCGTGTTCGCGAGTATTCGGCCTATGTGCTCGGAAGACTTGGGACGAAGGAGAACAGGGGTGTCGTCAAGAGTCTCGAAAGCATGGCTGCCGACAAGGACAAGAACGTCCGCGGCGAGGTTATATACGCATTGTATGAGATAGGCTCTCCCTCAAGCCGGGATATTTTCGTTCAGGGCCTGAATGACGAAGAACCTAAGGCAAGGAAGTACGCGGCTATCGCGCTCGGAAACGTGAAGGACCCGGCTGCGGGTAAGGCGCTTGCAATCGCGATGCAACGTGAAAGCGATGAGAACGTCCGCCGCATGATCGCGTCAGCCCTCGGGAAAGTCGGGAGTGAATACGCGGTTAGCGCGCTTGTTGACGCGATTCCGCACGAAACTGAATCCGTGCGGACCGACATCGCAGTAGCGCTCGGCGAGATTAAGACGCCGGAAGCTGTCCAGGCGTTGGTTGGATTGTTGTCCGACCCGAGCGCAAATGTCCGCTCGAAAGCAGCGGCATCGCTCGGAGCGACCAAAGACCCCTCTGCGACCCGCGCGCTGGCGGGCGCGTTGAAAGATCGCGCGGCCATCGTGCGTCGTCAAGCGTCACAGGCCCTTGTAAACGCTGCGGATGCGTCCGTGATCAATGAATTGGTCGAAGCCTTGGGCGACGCCGACAGCACGGTTGCTGACAATGCCGCAGTGGCATTGGTCAACATGGGCGAGCTGCAATCCGTTCACGCGCTCATAAATGTCATCGATAGTCCAAACGTGGCCCAGGCCAAACGCGCGCTCTCGGTTCTCGAAGAGATAACACACAGACCCTACGGGTCCGACGTCGGGAAATGGAAAACCTGGTACGAAGAGAATTTCAAGGCCCACGGCTAGAGTCATGTCACGGTTGAGTTTGTAAGTGTAGATACATGCTCTTGTAAGGACCCATGCGCCCTTGCACGAACCGACAAAACAAAGTTGACAAAGCGCCATAGTTTGCTGGCCTTACGGAGTGGAATATATGAACACGCCGGATCACGGGATGGACGCCCTCAATAGAATGTCGGATCAAATGGTGACGTGTCAAAAACTCGCGCTCGTGGGACGCCTGTGTTCCAGCATTACCCATGAAATCAACAACCATTTGACCGGTGTGAGCGGATATGCTCAGTTTCTGCTTTCGCAAGACAAGGCAAAAACGGTCACGAAGGAAGTTGACAAAATATACACTTCAGCCACCAAATGCCAGAAGCTCATTTCGGAGCTGAAACGATTTGCTCGATTCAGTGAAACGAGAGAATTCGACAACATCAACCTCATCGTGAAATCTTCGCTCGACCTCGTCCGACACCTGTTCGCAAAGAAATCGCTTCAACTCATCGAGAACTATGCGCCGGATATTCCTGCATCCGAAGTTGACACGCCCGCTCTCCAACAAATGTTTCTTAACATAATCCAGAATTCCTTCGAGGCGCTTCAGGAGAAAGGCAGCAGCCTTTCGATTGCAACCTTCAATGAGAACGGACACGTTGTCGCATTGCTTGAGGATGATGGTCCGGGTTTGAGTGAGGACGCGCGCGCGCGTCTCTTTACACCGTTTTTCACGACCAAAGCGCATCTGCAATGCGTAGGGCTGGGCCTTCCGGCGGCAAAGCTGGTCGCCGAAGCACACGGGGGAACCCTCGAAGTCGGCAATAGCCCGAAAGGCGGAACATGTGTGAAAATATGCCTTCCTTGTTAGTCTGACCAATGAACGGGGAACATCTCGAAAATGAAAATCACAGCCGAAATCGTTGAAAGTTTTCTCAGAAGCCTGGAATGCAGGTACGAAAGGGAGAAGATGTCGCTTGCCGGAGTCGAAAACGTGGAAATCCGCCTTTTCAACCATACTACGGGAGAACAAGCGGCTCGCCTTGAATTCATAAACAATGTTCTCACAAGAATCGACTACTGGGATCAGGCCAAGAAGACGATCGAAACGATAAGATGGGAATAGAGAGTCTACGCTGAAACGTTCACATAGAACTCAGGAATCGCACTGCCGGGCGTCAAGACCAGAATATCCGGTGAGTTTCACGCCCGCCTTTTCGATTGCCGTGCGCACACGCTCCGAGCACAGCGCGGAAAGCTCGCGCTCCCACTTGTAACCCCACGGATGGTTCTGTTCCAGCCGCGCCTCGTCGTGTCCCGGATGGCATGAAAGCTCGATTGTGCCCTCGGGCAGGTTCGAGATGATGTGCTCTATCTCATCCTCCAACAGCCTCCCCGCGAAATGGAACCCGAGGCAGTAAGAAGTCGCCCGCAATCCGGACGCAGCCATGACGGAAGCATTTCGCGCCGCCAACCGTTCCAGAAGGCCGGCCTGTAACCGCCGCAGCGCTCCCACTGAAGGCCCGCCGGCCGGCAATACGCAGCGTAGGGGAAGCCTCAGCCATTTCACTCCGAACTCGAGAGCGAGGGCGGCGACGATACGAAACACCGAAGGCAATACGTGGATGTGCTGATGACTATCGATGTGCGTGATCCTGATCCCGGCGCGCCTTATCCTCTCCATCTGTGCCAGGAGCTCTTTCTCTATCTGCGAATGGCTTATGAAACCCATCATGATACGCCCTGCCAGCGTCACCGGGTTCTTAGGAAACAGGCCGTCACCCTTTATCAGTGAAGGAACCTCGACGGGATTGAGCAGCGGCCCGCCTGTGAGGGAAGGGCCTCGCGTCAAGACGAGGTGAGCGCCAACGTCCAGCGAGGGATGCTCCAGGGCAAGTTCGACAGCATTCTCGAAAGCGGTTCCGTTTGCGATGAGCGAGGCGGCGGTCACTATGCCCTGCCTGTGAGCCCGGATAATGGCGGAGTTGACCTCCTTTTCGAGGCCGAAGTCGTCCGC
Organism: Candidatus Poribacteria bacterium; assembly: GCA_016215705.1. GTDB lineage: Bacteria > Abyssobacteria > SURF-5 > SURF-5 > SURF-5 > JACRIR01. The sequence goes on along the minus strand of JACRIR010000121.1, from coordinate 5,223 downwards.
ATTTATGATTAATGCTTTTAGGGGAGCCGTCATACGGTTCCGTTCCCGATTGCCTGTCGGTCGTCAAATCGCAGGCTCGACAGACGATACAGACGCATCCGCTTGTATTCCCAAACGAGATCATATCTTGCTTCCACGCCTGCATGTTCTAATTGCTCGACAATCTCCTCCGTTGCAAACACCGGCATGCCCATCCGCAGTCGCTCTTGCGCCAGGCGCAGCGCGTCCACTTTCATTGTAAGCCGACCGGGTGTGTACTCGGTCACCAGATACACAATCTCTGGAGGGCTCTCATAGTTGTAGTAACGTATCATAGGTCCGTCGGCGGTAGTAAACAGAAGATTGCGGCCCACTAGCTGGCCTGTGGTTTCGGAGGCCAGTCTGTCGTCGTCCACGTTCCTAAGGTAAAGCAAATCCGGCAAGTTGGGCCACAGAGATACGAGCAGAAGCAGCAGGAACACCGCCGTCTTCACAGAATGGCCGAACCGCCGCTTCATTAAGTCGTCGAGCGCGTCGGCTCCTGCAAAACTCAACATCAGGAGAGGAGGAAGCAGAACCAGAAAATAACGATGCACGGAATACATGCCCGTGTAAAAGACATACGCAACCATGATCCATGCAACTGAAAAGAGCGCGATGAGGCGTCTTTTCCGCAAAAAGAGCGCGATACAGCCTGCCGTCGACAAGATGACAAGCGCGGGTGTCGCCGATTGCATCGCCGCCAGCGTGGTACTCCCCGCGTACCGCCCGAATTCATAAAATGTGAAAAAGAATCGTCCGGACCTCGAGGTCAGATGCATGATAAGGGCAGGCCTGTACACCAGGAGTATGCAACCTGAGAAACCCAGCGACGCAAAACAGAAAAGCCTCATCGCAACCGCGAAATCCTTTCTCCCGAACTCATGGACCGTCAGGATCAAGAGGGGTAGCGCCAGAAATATGGCCCCATTTGGTCTCGCCGACCACGTTGAGGCGAAGCAGAACCCGAAGGCGAGCGCCCATGTCCTGCTCCGACTCTCGAGCGTTTTCAGCAGGAAGTAAATGCTCCATGAGGCGAGCGCGAAACCGGTGATCTCATGCGAGAGATAGGTCGAGAACCGAATGAAAGCAGGCGATAGAATGAGCGCCGCCGACGCGAACGCAGCGGTTTGCCAATTCGCAAGTTTTCGGACGGAGTGGTAGAAAGGCCACACACTGATTGAGCCTAATACAATGGCAAGCGTATTCAGCGTGGCAATCTGGCTCCAGCCGAGGGCGTGCGCGCAACGTGTGGCGGCCACGAACACATACATTGTTAACGGGTGGTCCCAATAGGAACCGTATGTTCCGCTATCAATATACTGGAGCGCTGAAAGCGCTTCGCGGTACGAGTCGGGCTCGCCCATGTTCGGTCGAACAAAAAAGAGGCCCATGAAGAAGTATGCCATCCCGATTACAAAGGGAACTGCGCCCTGAACGGAGCCTTTCGTGCTGTCAGCGCGTGAGGGCGAAGCGGCGGAGGGAATTTCCATGTGAACGTGCCTCGCTGTGCGTGGGTCTCGCGGCAGAGCCGCAATTAGGCACGCTTACACCGGCCCACTGCGGCCAAATTGGAATAAACGTCGGAGCATGTACTTTGACATCTCGTACAGAATCTTTGCGATAATCGACGGACTCGCGAGGGTGGACTCGCCAAGCGCGCGGGGATAGTACATGATGTCTATCTCCTTGATCCGGGCGCCCCTCCTTTTTGCCTCCAGAAGCATTTCAGCGTCAATGAATGAGCCCTCAGATCGAAGGTCGAGTTTTCGCAACAGCTCGCGCTTGACCATCTTGTAGGAAAAATTCACGTCGCGGACGTTGAGCCTAAAAACCGTTCGTATCATGAAATTATAGATCGCTGTGTAAACAATTCGCTTGACCGACGGTTCTCGAGTGAGGCGTGACCCGCTGACGAAATCATACTCCTTCATCAGGGGAATCGCTTTTTTCATATCCTCCATGTCTATGGGATTATCTGAATCGGTGATGAAAACCAATTCCTTGCTCGCGACCGCGAAACCGTCTCTGATCGTTTTTCCGAATTTGCGGTTTCTATCGTGGTGAACCACTTTAAGGGCAGGGATGCTCGCCGCCATTCTATCGAGCATCGCTCCGGTTCCGTCGGTGCTTGCATCGTCGACGACGACAATCTCGAAATCGTCCGAAGCGTCCTTCAGAACCTTGAGCGCTGACTCTACAGCCCTCTCTATGTTATCCTTCTCGTTGTAAGCGGGCATTACGACTGAGATGCCCGGCCTGTAGGCTTCTTTCACCAAGCAGTTGTCTCCCGATGCCCTTCCCCGAAACCCACACGATATGGCAAACGAGTAAAGAATCTCTCCCGCAATTGGAGAATCGGCATAGATTCTTGTAAGTGCGAATTTACTACGTCCCGCCGAGGGGGGATTTCCAGCCTGCTTTTCGCCCTGTGCGTACGAATGAATTCGTGCCTGCAAGATTGCGGGATGGATTCTAAAATGATATATGTCAGCATCCGATAAGTCAAGCCGAAGTCATTGACAGCAACTGGCGAATGTGATACGATTCGAGCGTAATTCGATTTGCCGGGCAGTAGTCGCGAAAAGCACAAATCAGAATGCTGCCGTTCACCCCGTTAGTTCACTCCAATGAATCTGTCCGAAGATCATTTGTCCAAGAAAGTCGGATTATGGCAATGCCGAATACTTCGAGTGCGACTCCGGATAAGCGCCGGCGACACACGATGATGGTGAGGTTTGTGCTCCCGCTCATCACGGTCGTTGCGTTCCTTTTGCTTGCGGAAGGCGCGGCGCGGCTGCTGGACTTTGTTCGCCGGACCTCGCCCGACAACGGACATCCGATGTCGGCTTCTATGAAAAACCTTTTCTCAAGTTCGAGCGTATCATCGAGACCTACCTGCAAGTGGCTCCGAAAGGAATAAGGTCATTCGTCACCGCGCTCCCCCTCTGGCTCAAAGATAAGCTGTGGATGTCCGACTTCATGCGAAAGAAGCTTCAATCCGAACATGCAAAGTCTCCTGAACCTCAAGATCAAATTCAGGGAATCATTCAGGCCGTTCGCCCCCTCAGTGTTGCTTGAACGGACGAAGGAGTGCTTCGACTTCGAGGGCGAAAGTCAGTACATGCTGTTCACTGCCCCCGTACGGAATGAAATCAGGCTGGCTCTGCCGGAAGACCGGAAAACGCTCAAAGGAACCCACCGAATCAACGAGATAAGATCGACAATCCCGGTAGTCACGCACGTGGACTACTCCGCGCGACTGCAAACCGTGAAGCGGAGCGATAACCCTCTTTTCTACGACCTGATTCTCAACTTCTACGAATTGACGGGATGTCCCGTGATTGTCAATACTTCGTTCAATGTGAGAGGAGAGCCTATCGTATGCACTCCCCTTGATGCTTATCGCTGTTTCATGCGGACAAACATGGATTATCTCGTGCTGGAGAATTTCGTGCTCGATAAGAAGGCGCAGCCTTCAGGCCACGACTATTCATGGAAGCAGGAATTCGAGCCGGATTAGGAAGGTGAGGTCTGCAGTGGGGAAACTCCGTATTCTCGCCGAGTTTCTGGTGTTCTTGAAAGAACGGAAGAAATTCTGGCTTCTTCCCATAATAATCATACTACTCATTATGAGCCTAGTCATTATCCTCGGCGAAGGCTCCGCGCTCGCTCCCTTCATATATACCCTCTTCTGAGTATCCAGCCTGCCTGCATGGGGTTGAACGGGGAGTAGAGGAGACCGTCTATTTTCAGTATTCGCGACGGTATTTTGAGGATAGGATGCCGAGTTCTTCCCGGTATTTGGCGGCGGTGCGGCGCGCGATGTTGAGGCCGCGTCTGTTGAGGAGTTCGGTAATCTTCTGGTCGCTCAGAGGCTTGCGCCTGTTCTCGTTCTCGATGAGGTTTCGGATTATTTCCTTGACGCTCGTCGATGAAGCCACCTCGCCGTCCGTGCCCTCGATTCCAGAAGAGAAGAAGTATTTGAGCTCGAAAATGCCGCGCGATGTTTCCATATACTTGTTCGACGTCACGCGGCTGATGGTGGACTCGTGCATCCCGATTCTTTCGGCGATTTCCTTGAGTGTCAGCGGCTTGAGATGCGCGACCCCCTTGTCGAAAAAGTCTCTCTGCACGTCCACGATATTCTGCGCCACCTTCTGAATCGTCTCTTTGCGCTGTTGTATGTTCTTGACCAGCCATTGAGCAGCCCGCAACTTGTCTCTGATATATTCTTTGGTCTGTGGATTGTCGCTGTGATCTTTTAGGAGCTTGCGGTAGAAGGGGCTGATGCGAAGCTTTGGGAAACCGTCATCATTCATATACACTATGTAATCGTTGTCCACTTTTTTCACGATGACATCAGGCACTATATAGATGACTTCGCGGTTCCCGAAGTACCTGCCCGGCATCGGCTCGAGCGAGGCGATGATTGCCGCCAGGTCTTGTACTTCCTCGACGGATATCTTCAATGCCTGCGCAATTTTGGGAAACTGTTTCTTCGCTAGTTGTTCGAGGTGCTCCTGAACGATCTTTCTTAAATTAACGTTGTCGGGATGCGACGCCTCGATCTGGATCAGCAAACACTCGCGCAGGTTGCGCGCCCCGATTCCGGCGGGCGTGAACGTATGGATAATCTTGAGAATCCGCTCGATCTCTTCGGGTGGAACACCAAGTTTCTCGGCGCCCGACTCGACAGTGGAGGAGAAATACCCGCGCTCGTCTATTTCGCTGATTATCCATTCGCCGATCTTATAGTCCGTGGGATTGTCGGTGCTCAGCGAGAGCTGCCTCTGGAGGCTCTGGGTCATCGATTCACCCTCGGCAGCCGTATTCTCGATAAAGCCTCGCTTGCCGTCTTCCTCAGGCACGCTGAGGTCACGCCCCTCGTAGTAGTAATCGTTGTACGAAGCCATGAGATGCTCAAGCTCGCTCTCGATATCGCGCTCATTATCGCTGGCTAGCCGTTCGTCGCGCTCTGGAGGAACTTCAACGTTTGGAGGGGGACCGGGCGCGGATGGAATCTCCATCTCGTGCGTTTGAGTCGGCTCTTGCTCTTCCTCAAGGATAAAGTTATCGGTGAGTTGCTGCTCGATATACAACTCGAGTTCGAGCGTCGATAACTGTAATATCTCAATCGCTTGCTGCATCTTCGGGGTCAGTATCATCTGCTGTACTGTCCCCTGGACAAGCGTTTGTTGGAGT